>JAIYAV010000142.1 GCA_027488855.1 Saprospiraceae bacterium
CATCCCAGTGACCCAAATAGCCGACTGATTCGGGAAATTGATCCCAACGATGCACAATTTCAACGGTTTATCCTGCCTTCTACCTCTTCTTTTGGGCGTGGAGGCATGAATACCAAGTACCGGATTGCCCGCAAAGCCGCCGTGCTGGGGGTAGATACCATCATTGCCAATGGCAAAAAAGATCAGATTCTGCACGACATCTGGGAGCAAACGGGCGAATACACCCTTTTCCCGAGCCAAAAAAAGACCTCCAACCTCAAAAAACGCCTGGCTTATCAGGGCGCTGAGCCCAAGGGTAAAATCATCATCAATGAAGGGGCTGCCGTTGCACTACGCGCTGAAGAGCGGGTATCGAGTTTGCTTCCGGTAGGTGTCACCGCCATTGAAGGAGAATTTGAGCGGGGTGATATTGTGGCTATTTTTTGTGGAAGCGAGGAACTGGGGATTGGGATGGCGCAATATGGTTCCACCACGGCTCGTAAGTATCTGGGGCAAAAGGGGAAAAAGGCGTTGGTGCATTATGATTATTTGTTGATTGGTTGACGAGGTGAATAAATTTAGGGCGATTTGAAAATCAAGGATTTGCGCACAAATCTGAAACCCCTCCCCGAAGGTCTGAAACCTTCGGGGAGGGGTTTCAGATCGTGCATATGCCTGATAATTATTTGGTAATCAACTTACCTGAGTCTACTGCATCTCCTTAAACTTCCGCTCCAATTCTGCCATCGGGTACCGCTTCGCCAATTTGTATTCCATCACCCCGTACCCCACAAACTTCCGGTAATGCACTCGACCAATGCCCTTCGCATAGGTCTCATCGCCTGGAAAAGGTGGTGGTGCCAGAACACCATTTTTATGGGTTTCAATGGCTTCTTTCATCCCAAATTTCACCGCATCGTATTTTTTACCCTCCACCTCAATATTGGTCTTACCCGCAAAACGCCGGTTTTTGATCAATACTGTTTTATCCAGCGTATCCTGTTTCCAGGTCCATTCCAGGCGGGTCAAAAAGATACCCCCTGGATCGTGTACGTAAAAAGGGTAGATATTCCCTGCCACAATTTTTACTGGCACCAGCAATTGTTCTGGCTTACCAGTGGTGTCTTTTTCGTAAAAAGTGATTTCCTCCAGCAACATGCCATTTTTGACCATCACCTCCCGTGCGTGAATTTGCGGGCTTAAATCTCCTGGGCGATACAGGGTGCTGGTCAGGTATTTTTTCCCATCCTGGATCAAACTGCGGTAATACCAGTAATCCGGCGCAATGGAATCATTGCCTACAAAAGCATATTCGTAGACCATACCTTCCTCCAATTCCTTGAGTGGAAAGTAATAATTGCGGATGTCGATGGTGTCATTTTGGCGTGTACAAGTGAACAATAAACTGCCAAGCAACAGAAAAATGGCCGAAAACAAACTTCTTTCCATGATGGTATCGTTCTTGTAAATAAAAAAATGGCATTTCTGCCAAAATGGCTTAGGTTCTATTTTTGTGCAAATTTGGTACAAAATTGGGCATAAAAAAAACGCCCCTAAAGATAAAGCGAAAATTGCATCAAATGATTAATGGAAAATAGGCTTCTTTTTTAGTCCAGATGTTACCAACTTGTATTATTCGCCATCCATCATTCGTTAATCCGCCGTATCTTTGGGAGAATTTTGAGCTACTTGGAGCTGATATAAGCTCTAGTTTAAAAGCTCCTAACGTACAAATTACCCAACATGTTTGGCACTATTGGAAAAGCACTAACCAAGATTCTCGGAGGCACAAAGCACGAGCGGGATGTGAAGAGTCTTGCGCCCATTGTGGAACAAATCAACCAGATTGGCGAGCAACTCCGTCAGATCAGCAATGACGAGTTGCGCAACAAAACCTTGGAGTTTCGGGCCTACATTGCGCAGCAATTGAGCGCCATCGATGAAGAAATTCAGAATCTTCGCAATGAAGCCCATGACGAAGAAGACCTCATCAAAAAAGAGCAACTCTTTAACGAAATAGACGAAGCCATCAAGGATCGGGACAAACAATTGGAGCTTGTCCTGAAAGAAATATTGCCCGAGGCTTTTGCCGTTTGTCGGGAGGCTGCCCGTCGTTTTAAGGAAAACCCTACCCTCGAAGTCACGGCTACCGATCACGATCGCAACCTGGCTGCCAAAGGCAAACGTTACATCATCATCGAAGGCGAAAAGGCCACCTGGAAAAACCAGTGGACTGCCGCCGGGGGGGACATCACCTGGGACATGGTACACTACGATGTACAGCTCGTAGGTGGTATGGTGCTCCACGAGGGTAAAATTGCGGAAATGGCCACGGGGGAAGGTAAAACCCTGGTGGCAACTTTGCCCGCTTACCTGAACGGTGTTGGCGGCCAAGGTGTACACATCGTAACGGTCAACGATTACCTGGCCCGACGGGACTCCGAATGGGTAGGCCCGCTCTACGAATTCCTTTTCCTGACCGTCGATTGTATCGACAAATACCAACCCCACTCCGATGAGCGCAACGCCGCTTACCAGTGTGACATCACCTTTGGTACCAACAACGAATTTGGTTTCGACTACCTGCGCGACAATATGGTGCGCTCCGTAGAAGAAAAAGTTCAGGCCAAACACCACTACGCCATCGTGGATGAGGTGGACTCCGTATTGATCGACGATGCGCGTACCCCACTGATCATTTCTGGCCCCGTTGGGTATACCACCGAAGACCAGGACTACGTAGACCTCAAACCTGCTGTAGAACGCCTGATCAACATCCAGCGCAAATTGGCCACCGATTACCTGGCTCAAGGGCGTAAACTGTACAACGAAGGTAAAATCGGGGTTGAGGAAGGCCAATCGGGTATGGCGCTTTTGCGCTCTTACCGCGCACTGCCTAAATCTCGTCCTTTGATCAAATTCCTCGGGGAAGAAGGGGCCAGAGTGCACTTGCAAAAAACAGAAAACCACTACATGCAGGAGCAATCCAAACACATGCATTTGGTGGATGCCGAGTTGTATTTTGTCATCGACGAAAAAAACCGCCAGGTTGAATTGTCCGATAAAGGGGTAGAATACCTGACCCAGGGTAGTGCCGACCCCAACTTTTACATCCTGCCCGATTTGGCAACGGAGTTGATGGAAATTGACCGCAATACCGAACTGACCAAGGAGGAAAAAGCGGAAGCAAAAACCAAATTGTCGCAGGATTTTGCGGTAAAATCCCGCCGTTTGCACGCCATCAGCCAATTGTTGAAAGCCTACACCATTTTTGAGGCCGACGAAGACTACGTGGTAATGAATGGTGAGGTGAAGATTGTGGATGAACAAACAGGCCGTATGATGGAAGGCCGTCGGTATTCCGATGGTTTGCACCAGGCCCTGGAAGCGAAGGAAAACGTAAAAGTGGGCGAAATCACCCAAACGTACGCAACCGTTACGCTCCAGAACTTCTTCCGCATGTACCACAAATTGGCTGGTATGACGGGTACAGCCGAAACCGAAGCCAAAGAATTGTGGGACATCTACAAATTGGAGGTAACCGTTGTTCCTACCAATCGCCCGATGACCCGTAAGGACATGGACGACTTGGTGTTCAAATCATCCAAAGAAAAATACGACGCAGTCATCGACGAAATTGTCCAACTCAGCAATGCTGGCCGCCCGGTGCTGGTCGGTACAACTTCGGTGGACATTTCCGAAAAACTGAGCCGCCTGCTGCGCATGCGCAACATCGACCACAACGTGCTCAACGCCAAGCAACACCAACGTGAAGCAGAAATTGTAGCCGAAGCGGGTCGCCCCGGCAAAGTGACCATCGCGACCAACATGGCCGGTCGGGGTACCGACATCAAAATTTCGGCAGAGGTGAAAGCTGCGGGTGGTTTGGCCATCATCGGTACCGAACGCCACGAATCCCGTCGGGTAGACCGTCAGTTGCGTGGTCGTGCCGGACGCCAGGGAGACCCAGGTACCTCTCAGTTCTACGTTTCCTTGGAAGACAACCTCATGCGTTTGTTCCAATCGGAACGTATCGCTGGTTTGATGGACCGCATGGGCCACAAGGAAGGCGACGTGATCCAGCACAGCATGGTCACCAAGTCGATTGAACGGGCACAGAAAAAAGTAGAAGAAAACCACTTCGGGGTGCGGAAACGTTTGTTGGAATACGACGACGTGATGAACGTACAACGGGAGAGCATCTACAAAAAACGCGACAACGCCTTGTATGGCGAGCGGCTTTCGGTCGACCTCAACACCGGCTTTGAATCCATGATTGAAAACCTTGTGCTGATCCATCGCCAAGGGGGGAATTTTGATACCTTCCGCCGCGAAGCCATCAGCCAATTGGGCATTGATCCTGAGATTGATGCTGCGTTTTTCCGCGATGCACCCGTCAACGATGTGGTGAATACCTTCTATGCCCAATTTTTTGAAGCCTACCACCACAAAGCCGATCAGATCATCGATCTGTTGTTGCCACAAATCCAGGATGTGTACCACAATCAGGGGCACATCTACAAGCGCATCGTGATTCCGTTCACGGATGGTAGCTCACACCCGTATGTGGTGACTGCGGACTTGAAAGATGCGGTAGAATCCAAAGGAAAAACCATCCTACGCGATATCGAGCGTACCGTGACCCTGGCCATCATCGATGAGAAATGGAAGGAACACCTGCGCAACATGGACGAACTGAAAGAGTCGGTACAAGCCGTGTCTTTTGCTCAAAAAGACCCCCTGGTGGAGTACAAACTCAAAGGTTACGACTTGTTCCAGGACATGTTCATGGAAGTGAATCAATTGGTGACAGGTTATTTGTCAAAAGGTACCCTGGTGTTTTCCGATGGTACAACCCTGGAGCAAGCTCGTGAACAACGCGCGCTGGAGACTACCCGGACTCAAACCAGCCGCTCCGACGAGGAGCCACGGCGCCGAGCCGAAGCTGCTGAATCGGCCAGTGCGCCACGCGAAAAAGTATCACCCATTCGTCGTGATCCCAAAATTGGGCGCAACGACCCCTGTCCTTGTGGCAGTGGGAAGAAGTATAAACAATGTCACGGAAAATAAAAGATGAGAGATGAAAGATGAGAGATGAAAGCGATTACATCCTTCATCTCTCATCTTTCATCTCTTATCTTTCATCTTTCATCTTTCATCTTTAACAAACTTATGTTCGACGCGCTATTGGTTAATCGAGAACTAGACGACGACAGTGATTTCCTCCCCATGCTTTCCATGGACGAGGGACAGGATACCATTGCCGACGACCAATATCCTGGCAATTTGCCAATATTGGCACTTAAAAATACGGTACTATTCCCAGGAGTAGTCATTCCAATAACAGTTGGGCGCGACAAATCCATTCGCGCCATCAACGAAGCATACGAGTCCAGCAAATTGATCGGGGTATTGTCCCAACGTGATGTAAAGGTGGAAAACCCTGGTGCTGAAGACCTGTACCAAATTGGCACAGTTGCGCAGATCATCAAAATCCTGCGCATGCCCGACGGCACGACTACGGCGATTCTGCGGGGACAAAAACGGTTTGAGTTGGGCAATATGCTCCAGGAAAGCCCTTTTATGGAAGGAGCCATTCGGATATTGCCGCACCCAGAAAACATCGATACACTGGAGTTTGAAGCACAGGTTTCTACCATCATGGATCTGTCGCAACGGATTGTAGAGCTTTCGCCCAACATTCCGCAGGAGGCCATTGCCATGCTGCGCAGCATCCAGGACAATTCCTTTTTGCTCAATTTCATCTCTTCCAACATGAATTCCAAGGTGGAGGTGAAGCAGCAAATCCTGGAATACGACGACCTGGGACAAAAGGCATCCCTGGTCATCCATGAAATGGGCACTCAACTCCAATTACTAGAGTTGAAAGATAAAATTGAAACCCGCGTACGCGGCGATCTGGAAAAACAACAACGCGACTATTTCCTCAGCCAACAGCTCAAAACCATCCAGGAAGAGTTGGGGCAAAATCCCCAGGAAGAGGAAGTCAATACCCTGGAGTCACGCGCCAAAAGCAAAGCCTGGACCGAAGCCGCTGCGAAGCACTTCGATAAGGAGCTGACCAAGTTGCGCCGCATGAACCCCCAGGTGGCGGAGTACTCCATCCAGTTGAACTACCTGGAATTGATGATGGACTTGCCCTGGCAGCAGTTCTCCGAAGACAATTTTGACCTGAGACGGGTAAAAAAAGTGCTCGACCACGATCACTTTGGCCTCGAAAAAGTCAAAGAACGGATCCTCGAACACCTGGCCGTACTCAAGCTCAAGGGCGACATGAAAGCGCCAATCTTGTGCCTCGTCGGTCCTCCGGGGGTGGGTAAAACCTCCTTGGGACGCTCGATTGCTACGGCCTTGGATCGGGAATTTGTACAGATGTCGCTCGGTGGTTTGCACGATGAAAGTGAAATCCGTGGCCACCGTAAAACCTACATTGGTGCCTTGCCTGGCCGCATCATCCAATCGATGAAAAAAGCGGGTAGCGGGAATCCGGTATTTTTGCTGGATGAGATCGATAAAGTAGGCCGTGATTTTCGGGGTGACCCCAGCTCGGCCTTGCTCGAAGTGCTGGATCCTTCTCAAAACGACCATTTTCACGACAATTACCTGGAAGTGGACTACGACCTGAGCAAGGTCCTGTTCATTGCCACCGCCAATAGCCTGAGCACCATCCAGGCTCCCCTGCTCGACCGCATGGAAATCATCGAAATCGGTGGTTACTCCATGGAAGAAAAGGTAGAAATCGCCAAACGCCACCTGATCCCCGATCAGTTGAAAGAGCATGGACTCAACGCCAGCCAGGTTAAAATTGGTAAAAAAGCGCTGAAAAAAATCGTGCAGGAATATACCCGCGAGTCGGGCGTACGTTCGCTCAATCGGCAAATTGCCGCTTTGATGCGTCACGTCGCTAAACAAGTGGCCATGGACGAAACGCCTAATGCAAACATCGACGAGGCTGAAGTGGCCAGCGTGTTGGGCATTACGCCTTTCTCTCCGGAATTGTACCAAGAAGTGCCTTCCCCCGGCGTAGCCGTTGGCTTGGCTTGGACTCAAATGGGGGGCGAAATCCTCTTCGTGGAATCCAGTGTCAGCAAAGGCACCGGGCGCATGATCCTCACCGGCAACCTGGGCGAAGTGATGAAAGAATCGGCCACTACGGCCATGAGTTTCATCAAAGCCCACGCGGATGAACTGGGCGTGGACACCGAAAAACTGGAAAAAAGCGACGTACACGTGCACATTCCCGAAGGCGCCATCCCCAAAGACGGCCCATCAGCAGGGGTGACCATGTTGACGGCACTTGCTTCCGTATTCACGGGCAAACCCGTACGGCCTTACCTGGCCATGACGGGCGAAATCACCCTGCGCGGCAAGGTGTTACCCGTAGGTGGCATCAAGGAAAAAATCCTGGCAGCCAAACGGGCAGGCATGAAGGAAATCATCTTGTGCAAGGAAAACCGTCGGCATGTGGAAGATATTAATGCGGATTACATCACTGGATTGAAGTTCCATTATGTGGGGAATATGCAGGAGGTGTTGACGCGGGCGATATCGTAGGAACAGGAATGAAATAAAGTAAACAAGTTGACTTAGCTATTTTTTGATTTGGCAAGGCACGACGAAGGCGCATAGCAGGCCTAGGCAACTGAGGCGTAACGCAGCAAAATCAAAAAAGAGCAGGTCAAGTGTTTACTTTATTTTATTTTCGTTCCTAAGGGTTTCAAAATGAAAACATTTGGGAAACGTAGTATTTTATAGCTTTTCATCAATCAATCCTCTCAAATATGTTTAAATCCTGGAATACGAAGTGAGAACGGCGAATAGGATTGTTGCGCGGGAGTTTACGAAATAGGTTACAAAATGAATGGATTGCGAAAGATAAAATAATTTGCACAGCGTTGCATTCCTTGAAATAATTGTATATTGTGCTGCTGGTATACCCAAATAGACCAGCAGCAATTCCTCCTATATAACAAATTTAGTTGAGTACACCTAATGCCTACAATTACTTTCCGGTTCCTCTCCTGGAACCTCAAAGACTTTGGGAATTATGACTATTCGAAAACGATGTCAGATATTTCCGACACCATTATTGAGAGTGGGGTTGATATCTTTGTAATCCTCGAAGTCGCCGTAAACCGAAGAGTCAAGCGGGCAAAAATTGACCAGGATTTAGTTTTGAGTGGTGCCACAAATGCCCTGAATTCCTTATTAAGTACCCTTAAAAAAAAAGATAAACCATCTGGCTGGAAAATGCTTGTAACTGGCGCAAATGCCGGAAACAAGGATCGGGACGCCTATGCTTTTTACTGGAAAGAGACTCCACAGAGTGTTGAGCCAGGCTATTTGTTGCCCACTGCCATTACCTTGGTCAGCCGGCCGGTCATTCTGAGACAGGATAAAAACAAAAAGGAATTGAAATTCGGTGGCTCAAGAAAACCAGCTGCATGTGTCTTCGAGCTGGAAAATGCCGGCGCGACCCCGTCCAAACAGCAGGTGGTCATTTGTGGGTTTCATGCCTGTGCAGAATTAAATGATTTAAAACTTATCCGCAGTTCCATCGTCGATTGTCTGAGTGCCGCGGATGCCAAGTCCGGGGGTACGCTTCCTGTGCTGGTAGGTAGCGATACCAACCTCGACTACAACGATACGGGCAACCAGACCTTTTATACAAACTTAAAAACCACCCAGGGTTTTGACACCTTGATTACCGATGGTGCTGGTTCCAGTCTGCTGGGTGCCCCTGATTTCTCGGGAAAAACCCCTAAAGCGGCGAGCAATGCCTATGACAATTTTTTCGCTACACGGTTAAGTATAGGCAAACTTTTACCCCCCAAGGTATTGAATGTGATCGATACCATGACCGATACTCGACAAAAGAATGCACCCAAAACGAAAAAAAGGAAACGTGATGAAGACTTTAAGGATTCTTTTAACGACTATATTACCAGAAACACCACGGGTAAAGGAAAAACCAGTGGGATCAGCGACCATTTACCCATTGTAGGAGCCTTTATGTTCTAACCAGTCAAGCTAAAGAAATGAATATTGCCACCCTCTGCTCAGTCCTCAATGCCGCCCTCAAAAATGAGTCGCTCAGCCTCACCGATCCGATTGCTGGACTAAACTGGACTGCCGACCTGAAGGCTGCCCTCGGTACTAATTTTCAGGTGAGTAGCCTGCACCTCGGCGCAGCAGGATTGGCAGTGGCGGCGGCGAATGGCTCAGTAAGGAATGATCGGGATGAAGACTTGCCCTCCGCCGTATTGTTTGGTAGCTCCGACAGCGATCTCTTGAACATACCCAAAGCGCAAATCGAGTTGACCCTTTACGTTACACCTGTCGATCCACAAAATGACAGCAATATACTGGTTGATTTTACCCTCATCGCTCAAATAAAATCAGCAGACTGGACGCCTGCAGATAGTTTTCCAGGCTTGCAAAGCAGTTTTGTATTCAGCCACCTGATCGCCAATCAAGCGCCCAGTTTCCTGCTTACTTCTTTTGCCCACGAACAACAGTGGCACCTCGGAGGACCCGCGCCCACGTTTTCCAATGCCTTCCGCAGCCTCAGTGTGGGCTTGAACTTACAAGTGCCTGCGGGATTGCCTACCGATGTATTTCCGGCTTTAGCAAACCTGTTTGGCGATTTGAGCCTGGGCAGCTTCTTCTTTAATGGCCCGGTCGACAACAGCCAAACTTCAAAAGACCCTCAAAACATTACCCTACGCCTGCTGGCCGACCTAGGCGACAACCACAATGCTACCCTCAGCGGCAATAGCCCAATTACGCTAGAATTTGATGCTGGTTTCGAAGCTTATCCTGCGACCAGCGATACGGACGATCCTACCCAAAACGCAACCCTACTGGCTTCACAGTTGGTACTGCAAGCGACTATTGGTCATGTGCTCATTCAGGCGCTGGTCTCCCTGAACGGTGAATCGCTCTCCTTTTCGATGAATGGCCTGGAAGATCAACCTGCGATTAGTTTGAGTGATATTGCCAGCTTGTTTGAGCAGTCTACGCTGTCGCAAAACCTGCCATCCAGTATTCAACAAAACCAGGGCCCGAATGGCTTTTTTAAGCACATCGGCATTCAAAACCTCGGCCTGGAAATCGACATCCCCAAAGGTGGAAAACCTGCCATCAGCAACATCTCCTTGTCGGTAGGTTATGAAAATGGCCCAGCCATTGGCTATCAACCCTGGTTTGATCTGAAAACTTTTTCCGTCAACTGGTGGGTGGGCAATCCCTTTCCCCTTTCTGGTGCGCAAACCAAAGTGACCCTCGATGGCGATTTTGAATTATTGGGAGGGGATATCAGCTTTGAAGCGAACTTTGGGCCAGCCCAAAATGTAAGCCCCCACCCCACTGATACCAGCAGTTGGGTATTTGACATCAATGGCGGCCTGGTGGATGGATCAAGCATCCCATTGACCAAACTCTTTGAGCAGTTCAGTTCCCATTCCGACGATTTTCCAGACATTACCATTGACGGACTCGCTTTTATGGCACAGCCCGATCAACAAGTTTATTCGGGCAGCATCGATCTGGAAATTGAATGGAAATTCCAGAACTTTAAAGCGCCGCTCATTAAAGGTTTTAGCGCCGATTTACAGAAGAATAAAAACGACATCACTGGGAGCATTAGCGCACAAATTGAAATCGGCACTGGCGATGATGCACCCGTTTTTGACCTCTCTGCCGAGCGCAGTGATACAGATTGGACCTTTTCGGCAAAATCCGATCACCCTTTCAACATCGGGGAACTCGCCGACGGATTCGGCTTTGAGCATCCCGATTACCTGAACCACATCAGCATTGTTCAGACCTCGATCAGCTACATTGCGCCGATCAAAAGTGATAAGCCCGCTCCCAAAAAAGCAGCCGATGCGCCGCCCGACAGCACCTTCGAAATTGTTATTGAAGCCAAGTTCCCCATCGCTGGCGAAGCACTGGACGTCACCATTACCTACCATGTCGACAAAGACGGCTGGGAATTCAAAGGCAGCCTGCTGGTTGGACCAGAGGGGCAGCCCGGTAAAGCGCTTGAATTCGACTTCGATGCGACGGGTAAAAGTGGCGACCCTAAAAAAACAGAAACCACCCTGGTCGCTACCCTCAAAAGTGGCAGTGGCAAATCGTTGAACATCTCTGATTTTGCGGCAGCGTTTAACGCACCTGCGCCGCCTATACCCGAGGCGCTGAACGACCTTGAAATCACCAGTGCCACTATCGAGTACGATACCGGGACGGCAGGCAAGGGTTTGCTTTTGAATGCAGTTTCAGCCCTCTACGGCCAATTGGTATTTGCGATTGTCAAAACTGGAACGGATACTGCTGCGGTATGGAAACCCTTCTTTGCCCTGGCTTTCAAGCCTACCCTGGATTTTAGCAAATTGCCCGTCATTGGTTCCTACATTGAAAAAGTAGCGCAAATTGAGGTAAATCAAATCCAAATCGCGGGTTTGCCCAAGGAAATGGCCGCCGCTGACCTTACCGAACTGAGCACGCTGTTTAGCAATGCCCAGGTGCCCACCAGCCTCATTCCCAATGTGGAAGCAGGCAAGGGTCTACCCGCTGAAGCCATTTTTAACGCCGTTTTGCAGGTCAATGAAGACAAAAAGCCCATCAACCTCGTGGTAAATGGCAATGGCATCAGCAGTGGGGGCACGACTCAGCCCTCCACTCCAACTTTAATTGCTGCGGACAACGATACGGCCAAAATCCCGGCAAACAACGGCAAACAAGGCATCGATAAAACCTTTGGCCCCGTCCACCTCACGGGTTTCAACCTCGGGTATTCCAATGGTCAAATCGGCCTCGATATTTCCGGCGAACTAACGCTTGGTGGCATCACCATGTCGTTCCAGGGGATGGGCATCAAAATGAAGTTTCCACCCAAGGAAATTTCCGATGTGTCCTTCCAACTGCATGGTCTCGGCGTGAATGTGAACAAAGGGGGGCTGCGGATTGCTGGTGGATTCATCAGCATCGGCGACAATTGCGACAACTTCATGGGCATGCTGGCCATCACGGCGGGTACCATCGGGATGCAGGCTTACGGCGGATACGCAACCACCACGCCGGAACCCAGCTTCTTTATTTTCGTGCATGTAGAGGTGCCCATTGGTGGCCCACCTTTCTTCTTTGTAGATGGAATCGCGGGTGGTTTTGGCTTGAACCGCAAGTTCGTCCTGCCGGATTTTGCTGAGTTGCCCAGTTTCCCACTTTTGCCGAGCGCAGCGAACAACCCTATTCCCAGCGGCGCACCCAGCAGCCTCAACGACATTACCCAGGCACTGACCCAACTGGCCAAATTCATCCCTCCCCAATCCGGAGCTTACTGGATTGCGGCGGGGCTTGATTTTACTTCGTTTGAGTTACTACAGGTTAGCGCCATTCTAGAAGTATCCTTTGGGGTCGGCTTCCAGCTTGGTTTGATTGGCAGCGCGGCCTTGAGTATTCCTGAGCCAGCAGAGCCAATTGCCTTTGTCCAATTGGATTTTGAAGTGGATTACAACTCCGACGCAGGATTTTTAGCCGTTTTGGCCGAACTTACCCCGGCTTCTTACGTATTTGCCAGTGCTTGCCACCTGACGGGCGGTTTCGCTTTTTACATTTGGTTTAAGGACCAGCCTACTGGCGCACGTGAAGGCGATTTTATGGTGACCATTGGTGGGTACAACCCGGCATTTGTGAAGCCAGCCTGGTACCCAAGCGTACCACGCCTGGGCATGAGCTGGGATTTGGGGCCGCTCAAAATCAGGGGGCAATCTTACTTCGCGCTTACCCCGCACCTGCTCATGGCGGGCTTGGAGATGACGGCTGTATTTGACATCAAAGTTGTAAAAGCGACCTTTGATGCGGGTTTCGACTTCCTGTTGGGCTGGAAACCCTTCTTTTACTATGCGGATGCCTTTATCCACATCGACATTGAGTTACATCTCCTCTTCACCCTTCATTTCCATGTTGGGGTTGATCTGGATATTTGGGGTCCCGAATTCGGTGGTAAAGCGCGGGTGGATTTGTCCATTTTCTCCTTTACCATTCACTTTGGCTCCGATGGGCCTACGCCGCCGCCAATTTCCTGGGGCGATTTCAAAAAACTCTTGCCCAACGCCCAACCGCAAAGCAGTCAACCTGCTTTGGCGATGCAAGCAGCCGCTGCCGCTGTACAGCCCTTCTCGGTGAGCCAAGTCGATCTGTCCGCAGGTATGCTACAAACCTTGAATACTAACCCATTGTCAACCGCTGACCTCAATAATGAAAAGGTATTCAACTGGCAAATTGACCCCAACGACTTCTCTTTCCTGTTATTGGCGGGCGTGCCTTGCAACAACTTCTGGTTCAACAATCAACTCAACAATGGAAGCAATGCCGTGAATGCCCGGGTGCAGCCGAAGGATTCTTTGCCGAGTTTTACACCCAGCAATGGGCAAGGCATTTACGTCAAAACGGATGATGAAGCGAAATTTTACGCCCGTCCGAACGGCGCAAGCAATCTGGAAACCATTTTTGCGTACGATGTACCCGAAAAAATAACCGACGCCTGGTGGATGCAGGATGTACAGGTCGGCCCTGTGAATATCCCGGCGGGTGTCTTCAACAATGATGGCTCCCGAGCCAGTGGGTTTACTTCCACCTTTATCGTCAATGTGTACAGCTTAGACGAGGATGGCAATAGCATCAAAACCGATTTTGAGAACAATTTCGTGGTGACTTTGCTTTCCAAAAACGCGGCCAAATCCCTTTGGGGCGGACTAGTGGATCCAAAAAACGGCAATGAGGTGCTCAACACCCCCCGTTTACTGACCAACACCCTCTTCGGACTTACCCTGACGCCTAAAATCTGGAACCCACTCCAAACCCGGGACATCCAGATGTACCTCCTGCTTTTTGACGATGGCAGAAACCTCTGTTGGCCCACTGAATCCGGACCCGCAGTGGAACCCAACAATTTTAAGGAAACTGTAAGCGCTGACGGCGACACGATGAGCTTTCAACTGCCCAATGGCGCAGTGGTACAAAATCGGTTCCGGCACTTGGATTCTCAAGCTTTCAGCAATGTGGCCGCTGGTGCACAACTGATTGAAAGCCTGAACACCCTATTTGGTTACGATTTGAACGTAAGTACGGATACCGCAGGCCTCTCTGCACCTATGTATAGCGATTGGCCGATTATGGCATTGCTTGGGGAAGAAACGGCGGAGGCCGCCAACATCATTTGAGTAGGAAGTTTTTAATGGAAAATTTTTTACAAGTTGATTTCAAAAAAAGACTGTTTATGGCAGGCACAATAGTATCGGAAAAAGCACAATTCATTCAACACCATTTACCAGGTCTGGACGCCGGGGAATACGCGATTGAAGTGCAACATCAGTTTGCCGCAGACGATGATGAGCAACAAATTCCCGGTGGGGTGGATTTGACCGATCCACTGTTGTACAAATTTGCCATCAGCGGCCCGCAGTTTTCGCTCGACCCTACCCTGATCCATACTGTTTTTCCACCCAAAGAAGCCTTGGGCGAGTTTTCCAATGTATTGCCACACGTTGTACTGAGCAACCAAACGCTGCCCTGGATCCGCAAGCCAATTACCGAAGATGGCCATACTACCTTGAACACTGGTTCCTTTCCAGATGGTGCGAAGACAAAAAATTACGACCTTGATATTCCCAGTTGGTTGGCCGTGTTGATTTTGACCGAGGCAGACCTTGAACATTCCACTGCGCTGCAACAAACAACGGTACAAAACTTTTTTTCCAACGGCAATGATGTCTTTATTTCTCCGGTTTTTGGGCAAAACCCCAACAACCAGCCACCCTGGGTACTGCCTTCGGCCAATTGCCAGGCACTTAAATTGCCCCTCGACTTGTTCAGCAAACTGGCCCCTTCCCTCGCCGATCTCTTTATGATGGCCAATGTGCGCAAGGTGGAGATGAGCCGCAAACCCGCACAAGCTGGCAGCGATGTGGACGAGCTGGGTACTTACTCCATGGTGTTGGGCAACCGCATTCCAGTGAGTGGACAACGCCACCTGGCCGTGTTGGTTTCCCTGGAAAACATGGGCAATTACCTGCCAGACCACAACGGCAATCCAGCAACCATGCCTGCTGGGGCTACTTACGCCTTGCTACCCGTTTTGTATTCCTGGCATTTCACTTCGCAGGGCGACTCTTACCAATTTGAACATCTGTTGGAATGCCTCAATGACCGTGCGCCCAACGGCGTACCCGTAGTACCGGGGCCGCTGCCCCAGGCACGCCTGCGCCTTTACCCACCCGATGGCTCCACTGGGCCAGAACCGATTGAGCAAGGTTTCGTGCCCCTCAAACATACGACGCGCAACAATGTGACAACCGCTTCCTGGTACCGTGGGCCACTCGCCCCATTTGCATTCGATGCCAATGCTGGCGCGGCACTCAAGGTATTTCAAACCCAGGATGGAGCAAAAAGTCCGGCTATTTTTGACGCTGACGCCCTCTTGCGCCTCGACCCTACGAATGGGCTTTTTGACCTCAGTTATGCTTCCGCTTGGCAGTTGGGCCGCTTGATTGCGTTGCAGGATAAAAATTTCTCCATCCAGCTTTACCAGTGGAAACGCAGCCAAGCTAGTGCTGCCATTGTGAACATGGAAGAAGAGCTGATTCAGGAAACTTTTCCAGAAATTCTTGCCAATAGCAGCAGTGCCGACGATAGCACCCAAAAAATGCTACTGGAAGGTACCCTGGGTGAGTTGATCAAACGAACGGAAAGATTCAAGCGCTGAACGTTTTTTTACCAATTGAACCTAAACTTATGTCGAAGTCCATTATAAAACCGATTTTTTCTAGCGCCATGAGCCAGGTCACTGTTGGGGATACCCTCAGCTCCGATGACCCGATTGCGCAACAAATTTTCCAATGGTTGGGCAATTTGAAACTGTTGCACAATGTGCCTTTTCGGTATCTGGTTCCCGACGAGCGCCTGCTGCCGCCAGAATCCATCAAGTTTTTTCACCTGGACCTCAATTGGGTCAATGCACTGGTTGATGGTGCCAACAGCATTGGTCGTTATGCAACGGGTCTGGATACCCAAACGCTTTACAACAAAGTAGAAGGCAGCCTTGGCCAAGGACTTACCGCCGGGTCAACCCTGACGGCCCGCAACAACCGACCCAATATCTTTAAAGCCCCTGCGCCGAATGACCCCGCCCCTTTCGAGGTGGTAACGGGTTTTTTGTTGCGCTCCAAAGTGGTGAAAGGTTGGAAAAATTTGCAGGTAAGCGCCTTCGATAAGAATAACTATCCCGATCCGCCCAACCGGGAGGGTACGGCGCTACCAATACTCCGTTTTGAACACCTTTCCGAAGAAGTGCTGATCGGCATTTTTGAAGGAGAAATGTATCGCCTGGACATCCATGAACCCTCGGAGGGACTACATTTTGGATTCGATATGGCTCAAGGAGATTTATTGTCGAAAAATCTCCGCAACCCAATCGACGGCACCAATGCAGGCGCTGGACTAAGCCCTACCGACCTCAACAACAATCAGGTTTTCCGCAATGGCAACGCTGGTAGCCCCACGACTGGAAACCCAGGCGGACAAGTGATCAACCTGTACAACCTTTCGGTTTTGCTGAATCAAAAATTAAACAGCCAGGGCTTACCGCCGGGCTATACTGAACCCGCTGCTTCGGTGTTGATCGATGGTACCTCCAAGAATGTTAGCGGTTTGAGCGACACCATGAACCCCCTGGTTTCTTCCGATTTTGCGCTGCAAATGATCGAAGGAGTAGGGATGGTGAGTTTTTACAACACTGCACCTGGTGATCCAATAGACTGTACCAAAAATCCGGCCTGATTACCCTTAAACAAAAATGAACATGGCAGATTTCAGCACCATCATCATCCCCATCAATGTTCAGGCCGTTAGGGTACTCGAAGAGGACAAAAGTAAATTTAAGGGTCCAACGGTGAACTTCAGTTTAATCGGCGGTAGCACACTACTCGGCGAACAAATTGATCAAAACCTGCCCAGTTCAGTTTCGCCAATTACAGAAGGAGTCCACCTACACTGGTCGCTTCCTGATAGCCTGACCCACGGCGTACACGACCCAGCTAGTGATTCGATTGTGTTCCCGGCAGTACCCAACCGCTGGCTGGTGACGCGTTACTTCCAGCCTGAAGACGGCGGGATAGGACTGAATGCCAATGCGCTGGCGCAATTTCAGGCACACGGCGTGTGTGTAAATCAGTGGATCATCGAGAGCAATCGTTTGCTGGATAGCAACTCTGCGGAGGATAAAGCCTTGTTCAGCAATATGATGACGTCAGTCCCAGCGCTAGAAGGCACTTCTCCTGGCCCGAGTGGGTCACCACTGCCACTGCCCTTTAATCTGCCCAATTCGCCCACCTTGACTCAAAAGTTACTGGGCAGCCTGCAAACTTTTGACAACAACTGGAGTGATGGCGAGGCCAATAATCCAGATCATTACGAAAAAAACCTGAATGCCATTAGTTACTACGGCCCGGGGTTTGCGGCCTATTACCAAAATAGTTCCAGTGTTTTTGGCTTTAGCGATGACTTCGCAGATCTCGGTTATGGATCGGGAAAGTTGTTTGGCCCCAAATTTAAAGTGTCCTATCAGCTCATCGGCTGGTTTGGCGACAGCGAAGCAAATGACATCGTGGCCCTCCTGTTGCCCAAGGCCCAAGCGGCTTATCAAAAAACGCAGCAACAGGGCAGTAAAATAGCCTACTGGGCTCAATTCCTACAGGATCAACTCAAATGGCAAGCCAGCACACCTGTGCAGGGCCAGGCTGGCGACGCATGGCCTTCCAGCGTGCAAAGTATCTACAACGGGGTGGTTTTTGACATTGTCTGGAAACCCACCAACATCCAGGATCAGGAGTTTTTACCCCAGCCAGCAGCGGTGGCGGATAGCCTCAATCTCGAATTGGCCCTGGGCAACAATTCCGCCGAAGCCATTTCTGCCCTCATCAGCATTGAAGGCATTGTCAAACCGGAAGGGGACAACGACAACGAGGAGCCTTATCCAGTGGTAGAACGCCATGTTGAGCTATTGTTTAATGCTTTCCAACAAGACCTGTTGCGCCGCCTGGCGGGCACCGATCCGGGTTTTCAGTTGCCCCAAATTGAAGAATACCTGCACAATCGGCGTTATTCTGCCCGCAACGGTGGCACCATCTGGACGGTGCGCCCCGCAGGGCAAACCGACGACCAGTCCAAAGGCACGGGACAAGTACCGCTGGCCCAATCCTCTGCCGAGTTGCTCAGCTCGCTCAATGCCGCCCAACAAACTTATGATCGCCAGATTGGTGCTTTGCACAGCCGCCAGTTGCAGGCTTATTTGGACTGGACGCGCTGGGGACTGGCCATCAGCAGCAATGGTTCCAATGCGGAAAGCGATAAAGCCCGTGCTTACATTGAAAGCGAATTGCTGCAAATATTTACGGAAAGTGGCCTTAGTGGCGAGTTGGCTTATTCGGAACCGGATGCGAACGGCAATCGCAGCCTGCAATTCCAACCTGTTTGGACGGCGCCCAACAGCAGCGTAGCAGGCATGATGACGCAACTGGCGTCCGCCGAAAATACCCTGCGCATTACTTTTGCACAAGCTTTTCAGGCTTTGCAAGCAGTTGTTTTGAACGCGCAGGCGACTTACACAGCAGGTGACCCTACTGGCGCTTTACAAATCATTCAGGCGCTGACCAGCAACCAGCCATGGCAAGATCAGTGGAGTGCCTTGCAAAATGTATTGACCAATAATTCCCTGGCCGAAAATTTGAATAAGGCAGTAAACACTGATCTGGTACAACTGGCAACAAACCTGAAGACTGCTTTGCAAAGCAACGCTTCTGGAACCGGGCTTAGTGACATCGTTTCCATTTTCCAAAGCGGTAATGACGGAAGCCAGCAACTAGGTACATTTATGAGTGCCCAGCAAAGCCTCTTGTTCAATACCACCAACCTGGTAGATACCCAACAAGTCTGGCTTTACCTCGAAGCCGCCAATTATGACGCTCCCACTTCAACGGTCAGCGTCGCCAAAATTTTGTCGGCGCAAACGGCTTTGCAAAATGTGATCAACGACCTGCAAAATCTGGTGAACCCTGCCTTAAGCGGTGCACTGTTTTCCGCCAATCAAGCCTTTCCCTTGCTGAACAAGCAGCTAGCGGACGCCACTGCGCAGGTACAGACCTTGAGTCAGGACCTTGGTAAAAGACTTGCGGCGGGCCAGGATTTTACCAACTTATTACAAACCATCCAAACTGCACTAGCCAGCACAAATGTCCAACATTCCTGCGCTACGGCATTGCGACAGGCCTGGCAATCGCTCCTCGGATCATTGCCCACGGGCCATCAGGTAGTACTGCTGCTCGGGGCACTTGCGGATGCAGTGGGTAAAATCAACAACAACAGCATTGTACAACCCAGCACTGCCGATCCCTATTGGTTGCCTACTGACCCCGTGGTGGTCATTACCCAACCCGATAGCGCCGCGCAGTCGCTGCTACCGGTCAACCGCAACGGGGCAGCTACCTTATTGCCTTATCGCCTACCGAGCGATTTGTTGAGCGGCCTGGCTATAAAAATCGGCAATCAAAATTTGACCATCGACGCCAGTGCCTTGAGCCAAACCGCTTTACCTACGGTGATTGCCAATTCTAACCTGGGGGCAAAAAGTGCAGTCATGCAAGCCCTGTTGGTAGAAGGCTATTTGAGCACCCCCCAAACTGCTCAGGATGTGCTGGTGAATGCAGGCAAGGTAACGGTGGCTGAAGTGCCTGGTTTGCAAGATGTACAGATTCAAGTGGCCGAAAAACTTGCAGCTGATCAGACTTATCTTTTGGCACCGCCAGTGGAAAATGACCTTTCGTTTAGCTCCACCAAAGGCAGTAGTCCTTTGACCGCGACCTTCAACGGGGTGGCCCCCTATTACATCGGGCTCAATTATTTTGACGGCTCAAAACAGTATCCAGACCCATTTTTGCCGCTGTATTTGGCCTGGACCGCCGATTTTGATACCATCCGTTTGAGTGCAGACGATGGAACTTCGATGGCAACTGATTTTTTGACAACTGGTTTTGCCCTCGATGCCGATCACGTAGATTTGACCTATGGCATCAAAGCCCAGCCACCTTTGCGTTGCTCCGACAATCAGCGCGCGCCTCAAAGCCTGAGTGGCCAGGTCACACTTTCTACCCGCAGTGCCGACAACCTGCTGAATCAGATTCGGGTCTATTTCCAGAATACCTTGAGTTTGGACATTGCTAAAGGCCCACTCGACCCTGGTAAACTGCAAAATGATTTTCAAAAAAACCTGAGCGGCGTGTATGAATATTTTCGTAAAAAAACCATCCTATCACAGGGTTTGAATGGCTTTAATGCGGGCTTGGCGCTTCAACTCGCCCTTTTGCAAACGCCGCTCAACAATATTGATGACTCGGATGTCACCGCCACACCTTTGTTCACTTACCTACAGGAAACCTGGAAAAACAATCCGCAGTGGAATCGGGCAACGGTAGGCCCTGATGCCAACAACATTTTTCTGCCCATTCGCGCCGGACGCCTACGCCTGCGCGAACTCTACATCGTGGATGCTTTTGGGCGGTATTTTTCACTTGGATCGGATGCGGCACCGATTCAACAGCAAATCGCGCTAGCAGCGGGTTTGTCCCAAATACCAGGAGATTTGCTGGTGTCAAACTGCAATGGAGCAGGAAACGAAACCAAACCCAACGATGCATATTTGCCCCCACGCCTGATTCAGCCAGCGCGCCTGGCTTTTGATTGGCTTTCGGCCAGTGCAAATGAAGGGGGTGAAAATACCTTCGTAGAGCGCACCAATAGCCCGGCTTTTAGCCCCATCACGGGCTGGATATTGCCCAATCACCTAGATGACAGTTTAGGCATTTACGATGCGGGGGGCAATGCCCTCGGTGCACTCGGCATAGAAGGCACGAAGCGACAACTGACCTGGCGTTCGGTGCCCTCACAGGCGGGGCAAGACACCACGGACAATGGACGGGTACAAATGCTCAAGGACATCAATGGGGCGAATTCATTTTTACAGGATTTTTTGCAAAAATTTGCCTTCCCGGAGGCTGGAAACCCCGCTTTTCAAGACTTTTTGAATGCCATTGATCAATCCCAGCAATTCATCCATACCAATAATTTACTGGAAGACAAGGGTTTGGCGGTGCTTATTGGCCGCCCCCTCGTACTGGTGCGGGCGTACATGCGACTGGAAGTGTTGGGATTGCCGAATGTTGACCTCAGTTCGGCGGCGTTCAAGCAGGCGGTGGACACTTTTGCCCCGGACAACCAAAGCACCTGGATGGATTATGATTATTCCACCAGGCGCGATGCCGGTTTTAACGAACTGGCAGTCCCGGTCGACCTGGGTGATTTGCATCAATTTGACGATGGCCTGGTGGGCTTTTTCCTAGGCAACGACTGGAGTACTTTTTATACACCAGTATCCAATAAAAAAACTGGGGCTGTACAACAATCGGGCTGGGGCAGCATCCAATTGTTGCCCAATGCCGACAATCGGGCACCTTCACTCATCCCACCACCACCCAATAAGATGACAGCGGGTACGCCCATGTCGGAAATTGTCTTGACCATGGTCATGGATCCACGGGCGGCCATACACGCCAGCAGCGGAATTTTGCCCGTGAAATCCATCGGCATTCCAGCCGAACAGTATCGCCCCATTTTGAAGAAGCTGATCATCAATTTCCTGAGCAATCCGGTGCTGGTGAACAAGCAAAACCTGACGGCGGGTGGGCAAAGCTTCAGCGTGCCTTTGCCTGCGGAGAAAGGATATGATTGGTCTTGGGTACAACCGGGTGTTTCGGATACCCCGCTGGAGCCCAACCAGGCGAGCGACCGGGCACAGTTTCCAACTACCCCGAACGAAATGCTCGATGGCTGGCTGAAGCTGCAACCGAATGAAGAATAGCTTTAAAATGACCACAATCTCCAATCATGGCCCAATTATTTTTTAGCATTCAAAACCCCCAATCTACGCCTCCTGATCAGTTCTATATCTATCTGGGGCAACAGAATACCCTGAATTTTCGCTTCTACACGGAAGTGCATGAAGTCACTTTTATGCAACACGACAGCATAACAATCTTGATCCCCAAGGGCATTTTAGCTTCCCCCGCCAATGTGAGTTTTGTTGCTCCAGGTTGGACCATGGCTTATGCACAAGATGATCGGAATGATCAATACCTGCTGACCCTTAGTGATCAAGATGCCATTGAGGTGAGCCCCAATGAGGATTTGATCATTACCTTGACAGAACTGGAAGGGGAGACCGTTACCGCAGGAGATGTAAACCTTCAATACCTGATTGGCGGGCGTAAGGAGAGCGGCCCCCCGGCCCAAAAAATCGCGGTGATGGACCCACCCAATCAGCCCAATAATTTACCACCGGTCATTTCATTCAGTGTGACGCTGAATGAAGAGCAGAGTGTGGTGGACAGCGGAAAACTTTTCCTTTCTCCGCCTGCGCTGAATCCCCCGATTGCCAATTGTATTCACCTCAATCTGAAGTATGGCGGCGAGCAATTGTTGCCCTCTGGATACGAGGGTAAAACTCCTCAATTCCTGATCTACTTTTCATATGGCAATAACACGGATGCCAGTGCCCTGACCGATGCCATCAAATCCGATTCTAAAGATCCCCCCTTCAATGCCCTGACTTCGGCCTGGAAAATCAGCGCGGCGATAGCGACTGATGAAGCCCATTTATGGTTGTTATACAACCCAAATACTTCAGCAAATACACCCATCTGGATTATTCAAGGGAACGAAAAAACTAACCCCCACCTCTTTGCCAACGAGGGCGCGGGATTACCCAGCCTGGATGTGTATTTCGACCATGTGATCAGTATCCTTCCAGAAGGCAATGCAACGATCTACATTCAATGGACGGGTATTGCTCATTACAATGCTGGGGTCTTTGCCCTCAACATCGAGAAACACCTGTTGGATGGGCCCAAAGTGAGTTTGTCCAGCCCCGATGACGGGGAAACCATCGTGGCGGGTAATCCCGTGCCCCTGAGCTGGCAAGCCTTTGGGGCCGAAAGTTTAGTGCTCAGTTGGGATGATGGCTACCGTACCCAAGCCCTCCCTTATTCGACCGATCCTCCGCAATTGTATTATACGGGAAGTTATGATAGCATCGTACCGGATAGCCCCACTACAAGCTTCGAGTTGAATGCAAAAGACGCTTATGGGCATAGCTCTACCTCAAATTCTGTCACAGTAAATTGTTCAGATTTCCCCCCACCGAGCATCCAGCAGTTCAGTGGTGCTTTGCAAAAAGATCTTGCCGAAAACTTGCAGATCGTCTTCACCTGGTTGGTAAACAACCTGGGCAACGATGGTCATTTTCTACTCAACGGCGAGCGAATTGGGGGCACCGGATACAATGGATTCCTCTGCACCCATATCATTCCGCTGACTAGCAGGGTTTTTATTGGAAAATTTACCCTTGAAGCCTATCAATTGGAGGGCCCGATGGACCACCAGACCAAAGAAATTGAAGTGCCAAACTGGTTTGTACCAACGATTGTATCATTTGAAGGCAAAGTGGTGCGTGATGCTGATGGCAACCCCAGTTTGTCTTTCAGTTGGCACCTGGATTCAGTAGTGGAAGAGTGTACCTGTGCAGTGGTAGGCATTACCGACGGTAATTTGCAAAATGTGGACAGCAATGGCAACGGTGGTTTGACCAATGTAGCCTTGAGTGCTGAACGCCCAATGCAAAGGAGCTACACTTTGGAAGTGAACAATCCGAAAGGTGCCATTGTGCGTAAAACGGCACATGTGCAGTTTTTGGATGTAGTTGTAATTGCACCTCCAGCCGATTTAGGCAATATAAATGATCCTATAGACTTGGCATTTTATCCCGGCAGCGATGATTTAGTGGTAGCCTATACGGATAACGAGTTGTGTATGGCCTTGTCCATAATTGATACAAAGTCATTGAACGAAATTCAAAATTCTGGATCTTTGCCCTTATACGTACCTGGATTTGGCAGTCCGGTCCCTCGAAGTTTGGCTATTGCTCCCGATGGGAGTCAAATCATCCTTTCTGGTTTGATGATGTTTTTCATGTCGTATCAAAATCAGCAATTTGGCCCTTTATTGCCCGTCATAACTAGTTACATTCAAGACTCCATTCAATGTGCATTTGTTCCAAGCTGGCTATTTTTCAGCCATGGGCAAAATATTTTCTACTGCCCATTTCCGGTTGAATTACTGTACAATAACGGTACTTACATCCCTGAAGGGGTTGATGTACTGCCTAGCGACCCTCAATGGAATAGCCCTGATTTTACAAGACTCGTCATCAGGGCGGATGGACAACGTGCTTTTGTAGTGGACCTTGTTCAGCACAGACTTTGTTGGTTCAATACAAATGATTTTTCGCATCCGGTGTCCAGCCCACTAACTGGGCTCAATTTTATAAGTGAATTGGCCATCAGTGCCAACAACTGGATTTATGGTCTAAACTGTAGCGAGGACAATCAAAACAATGTATTTGCTTTCGATACAACTGACGGTCAGCCTTACACCGATGAATGTGCAGCTAGCTTTGGAAGCTTCTCCGGGGTTAACCGGATTGGGGTTTCAAAAGACAATGGCTTCGTTGTTGTTTCCAATCCGTTGAAGAATGAATTGTACTTGCTGGCGGGCACTTCATCGCTACAACATCCTGTTGCTTTGTTGCAGCAAATAGCCATAAAAGACTCACTAATTGCTAGGTCTTCTGTACTTTTTGCTGCGGATAATACACGTATTTTCCTGGCTGGTGTAGCTGGCATTCACGTACTGGAACCCATATTTGTATAACTTTTTTTATTTATTCCAATGAGTGATATCACTTTCAGCATCCAAAACCCGGACAGCAAGCCTGCTGGAATGCCTTTTCTGTACCTTGGTAAGGCCAATACCCTCAACTTTACCTTCAGCCGGGAAGGGAGTGGCACGCGGCTTCAGCCGGGGGATTATATCCACCTTAGTATTCCATCCAATTTGCTGGCCTCAGCGACTGCCGACCAACTGAATAGCCCCAACTGGGAGGTAAAAGGTATTTTGCAACCTTCTGACCAAGATCCAGTGTATACTTACCTGTTGACACCAAACATAAGTATTGATTTGAGCAAACCTGTTACCATTTGCTTCCACCAGCTTCAGTCTTTGACCATTGCAATGGGCGATGTGTCGGTTTTTTATACGATTGGGGGCAGATCCGTTTCAGGCACTCAAAATAAATTGTCGGTACTCGAATCGCCAGAACAACCTGGAGACCTCAATGATGTACTTGCCTTTCAGCTTTTTATCAACGACGATCAGGATTTTGTGCCAGAGGGCAAAGTGTATGGTTCACCTACCTCCTTGCAACCACCTATTGCCAATAGCATTCACCTCAATATGAAATATGCTGGCCAGCAATTGGTTAGCAGCTGGAAGGCCGAGCATAAACCTCAATTTATTGTTTCCTTTGCTTATGGCAGCGATTCGACGGCATTGACCAATGTGATCAAAGCCAAAGACCCTAGGTACAATGCGCTTACTTCTGCCTGGAACATTGGATGTGGAGTAGATCCATCGGAAAACGATTTATGGCAGATACTGCCCCCCAATGGTGACGATAACGGGCCAAACTGGGTGATTCAGCCAACCCCTTCCAACCTGTTTTTGTTCAGTGGTGACCAGCCCAATCTCGATGTATTGTTTAGCCACGTCATCAGTATTTTGCCGGCAGGCCATACGACAATTTACATTCAGTGGAATTATATTCCGGGTTATAACGGAGGAGTGCGTGCACTGGATATTGAAAAAAAAGTGCCTGATGGGTCTCTCTTGCAACTGGCGAGCCCTGACAACGGCCAATCTATCCTACCAGGGCAATCCATTGTTGCCAATTGGAAAGTATTTAATGCAGGGGCCCTTAGTTTGTTTTGGGATGACGGCCTCAGAACTAAGGATGTGCCTTCATTTGATGTCAACAAGCCACAACTTTTTTATCAGGATAGCGATAACAGCATCATTCCTGATAGCCCTGAAAATGACATTTATTTGTTTGCCAATCACGATACAACCCAAAAGAGCAACCCCATCCATATAAAAGTTGCTCCTTTTCCACCCCCAGCGATCAAAAGCTTTACTGGCGAATCGAAATCGGGGGATGGTGGAAGTGTAGAAGTTGCACTGGAATGGTTGGTGGCTAATCTTGGCAATGCCGGAAAATTTATGCTGAATGACCTTCAGTTTGATGGTTCTAAGTACAATGGGGTAAAGTATAACACTTCGGTGACTGTAAGTGACCCCGTTTTTAGTAAAAATTTCACCCTTGAAGCCATTGATGAGTTTAATGGCCTCAAAACAAGCCAAAGCATCAGCGTTCAAATTCCCAAAATTCTACAATTCTCGGGTGAAATAGAGCGCGATGCAGAGGGTAATGCCACTTTGTTGTTGAGCTGGCAGGTGCTGACTTTGTTAGAATGTACTTATGCCATCAATGGGGTACCCTGTGGTGGAGTCAATAAGCAGGGCCAGGGTAATGCCCGTTACACCATTAATGATGCGTCGCCGCTAAAACGAAATTATACCCTGACCATGCAATGCCCCGGCCAGACCCCGATTACACAAACCCTGAATACCCACTTTGCACCGAAAGAGGTAATGACGCAAAGCCCGGCTGCCGGTTTGGCTCCTACCCAATTGGTCTTGAGCCATGATGGGAAGCTTTGTGTTGCCTTGTTTACAAAAAACAATGCAGATCATTTCTATTTGGCCCAGTTTAATCCCATGCAATATGATTCAATAAAATACTCCAATTCCTACCCAACCAAAGGAGTCTGCTCCATGGAGCCTCGAGTCAAACTAAGCTTTTCACCGGATAGTAGCCAAATCTTTCTAGGCAGCAATCAGGTACTTTGCATACAGTACAAGGATGGCAATTTTGATCCTCAACTGCGCATTGCGTCCCCAAAAAATGAAAACATGTTCTATTATAGTTGTGCCTTTATGCCGGATATGAGTAATGTTTTTATGTCCGTTTTTAACTTTATCAGTTTTTGTGCGCCTGACCCGAGTCTCTATACACTACCTGGAAGCCCTCCAGCGGATATGGACGATTTCATAGGGGGGTGGTTAAGTAATTTGTGGGAAATTGCACTCAGCCCAGACGGAAAGCGCCTTTTCGCTGCGGACAGTATCTATCAACGCCTGTGGTGGGTGGATACTGCAGACTTGTCAGTGTTGACCAATTATTTCAAAATCGCGGATTTACAAAGTTTAGAGATCGCGGAAAACAACTGGGTGTATTTAGTGGGCGGAAACGCTGGGGATCGCGGTCTTTGGGTAGGTACTTTTGATGCTGCTGGCGCTGACTACAACCAACGATTTTGGGTAAAGATTGGCACAGATTACTTCTCAGATATGGCCACTACGGTGTCTAAAGATTGTAGTTTTTTTATTGTTACGGATAAGTATCTGGATAATTTATACCTGACCTCCGGCGCTACCACCGCAGTTCCAACTGTTCAATTGTTACAAACCCTCTCTGTTCAGGCGCCTGGTACTGCGGTGATTGCCCAAGACAATACCCGTCTTTTTGTGCCATGTGCAGATGGCATTCACGTACTGGAACCCATATTTGTTTAACTTTTTCATTCCTTCCTATGAGCGGCATCACTTTCAGCATCCAAAACCCCAACAGCGTCCCAGCCAATCAGGCCTACCTGTACCTCGAACAGGAGAATACATTAAACTTTGTATTCAGCAATACGCTCGGCATCAAACAACTTGGCCCAGGTGACAGCTTTCGGTTGGTTATCCCTTCCAATTTGCTGGTTTCAGTCGATGCAGGACAACTGAATAGTCCGGACTGGACTATTCAAGTAAGCCAACCTTCTTCAGGAAATGCAAATTATACTTTGTTGTTGAGCCCAGCAAAACCAATTGATTTTAGCAGCCCGCTTCTCATTTGTCTGAAGCAGTTACATAGCCCGGCCACCACCATTGCTGATGTGTCAACTTCGTATAAAATTGGAGGCAGGCCCATGTCCGGCAGCAGCATTAAATTATCGGTACTCAATCCCCCCAATCAGCCGCTTGACCTGAATGATGCGATTTCCTTTGAGGTATTGATCAATGATGACCAAACCAAAGTAGACACCAAGTTCCTGTATGTCTCGAGTGAAAACCTTCAACCGCCGATTGCCAACCGCATTCATCTCAACCTGAAATACGGTGGGCAACAATTGGTGCCCTCCTGGAAAACTCAAAAAACGCCCAAATTTACCTTTACTTTTGCGTATGGAAGTGATGCCAATGCCTTGACCAATGCTTTAAAGTCGGGATCAACTGGTTACAATGCGCTGACCTCTGCCTGGAATATCGCTGCGGCAGTGGGTGCATCGGAAAACAACTTATGGACACTGGAGCCGCCCAATACTGCCGCAGATACCCCGGCATGGGTGATTGTACCCACAGTGGATAACCAAAATCTGTTTACCGGAAATCAACCGAATTTAGACCTGCTTTTTAGCCACGTAATCAGTGTTTTACCGCCCGGAAATCCCACGGTTTACATCCAGTGGAACAACATTCCGGGGTACAATGACGGAGTTCGCGCTCTGGATATTGAAACCATTCAGCCTGAACCCTTGATCCTGGACTTTTACAGCGCCGACGATGGCAAAATCATTCCGCCTGAACAATCGGTAGTGGTCAATTGGACTGTTTTTAATGCCGGAACCTTAAACTTATCCTGGGATTACGGGCAGCAGACCCGCAATGTCCCCGCTTTCGATAGCAACAATCCTCAACTTTACTACACTGGCAGTGATGATAGCATCATTCCTGATTCACCCAAAACCGAAATTTACCTTTCCGCCAACAATAATGTAGCTACCCAAAAAGGCCCTATCTCGGTCACGACCTCGCCCTTCCCTCAGCCCATCATTGCGCAATTTTCTGGTGAATCATGCCGGGATAAAAACGGCAACATCCAGGTGCAATTGAGTTGGTTGGTAAAAGACCTGGGTAATTCCGGGAGTTTTATTTTGAATGGCGTAAAAATAGATGGAACAGGATACAATGGTAAATTGTATACGACCTATATTCCCTTTAACGAGGCTGTTTTTTCCAAACAATTCACCCTGCAGGCGCTGGACACTGAAAACAACACCGATGCCAGCAAAACCATCACCGTCCCGATTTCTAAAATTTCAGCTTTTGCTGCTGTCCTAAATCGTGATGCAGCTGGGAATTCCACCCTTGTACTCAATTGGGAAGTGATCAATCTGCTTCCCAATACCAACTATACCCTCAATGGTGCTCCCTGTACTATTGATGCGCAAGGCAAAGGTGGAATCAGTATTGCCCTGAGTGAAAGCTCAACATTAAAATTGAGTTATGCCCTGGAAATGGTATGCCCGGGTCAGCCGCCCATTAGCAAAGTGCTGAATAGCAATTTTAAAGTAAAATCGATCCTCGGGAATTCGCCAGAGGGTGATTTTTATCCGAGAAGCCCGGTGATAAGCCAGGATGGAAAATTTTGTATTGTTTTGTATACTCAAACAACACTACGAGCCAAGGCTCAACCATTTTACCTTGGTTGGCTGGACACCTTGAAAGCTGACAACCTTAAAATTTCAGCAAAATACCCCAATCCAGAGGGTTATTCCATCGACTCCGCAGCTTCTCTCACCCTTTCGCCTGACAACAAGCAGGTCATGATCGGGGGCTCACAATTGCTGTGTGCTTTGTTGAATGGCAGTGATTTTGATCCACAATTGAGGATGCCGTCCAACGTTGAGGGTAAGCGCTTTTTTTCGTCTTACTATAGTGCTTTTTTGTCCGATATGAGTGCGGTTTTCATGGCTCTTTCGGGCCAGATATTTTACCGCAAAGCAGATGTTACACAATACGCACTCTACAGCGCTACGCCTAATAATCCAGACCTTTCAGAAATCTATGGATTTTGGCCTTGCGACTTCTGGAAACTGGAGTTGTCTGCAGATAGCACCAAAATGTTTGCTGCAGATTTTGGCCGAGGAAAACTATGGTGGTTCGATCCCCATAACCCTCCTGATTACCTCAGTGATGGGATGGGGCTTACTTTAACCCTTAGTGACATGGTACTCGCTGGGAATAATTGGATGTATTTAATCTATGCCGACAATGGTAGTGGCAAAAGTGTGGTTTTTACCTTTGATATTGGTTCTAATAATTACGGCATTGAGTATTGTGGACTACTAGGGACAAGTGCTGGTCCAATGTACTCCGCAGTTTCAAAAGACTGTAGCCTTTTAGTGGTCAGCGATTTTGGAAGCAATCAAGTTTTTTTGACTACTGGTGCCACCAAGGAAACCCCACAGGTAAAACTATTGCAAACGATTTCCATCGATATGCCGGGAAAAATGGCGATTAGTCACGACAATACCCGGATTTTTTTGGCGGCTGTCAATGGCGTAGTGATCCTGGAACCCATCTTTGAATAATCCATTTTACCCAATGAGCAGCATTTCCCTTTCCATCCAAAACCCTGGCACCACCCCGGCTGATGCTCCCTACCTCTACCTCGGGCAGGCCAATACGCTGAATCTGGTGTTTACCAGCAACATGGGCGTGTCGACTTTGAATCCTGGCGACAAATTCACCCTCATTCTACCGGCCAACCTGCTGGCTGCACCCTCCGCTGAAAACTTAAATAGCCCAGACTGGCAATTGATCTCAGCTCAATCGAATGGCAGCTCGTATCTGGTCGAGCTGTCGCCCCAGGCAAGCCTCAGTTTTAAGACCCCACTGACCATCAGTTTTCAAAACCTCCAGGCTTCGGTGATCGGAATGGGCGATGTCTCTACCCGCTACCTCATTGGCGGGCGCCCTGTATCGGGCAGCAGTGCGAAACTTTCGGTGATCAATCCGCCCTCCCAACCCAAAAACCTGCCCGACGCGATCCGCTTTGGCGTTTTGTTCAACGATGAGCAGGACATCATTTCCAATGAACAACTCGCACTTTCACCAGCCGCTTTGCAACCGCCCATCGCCAATCGGATTCATGTGAACTTCACCTTTAATGGGGATTATTTGGTCGAAAACTGGGGCCCAACCGCACCACAATTCACCATCTCCTTTTCCTATGGCGAGGATGCCCACGCCCTCACCAATGCACTCCAGGCTAGTTCACCGGGCTACAATGCCCTTACCTCAGCCTGGAACATTGGCTGCGCCCTCGAATCGGATGAAAACAGCCAATGGACAGTACAAAGCCCCAATGCTGGTGCCAGCAGCCCCAACTGGGTCATCCGCCCCAGCCTCAATAATCCCTCACTTTTTACCCAGCAACAGCCCGAACTGGATGTATACTTCAGTCACGTCATCAGCAATTTGCCAGAGGGAAGTGCCACCCTTTATGTACAATGGAACAATATCCCTGGCTACAATGATGGCGTAACTGCGCTCTGGATACCTAAATCCCTACCGAAACCCATGGTCATTGCCTTCGGCAGCCCCCAGGATGGGCAAACCATCAAACCCGATACGCCCGTAACCTTGAATTGGCAAGCGTTTGCCGCAGATACCCTGACGATTACCTGGGATGAAGGTGTCCAACAACGCCAATTGTCCGCCTTCAATCCTGCCCAGCCGCAGTTTTTTTATGCAGGCAGCCTCGATAACATTGTACCCGACAGCCCTAACACCAGTTATTTTTTGTACCTGAACAATAAAAAAGACCAGGTTGGGCCAATAGAGGTGAGGGTGTCGGATTTTCCAGCGCCGACGATCGCCCAATTTTCTGGTGCGCTCCAACTGGATGCCAATGGCGATTTGGAAATCGAATTGCAGTGGCTGGTAGAAAACCTGGGCAACGATGCCAATTTTTACCTGAATGGCGAACGCCTTGATGCTGCTGGGTACAATGGCATTTTGTACACCAAAACCATTCCAGCAGTGGGACTAAGTTTTCCGCAATATTTTACCCTACGAGCCGTAGACAATGTCAATCAAACTTCCAGCACACAAAAAAACACGGTGGAGATACCAAACTGGTTGATTCCCCAGATCAATACCTTTGCGGGCACGATCCAGCGCAACGCTGCAGGAGGGGCGATCAGTGTGGATTTTAGTTTCCAGATTGACCACTTAATCAAACGATCTATATGCGATTTTAATGGCCAAGCTTATACCCCCGATCAGCAGGGCAATGGGCGTTTGTCTTTTCCGATCAATGCTGAAAACCCGCTTAAAAGTACTTACACGCTTAGCGTCACTAACCCTGCCTGTGCACCAGTTTCCAAAACCCTCAAGGTGCAATTTGAACAAGCGGAGCGGATCCAGTCACCAGCCAATTCCAGGTTGGTAGCCCTGACAATCCATCAGGAAAGCCAGACTTTGTTTGCTTTGTTTGCAGGTGAAAGTGACGACATTATTTTGGGTACCTGCCCTTTAAATCAACCCCCAAACTGGCAATTTTCAGAACATTTTTCCCTGGCGGGCAAGCCCCCACTTAAATTATTCAGCAATCTGGTGGTCTCTCCAGACGGCACGCAGGTGTTCATCAACGGGGAAACTTTGTATGCGATAAGTTACACGGGCAATACCTTTGGTACCAGTTTGTACCGCATTTCCAAAGCAGAAAATAGCAATGTGTTTGACAACCTTTGTACCGTTTTTAAACCCGATATGAGCATGGTATTTATCAGCGGGTATTATCAACTTGATTATTTTAAACCGGATGTGAGTACCTACCAGGCCTTGGGGCAAAACAACTGGGCACCTGTGCCTGCAAAAAATATCGCTTACAATTATCTGGATGTGGAAGCGCTGGCCATCACGCCCGATGGGAAACGGGTATTTGTGGCCGATCACGCCAATAGCAAGATTTGGTATTTTGATACGGACAATATTCCAGCCACTTTTGCACAGGGGATTGCACAAGCGGGCATCAAAGCATTGGCCATGACAAAAAATGGATGGTTGTACGCCGCTAATTCGGATACCGTTTATGCATTGGATACTGCTGCTGAAAACTACACTTTTGCCAGTAGTTTCGCTTTAAGTGAATTCAATCTAATATTTAATCTAACTGCCTCGGTAGATAACTCCTTTGTGCTCTTTAGTAGGATCAACAATCTGCATATCCTCACGGGCGTAAGGACTGGTTATTCTACTCTAGCATTGCTGCAATCCATCAATATTAGCGACCTTTTAAACGTTGCCATTGTGCCAGATAATACGCAGATTTATGTGGCAAGGTTGATGGCGTTTGAGGTGCTGCGGGCTGCAGAGAATTTGGTGTGAGGGAAACGGAGCTAGGGTTAATTTTTACCTCAGCCCCCTTTTGCCCACAAAATAGAATACAACACCTGCGGTTTCCCCTGATTGATCACATTGTACAGCACCATTCGAGTGCTCAAATTGAGCGTGATCGCCATATTCCGGGAGGCATCTTCGAGGTATACCGCAGCCTGGTCCCGACGAATTTCTTTAAACGTGAAGTTAGCCTTCCCCAGCAAGTCAGTTTCTTTCCATTCGCCGCTTGACTGCTTCACAAAAGCACCTTTGGCACCGCCACTGCCATAGTATTCCAGCATCACGACATTGTCCGCTGTGGCCAACTTATTGGCTTGTACCTGCCGGACACGCAGGTAACGCGCTGCCGCTGGTCGATTGCCCCGATCGATCAAACATTCCTGGCAGTAGGTCGAATCCAGTAGCATTTTGATTTCATCCTTGTGGAACGGATAGTCATAAACCACGGGAAAAGCTTTGCTTTGCTGCATCAACAAGGAGGGCAAGGTGCCCATGTCTACCCGGCAGTTTTTCATCATGCAAGCCTTGGTCTCTTCCCCGGTATGTTCCAGCCCCAGGGCGTGCCCCAGCTCATGCGACCAACCCGCCAAAGTTGTAGCCAGGGTATTGGGCCGATTGAGGTAGGTGTTGTATACGTCTCCCCAAAAAGATTGGGGCATCCTGACCATCCCCGGAGTACCAAACGCAGGTCCACCCAGGCCGCCTTCCACCACTGTGAACAGGATATTTTTATTCCCTTCGTAATCTTTGGTCAGCGCTTTTTTACCCAGTTCGAGGGCAATGTCCAAGGACGAAGCGGCAGGCGCGTCCGCATTGGTGCGAATGACGGCAACTTCGGGCTCATACTCAAAAGTGACCCCAATTTGTTGCAAAAAATGCAATTGCATCGTGGCCAAAATGCTGGCAATGGCCGCTTTGGCACCGGGCTTTTCCTGCTGGCCGCTGGGCACAATGTACACCCCCCGCACTTTCAAGCGACCCGTAGGTGGATTCGCTGTAGTCGTCGCAGTCATCGCCGCTGGCGACATATAGAGCCATTGGCCACCCCACCAGCCGGGTTGAGATTCGCCCAATTCCACTACCCCGGTTTCGTTGCGCAGGTACGTGCCCCGCCACTTGTTTTTGATGCGGTAAAAAGCCTCATCGGTTTCTTCAATCAGCCACCGGGCGCTCTCCCAACCGGGCTGGATAGTGCCAATACTGGGAATTTGAGCATTGGTCTCGGCGTGCAGGTATCCACCGGTGGGCAAGTGTTTGATGCGCACCTCGGCGCTATTGGCTATTTTTTCGATCGCCCAAATGGGCTTGCTCTGGTTCGTTAAATTGGGTTTGCCATTGACCATCTGCAGCGAGCCTTTCTGATAGCGATTGTACAATTCGATGGGCTTTTGGGCAGCGAGTGGTGTGGTCATAAAAAAGAGGCAACTGAACAATAACCAATGTACTAGATTTTGGGCATTTGGTTTGAAGTAAGGGTGTCGATAACGTTGAAACATGGCTCAATGGTTTTTGCAATTCCGGGTCAAAATAAGCTGCTTATTTGCGAATCCAAAATGAAAACATTTGGGAAACGTAGTATTTTGTAGCTTTTCATCAATCAATCCTTTCAAACATGTTTAAATCCTGGAATTTCACGCTTGTCCTGCTTGCTTTTTGCAGCCTGGTGTGGATCAGCTCTTGCGGCAACTCGACTGGTTCCAACGAGAACACCAATGAAGAAACAAGCAGCGAAGCTATTGAGAGCAGTACGGAAGCAGCCTCAGATGCCATCCGCGAACTGGGCCGCATCAAGACCGTTGAAGATGCCGGCTACCCGATGTACAGCCTGGAAATCGAATTCCCCGAAAGAGGATTTTCGGAAGGCTTCCTGCTCAACGCGGAAGACATTCAAGGCCTTGATCTGGAAAAACTGGGCAATTCTGCCGGAAAATACATCTCCTTTGAATACACCAGCGAGCTGGAAAATGCGCTGCTGGACTTGACACTAAACGGCAAATCGGTTTACAACGATGGCGATCCCTTTGAACCCACGCCCGAAACCAAAACCTTCGAAGGTATCCTCAAAAATGCTGGGGAACCAACCACCAGCGACCTACCCGACCAAATCAGCATCAGCGGAGCGGACGGGGAAACCGAAAAATTTGATTGCTACATCACCCCGCTGATGGCCAAAGCCAATGGTAAAAAGGTAGTGGGCTATTACGAGGTGAGAACGGCGAATAGGATTGTTGGGTTGGAGTTTACGAAATGATTTTCTGAGCTATAAAGTTATGGACGAATCAAGGTGAATGATCAACAGCTTTTCTTTTGCAAAGGCAACGATTTTATTGATTTGGCTGCGCCAAATATTTTTTAACCGCGACGACGCGACGGCGCGACGGTATGTGTGCTTCGCTCACCTTTCCGTCGTTTTACGTCGCACATTTGGCGCAGCCAAATGAATCGTCGCGCCGTCGCGTCGTCGCGGTTAAAAAAAAAGCAGCGAAGCTGCCAACTACGTAATGAGTGTAAACAACCAAAACCATCTTTGAAACATCAATTAATCCAGCCCAACCACATATATAAAATCAAAATCAATGTATCTTAGAGCTAAGAAATCCAGGTAAAAAGCATGACTACAACCCAATTCATCCAAAAAATCCGCGATTTGATCGCCCAGGACGAGCTCGAAAGCGCCCTGAGCCAACTCCGAATTTTACTGGAAAACAGCCCCAATCTGGACGAAGCCATCCACCAATCCGGCCGCTTTCAGGCCATTCGCAAACAAATCCGCCAGGGCACCATCAGCCACGCCGATGCCACCCTGACCCGCAACCAAATCAGCGCTGGACTCCTGGATTTTCTCCGCGAAATCGAAACCCAGGCTGAAAGCCCCGAACTAAAAACCGAACTCACCAAGGCCATCTCCATCACGATCACCAACAGCGAAAACGTGGTCGTTTCTTCCCAAATCACCGGCCAAAACGTCCACATCGGCAACATCGTTTACCAAAATGCCCCAAGTGCACCTGTACCTAGTCTACCGCCCGACCTCAACCAAAAACTGACCCGCAGCCTGGTGGAAGCCATGAGTACTTATAACCCCAAAGCCCAAAAACTCAGCAGCGATTTCGCCTGGCTCCAACACCCCGAAAACCGCCGCAAAGTCCAGCAATTCGTCTTCCAAAACTTCGTCGGTGAAATTGGCAAGCAGCTTCGCAAACTCGTCAACATTGGCGACAACGAACAAATGGAGCCCGCCAAAAAGCAACGCCACTACGCAGACAAATGCCTGGACATCGCCAAACGCAGCTTTGAATTGCTTAATTATACCCTGCTCTCCAGTTGGTGGGATGTGGTAAAAATCGCCCCGCGCAGCCTGGATGTGGAGCAGGAAAAAACCCTGCGCGATTTTTTTGAAAAACACCTGGAGCACGATTTGGTCGCGCAGTTTAAGCTGCTTGCTACGCTCTATCAACTATTTGAGCAACAGGAGGCAAAATTCCCTTTTGAAGAACTTCCCAAAATTCAGACTGCGCTCCATGCGGGCAGCCCTCTGGAAAAAGCTTGCACCCAGTTGGAAAGCGCCGTAAAAGCCCTCGACTGCGGTCAATGCGAGGAGCAGCTCGCCGCCATCCTGCCCCACTTCGTTTTTTTGACCCAGTACCGCATGGCCTCCATCAAAAAAATCGGTTACCGCCAAATCCGCAATGGCCAGCCGGAATACCTGCACCGCTACGTAGCCCTGGGCATTGACGTGAAATACAGCGAGGACGCCGAAAAAGGCCGCTGGATCACCCTGGCCGAACAAACCCCGGCGGTACTGCTTTATCGCGGCGAGGATTACAAAAACGGACACAACCTCTTCCCCTTTGTGATCGACTACAACGCGCTCACCTTTGAGCACGGGGCCAAAATCTGTTTTTTCAGCGCCAAAGACCTCAACGACGACCGCATCCTCGAATACCGTTTCCTGGGCGACAACAGCCTGATCCGCATCGAACGGGAAGGTGTACACAAGCCCGAAACCAAACTCGACGAGCTGATGATGAACCCCGAAGAGCTCAAGGCCCTCAACCTCGACTGCGTAATAGACGCTTTTCACGATGCCCGCCGCGCCATCCTGGGTGAAACGGACAATTTTTTTGACGACCTCTAAACCCCGCCCCGATGAGCAGCAGCAAAAGATACCCTTTCAAGTTTCTGGATGCCTACTCCCGCGAGGACGAGGACATCTTTTTCGGGCGCGATGAAGAGGTTGAAGCCTTGTACCAAATGGTTTTCCAAACCGACCTGATCCTGATTTTTGGGGCTTCGGGTACGGGCAAAACCAGCTTGATCCAATGCGGCCTGGCCAGCAAATTCCAGCCCTACGAGTGGCTGGCCCTCAGCATCCGCCGGGGCGATAACCTGAACGCCTCGCTGGACAAAGCCCTGAGCAGCTCGGAGCCCGGCGCAAGGGAGCTTCCCGAGGGCGACAACCTGGACTGGCTCAATGACGGCTCGGATCAGCCCAGCACTGCCTCTACGACCAAAAGTGATTCCACCCTGGCGCAACAACTAAAAAACCTCTACCTCCGCCACTTCAAACCCATTTTCCTGATCTTCGACCAGTTTGAAGAATTGTACATCCTGGGCGAAAAAGCGGAGCAAGACCAATTCATCGAATCGGTGCGCGAAATCCTGCGCAGCGAACAACCCGTCAAAATCATCCTCTCCATCCGCGAGGAATACCTGGGCTACCTCTACGAGTTTGAGCGCAAAGTACCCGAACTGCTGCGCAAAAAGCTGCGCATCGAACCCATGAACCTGGGCAAGGTGCAAAGTGTAGTGAGTGGCATTGGCCGCCTCCCCCAAAGCAATGTGCAACTGGAAGCCGGCCAGGAAGCCGCCATTGGCCAGGGTATTTTCGAAAAACTGAAAGGCCGCGAACATACCCGCACCATTGAATTGCCCTACTTGCAGGTGTTTTTGGACAAGTTGTACCTGCACATCAGCCAGGATACCGAGCGGCAGGTCGATGCCCTCTTTACCCGCGCAGCCCTCCAGGAAATGGGCGACATCGGCGACGTGCTGCGCGACTTTCTAGACGAGCAGGTACAACAAAACGCCCGTACCCTCCAAACCAGCCCCGAAACCATCAAAAAACTACTGGCCCCCTTCGTCACCCTCGATGGCACCAAAGACCCGCTTTCGGCCACACAACTGCACAGCCGCTTGCCGGAGCTTCCGCCCGAGTTCATCACCCGCGCCCTGCAAGCTTTTCAAAACAGCCGGATTTTACGCTTTGATGAAAAGGAGCAACGCTATGAGGTGGCACACGATTCACTGGCGCGGCAGATTGCCACCTATCAGGATGCGGAGGACGTAGCACTGCAAAAGGCCGGGCAGATGATTCGAACGCAGCTCTTGATCGAGGACAAAGACCGGGAGGTGTTTTCGGAAAAGCAGTTGTTGTTCATGGAACCCTACCTGGGGCGACTGGAATTGAAGGGGGAGGAGAAGGAGTGGATTGAGCAGAGTCGGGCATATTGGCAAGTGGAACGGGATGCGCAGCTAGAGCGGGAACGGGCGGAATTGGAAAAAGCGCGGGAGCAGGCGGAACGCGAACGCGGCATGCGGGAGGCGGCGGAAAAGAATGAAAGCAGGGCACTACAACGAACCAGATTGGCTATACTTGTATCCATTGGTGCGCTGGGTTTGGCCTTATTTGCAGGCTGGAGCTTCATTCAGGCAAATGCAGCGCGAGAAGATGCTAAAAACCAGGCGAATAACGCGAAGCAAAAACAAAAACAAGCGGAGCGCAATCAGGCGATAGCTGACTCTTTACAAAAGATAGCCAAAGTCAATGCAGCCCTGGCTAAAGCACAAGCTAGCCGCGCCAACAAAAATGCGGAACAAGCCGAGGCTGCCTTGCGCTTGCAACTAGAAGCCGAACGTGCCACCAAACGCCAACAACTACAAACCTTCCAGGCCCAAGCCAGCGATTTTCGCAGCAAAAAACAATACGATGCAGCCCTGGATGCCTACCGCAACGCCCTGCCCCTGGCCGAAGATGTCAAGGCAAAAAGCACCCTGCAAAGCGCCATCCAGCAATGTGAACAGGATAAACGCGAAAACGACTTCGCCCTCAACAAGGAGCGGGGCCTTCGCCTGATCGAAATCAACGAATGTAAAGCGGCACGAAAATACCTGGAAGCAGCGCGGAAGATAAAACCGGATGCGGCGATTGATGCAGCACTGAAGCAATGTGGGTATTGAGCTACCGGACTCTCTACCCCCAAAGCAACCATAGGTGTTTAGCGCTCGTAATAACAACCCCGAAGGGGTGAAATGATTATAGAAAAATAAAACGTCGGTATTTCCCAAGAAAAACCCTGAAGGGTAGGGTGTCCAGAATACAAAAAAAAGACCTTTAGTTTTGTGAAGTCTACGCACAAAAAAAAGGTCTAATGAGCGAAAAATCACTCAGTACAAAGATAGCAAAATTCGGGGAAAAA
>JAIYAV010000259.1 GCA_027488855.1 Saprospiraceae bacterium
CGCAAGCGTCGTGTGGGGCGGAGCAAAACGTCTCGTAATCGTCGCGTCGACGTGTCGTCGCGGTTATTAAAAAACAAGCAGCGAAGCTGCTTTCAAGCCGTTTTGTTAGAACTGATCGGCCCTGCGGACGACCGGGGCTATTATAAATTCAACCGCATCCGCGGTTTGTCATCCCAAAAATTCTGGATGACTCCTGTTTTACTGCTCCCTTTCCACATCCAATAAATTGAACAAAGTATCTACCCCTGCATCCACATCGGGAATATCGTAATCGTACTTTTCCTCTTTGGGCGCATCAATGAACCATTGTTTTTTTAGTCGCAGCAGCACAAATTCGATGCTATAGGTCTCATATTGATCTTTGCAGCGGCATTGACAAAAGGCAGAATCACCTTTGGTCCGGCATTTTAAGGAAAGAAATGAGGTGGTGAGTTTGGTGGAATCTGCGGATTGCTCCTGCATCATTTTCGCCAGATTATCCAGGCGACTTTGTTCCGCCAGGGTGCTGAGTGCTTTGGCTTCCTCAAAACGATTTTGATCGTAATAAGCCTGGTACGCTTTGACTACTTCTTCAGGTGTTTTGGGAAGTTCGGCTTGTTGTTTACAAGCTGCCAGCAAGGCGATGACCATGCTCAGCAGAATGATGGAGTGTTTCATTTACGGTTTATTGGGTACTCAACATGTGGTAGTGTAGCAATTTTTTGAAAAAAAATTGCTACACTTATTTTCAAGCATCAATTGCTCAACATTACTGGCATCACCAGCATCAAAATATCTTCTCCTGGTACTTCTTCCACGGGCAACAAAATCCCCGCACGAGTAGACGTAGACAATTCCATGCGCACTTCGTCGGATTCCAACACGGTCAACATTTCCAGCAAAAACTTGGCATTGAACCCGATCATCAGGGGATCGCCGTCGTAAGTACAAGTCAGTTTTTCGGTTGCTTCATTGGAAAAATCAAGGTCTTGCGCCGAAACGATCAAGGTGCCTTGCGACACGTTCAAAATCACCTGATTGGTGGTCTTGTTGGCGTAAATGGCGATGCGGCGCAGCGAACTCGCAAAGTCCGCACGGGCAATCGTCAACAAATTGGGGTTATCCACCGGAATCACCGCATGGTAATCCGGGTAGCGCGAATCAATCAGGCGGCAAGAAATTTGCGTATCGTTGAAACTAAAAAACGCGTTGGCTTTATTGAAAGACATTTTCACCTCAGTGCCTGCGGGCAATACGTTTTTGAGGAGGTTTAATGCTTTTTTTGGCAAAATAAAAGAAGTGCTCACCTCGCTGCTCAAATCGGTGAAGGTGTAGCGCACCAATTTGTGGGCATCGGTAGCCACCATCGTGATTTTGCTGAAATCCACTTGGAAATAAACCCCCATCATGGCCATGCGCAACTCGTCGTTGCTGGTCGCAAACAAGGTTTTATTCACCCCCTGAATCAAGGCGTTAGAAGGCAGCGTGATGGTGTCATCGCCAGACTCCGGTTCGGGAATTGCCGGAAAATCCTGCCCGTTTTCACCCGACAAACGGTACTTACCATAGGCCGAAGTGATTTCAATGCCGAAGGTGTTTTCGTCAATGGTAAACGTGATGGGTTGTTGGGGCAGCGCTTTTAGCGTATCCAATAAAATTTTGGCTGGCACCGCCACTGTTCCATCGGTATCGGCCATCACGTCCATATGGGTGGTAATGGCGGTATCCAGATCGGTAGCAGAAATGGTCAGCTTATTGTCGGCAATGCTGAACAAAAAGTCCTCTAGAATGGGCAAAACAGGGTTTGATCCAATCGAACCGGCGGCAACTTGCAATTGCTTCAGTAACTCTGATGATGATACGCTAAACTTCATGACGTGTAATCCTTTTTCCGGGTAAGTTACTTAGGTTAAAGGACAAAGGTAATGTTTGTGGTTTATTTTTTCTGGCCAAATATTAACAACTTGTGGAAAACTGATTGGAGCCCGGCAATGTTTATTCCTGACGTGTTCTGCCTTTCAACGCTTGTTCCAAAAAATCTTATCTTTGTACCCTATGTTGATCCAAAGATTCAAATCCAAAATTCACCGGGTGAAGGTCACGGAGGCCAACCTGAACTACATCGGCAGCATCACCATCGATGAAGACTTGCTGGACGCCGCCAACCTCATTGAGGGCGAACGCGTGCAAATCGTCAACAACAACAATGGCGAGCGCCTCGAAACCTACATCATCAAAGGCGAACGGGGCTCGGGCATGATTTGCCTCAACGGAGCTGCCGCCCGCCGCGTACAAGTGGGCGACATCCTCATCATCATTGGGTACGCTTGGATGGATTTTGAAGAGGCAAAAACGTTTAAGCCTTGGATTGTTTTTCCGGACGAGAACAACCGCATTATAGAGATGAAAGATGAGAGATGAAAGATGACAAAAGGTGCTTCCTATGAAACAAGACCCCTTGCATGAAAAGACTATGCTTTTTGCAGTGAGAATTGTAAGACTCTATCGGTATTTATCGGAAGAGAAAAAGGAATTTGTGATGAGTAAACAATTGCTCCGTGCCGGAACCAACCCTGGAGCAATGGTTCGAGAGGCAATAAATGCTGAGTCAAATGCTGATTTTATCCACAAGATGAGTATTGCCCAAAAAGAAATCGGTGAAACCCTATACTGGTTAGAATTACTATTCAGGACAGATTTTCTCAACGAAATTGAATATAAATCTGTGAAAACTGATGCAGATGAGGTGATGAAAATAGTGCGCAGTTGTATTCTAACTCTTAAAAAAAAGAATAAAAATAGAGATGAAAGATAAGAGATGAAAGATGCTACCGCAGAGATTTAGACAAGGTCATCGTCAAAAACGCTGCGGTAGCATCTTTCATCTTTCATCTTTCATCTCTTATCTCTAAACACATGTTTCCCAAAAAAATCCTCATCACTGGTGCATCAGGCTTCGTAGGTGGCCGCTTGCTGAAAAGCCTGCGCCAAACGTATCCGCAAGCCGAGGTGTTGGGCACCGGGCGTCGGAATGAACGCAAGGCAGAATTTGAAGCCCTGGGCTGCCGGTTTGAATCAGCGGATTTGACCAATTTGGCCGATTGTGAAAGATTGGCTGTAGGGGCTGACGTGGTCATCCATTGTGCGGGTTTATCCTCGCCCTGGGGAACCTATCAGGAATTTTACGATGCCAATGTAAAATCTACCCTGAATTTATTGCAGGTTGCACAGGCTCAAGGGACGCGGCGTTTTATCCTCATTTCCACACCAAGTGTTTATTTCACGTATAAAGATCGCTTCAACATCAAAGAATCTGACCCTTTGCCCAATCCGATGGTGAATCACTATGCATTGACCAAGTATGAGGCTGAGCAGGAAACTTTGCGCTTGAATCGCCCCGATTTTGAAACCATTGCCCTGCGCCCCCGGGCCATCATTGGGGCAGAAGATGCGGTGATCTTTCCCCGGGTTTTGCGGGCCTACCACGAAGGTCGGCTCAAAATAGTGGGGGATGGCAAAAATATCGTCGATCTGACTTGTGTGGCCAATGTCATCCGGGCGGTAGAATGTTGCTTGAACGCAGAGCACAACGCTTTCGGGGAAGTGTACAACATCACCAATGGGGAACCCCAACCGCTATGGGACAGCATCGGCCTTTTCCTCAAAGTATTGGATTTGCCACCTGTTACCAAAAAAATACCCGCCAGCATTGCCTTGACAGTGGCTGGCCTCAATGAATTTGTACATCGGTACTTTATGGGTGGGCGCGAACCCGCCTTGACCCGTTACAGCGTAGGCATTTTGAGCGCTTCCATGACGATGGACATCAGCAAGGCCCGGGAAAAATTACATTACACGCCCATTCAAAGCACTGAGGATGGGGTCAAAGAATTTGTGACATGGTACCAGGCTACACAAGCGTAAAGCTCCACATTTTTCATTCTGGTTATTGTGTCTCGCATGGCCGAGTTGTTGATCCTGTACAGGGGCAAAAATACTGCCGTTTTTACGCGACTTGGGCGTTGATTGAGCACCCGGAGCAAGGCTTGATTTTGTTTGATACTGGCTATGCGCCGCGTTTTCGAGAGGCCACCGTTCGTTGGCCCTATAAGCTTTATGCCTTGATGACGCCCCTATTTTTGGAAGCGCACGAAACTGCTCTGGAGCGTTTAAAAACTTTGGGTTATGCTCCTGATCAAATCAAAACCATCCTCATTTCTCATTTTCACGGCGATCACATTGCGGGGTTGGAGGATTTTCCAAATGCCAAAGTGATTTGTAGTGCTTCGGCTTGGGCGCAAGCCAGTTCAGTGAAGGGCTGGGCTGCGGTAAGTAAAGGGATTTTGCCAGATTTGATCCCGGCTGATTTGGAGCAGCGCATCTATTGTATTCCAGACTCAGACTTGGGTCAATTGAAAAAAGCCGACAGTGCTTACGACCTCTTTGGCGATGGCACTATGTTGCTGTACGCCTTACCCGGGCACGGGCGGGGGCAATTAGGTGCTTTGTTGCAAACAGAGGAAGGCCCGGTTTTTTTAGCAGCTGATGCAGCCTGGCAACTTGAGCCATGGAAAGCTGGTATTTTGCCCAGGTCGATTGTACGTTTGTTTTTTGACGACTGGCAGGCGTATAAAAGGACTTTTGGGGAGTTGCGGGATTTTGCACAGGCACATCCTGATTGCAGGATTGTTTTTACCCATAGTCCGGAGCTCATCGAGCTTTAGTTTTCGCTCCTCAGTTAGGCAACTGCAAACCCTGTATAAGGCCGTTTAGCTGGTGCATGAAAAGCCAATACGATGTCTTCTTTGGGTATGCCTGCATCGACAAACACATCTGCGAATGCTTCATCAGTACCATCGTATTCAACGTAAACTTTCTCATTTTTGATTCTTACATGCAGGATACATCCATAGCTTCTGCTGCTCTCTTTCCACGCATTATGGTAAATTAAATAATTCATTTTCAACGTGTCTTCCACTAAATAGACTTCTTCTTCCAAATTGGAGCGCATGGAAGCAATGTACTCTTCAAGGATGGTTTTGATGACCTTTTGGTATTCAATTATTTTTTCCATGTGTGGATGAACGGTTTATTGATGTCAAAAATAATGAGCTTGACCCGATGGCGACCCAAAAAAGTTTGAATAATTGGTTCTCGAACCAGGTCTTCATAAGCATCTTGAGGCATGGCTAAAAAAGGGATGCGCTCGGGTTCTTGCTCTTCCAACAGAAGTGCATAAAAATCATACTGCCCAACCGAGTGGTGTAGTTCATTGATATTGGAAGTAGAGATAAAACTTTTAACCTCAACCAATATCTTTTCCAATCCTTTTTCTGCAACAAAGAATTTTTCCGCTCCAAAATCTGCTGCTACTTTACGCCGTCCAATCCCTACTGACAAATAGTAAGGATCGTGCGTAATAATCCAACCTTCATTTTCCAGAGCAGTCTTCACCAGTTCATGGTAAATATCCTTTGCCATACCATTAGGGATTGAGATACAAAAATAGCCAATTTCAATGCTACAAACAAGGGGTAGTTGATTTTTGAATGGTTTGTTGATTTATTCTTCTTCGAAATACCAATCTGCTGGTTTGATTTCAAAATCCCAGATATACTTAAACTGTAAACCAAAAGTTTTTGCAAAAAAAGCCCTGTTAGAACAAACCACTGCCCTATTTTCGGTTCTTTTTCCGCAAGGGTGGAGTTGATTCGGGCGGAAACCTGTGGTGGGTAGCCTGTTCATAGGCGTAACTCAACTTAATGAGCAATGGCTCGCTGAAAGGGCGACCAAAGAACTGCAAACCAGCTGGTAAGTTGTTGTAGGTAAAACCCATAGGCACCGTAAACGCCGGAAAGCCCGTGGGTGGCGACAGCGCGTTGTTGTTTGTACCCGACGGTGTGTTCAAGTCGCCAATGAGCCGGGGCGGGTAACTAAACGACGGGTAAACCAGCACATCAACCTGCGCCGAATCCATGGCCCGGAGCAGGAGTTGACGCAATCGCTCGCGGAGGGCCAAGTTCTTTTGCCAACCTTTGTGCAATTCGGGGGCCAGCGTATCGGCATTGCTATCGAGCAGAAATTTTTCAAGAAAGGGATGATACTGCTTCGATTTAATGATTGACTCGAGCGTTTTGTGCGGGGCATTGGGGCCTAAATTGGCCAGGTACCCATTGAAATCGCGTCGTAGCTGCGGAATCACATCAAATGATTTGTTGATTGTATCGAGTTCAATGACCCGCACTGAGTCGATAATGGTGGCCCCAGCAAGCCGCAACTCATCCAGTGCATTATTGAACAAAGCCACCACTTGCGAATCAGCTTTGGCGGGGTTGCAAAGCTGCCGAAAAACCCCAATTCTAGCTCCTTTTAGTCCATTTTTGTCTAAAAAAGCCCGATAACTTGCTGGAATTTTACCTTTACTTCGCAGGGTTATGGAATCGGCTTTGTCGTAGCCTGCAATCACTTCGAGTACCCGCACTGCATCTTCCACCGTTCGGCAAATGGGGCCACCCATGTCGTTGGTGAGGGCGAGAGGGGCAATGCCGTCGCGGCTAATTAACCCAAGCGTACAGCGAAACCCAACCAAACTCTGGTGAGCGGCCGGTCCCCGAATCGAACTCCCGGTGTCGGTTCCCAAGCCAATGGTGCCAAAGTCGGCGGCCACAGCAGCGGCTGTTCCCCCACTCGACCCTGCCGTGGTGCGCCGGGTATCATAGGGGTTCCGCGAATAGCCTGGCAAGATCGAACTTACCGAAAAATTACCAGATTGTGCAAACTCGGCCAGGTTTGACTTGGCAATAATAATGGCACCAGCCTGCCTGATTTTTTGAATCACAAACGCATCGTCGGGTGGAATAGACTCTTTCATGGCCAGCGTTCCGTTGGTCGTTGGCATGTCGAAGGTATCATAATTGTCTTTCACGATGACAGGAATCCCGTGGAGCGGCCCCACAAATTTCCCCGTTGCTTTATAGAGCGAGTCGAGCCGACGAGCTTCGGCTAACGCTTTGGGGTTCAACATAATAAGGGCGTTGATAAACGGCCCTTGTTTGTCGTAGGCTTCAATTCGGTCGAGGTAAAGTTGCACAAGCTCAACGGCGGTAAGTTTGCCATTTTGCATGGCGGTGTGCAGACTGGAGATAGTGGCTTCGTGTAATTTTTTGGGCGTAAACTGCTGGCCGACAGCCGATGTTACAACCCAAAAAGAAGCAATAAAAACGAAGTGTAGGTTTTTAAACATAATCTAAATCTTTAGGCGCTCGTGGGTAATCCATCTCCTAGAATCGTCCTCAACCTGCTTTTACCTCCGGATAAATAATCACCTGATCAATCCGCACCCCATCTTTATCCACAATTTCAACTCGTCGACCATTGTATTCAAAGTGCTCGCCAACATTGGGAATGTGCTCGGTATGGTGAATGACAAAACCAGCTATGGAGGTAAAAAATCCGCTTTTTTCGGGAATAAAATCCGTTTTCAAAAAATGATTGAGTGCATTGATGGATACCGTGCCGCTGACCAATAAGGAGCCATCTTCCCGAGCCACGATGCCTTGCTCTTCTTCACCTTGATCCGGCAAATCACCAACCAAGGCCTCCGCGAGGTCATGCAAAGTAATGATCCCTTCAAAAGCCCCAAACTCATCGATGATGATGCCAAAATAGCAGCGTTGTTTTTTGAATTGCTGCAAAATGTCAATCGCAAATTGGCTTTCAGGAATAAAAATGGGCTCCCGAATGATACTCCGAATTTGAAATCCAGGCTCATTTTTTTTGGAAAAAAAATCTTTGACGTGCAGGTAACCCAGGATATTGTCGTGCTTGTCATCACAAACCGGAAATTGGAAGTGATTGCTTTGCAACAAGGTCGCCTCAATTTTTTCAAAAGGGTCGCTGACATCTACCCATTCCACCTCCAGGCGATGGGTCATCAAGGTTTTGGCGCGCAAATCGGCAAAAGAAATGGCATTGTTGTGGATGTCACTTTCTTCTTTGTCATAAAGCCCCTGTCTACCCGCAGTTTTGATCAGGTAACGCAGTTCTTCTTCGGTGATTTTTTCCTCCTCAGCAGGTTTAACCCCAAAAACCAAAAAAACCAGCCTGGTCGTAGTGGTCAGCAACCAGACAAAAGGGCGCGCAATTTTGGAAAAAACCGTAATGAATCCAGCGATGCTCAAGGCCACCGGCTCCGCAAATTTCATCGCCAAGGTTTTGGGAATCAATTCACCAATCACGATGGACAAATAAGTAATCAGCGCCACCACCAAAACGTAGGCAATTTGCCCCGCATAAGGCCGTAAAACCTCAACCTGCTCCACCACCGGCCGGAAATTATCGGTCAAGGTAGCTCCACCATAAACCCCAGAAACGATACCAATCAACGTGATGCCAATTTGTACCGCCGAAAGGAAATCTTCTGGTTTTTTGAGCAATTGCAGCACCTTCAGTGCCCGAGCATTTCCTTTTTCCGCCAATTGAATCATGCGCTGTTTTTTGACCGAAACGAGCGCAATTTCAGAAAGTGCAAATATGCCGTTGATGAAGTTAAAAATGATGATGACGAGTAGGTCCACTGCTTGTTCAATTGGATGAAGAGATGGACAAAGATAACAATTTAGGCAGGAAAGGCTGTAATGAGTTTTGCCACAAAGGCACAAAGACGCCAAGTATTTCTGCTTGGCGTCTTTGTGGCAAAACAGCTACTCCGAGTGCTACCTACCTCGGAAATCGCCAGGACAAGCCCAGCGTCGCAAAAGAATATTTGCGATTTGTATTATAAGAACTCCAATCGCCGTCGTATTCCGATACCCTGATGCCGCCTGATAAGTCAATCTGAATATTGGCCTTGGGGTAATACATTAGACCTGCTTCTGTAAAGATCTGATGGGTGTTGGAAAAACCAGTTCCAGGTGAACGGCCTCTTTGAGAAGACCCATGCCCTTGTAAATAGGCCCCAATTTTAGGAGAAAAACTGAACTCAGTGGAGAGCGCGTAGTAGGTTTCGGGGTTAGGGTTGTCCCCATCCCAACTGGTGCCTAGGTTGTAACAAATTGTCAGCCAGTTGTTGATCGGATTGGCGAAGGACAATTGTAAATCCGGGCTCAAATAAGCAGGTTGGAAAACATCGGTCGCAATCTGGGGTAAGCCCAACATGCCAATGAAGGTAACCGTAGGAATCCAGGCTTTATTTTCGATCAAATTAGCCTTCATCCCAAAACGAATTGGAAAAAAGCCAGTTTCGACCTGTTCAGCGTCATTTGGCTCAGCACTGAATGAGGTACGGTTTTGCCAAAGATTGTAATCAAAACGCAGTTCCACTTTTTCACCCAATCCATAGCGCAACAACGTGGAATTTAATCCAATGCCACGAGTGGTAACAGTTGTCGTTTTGTCTTCTTCGTACCAAAATCCGGTTTCCACCTGTAGATTTTTGAGTGGTACGATCGAAACGGCGTCACCAAAGCCCGGCCGGTCGGGGGCGATGGTTTCGGTGCTGTCCTGAGCCTTAAGCCAGGCAATGCTGCAAAATAGCAGAAGTCCAAGGAGATAGTATTGTTTCATGAGTTAGAATATTTGGAATGGATATACGATGAATACCATCAAAAGGTTACCCACAAACATAAACTAAATACCCAATGCTATAAAAAAAAATGGAACACATACGATTTTATTCAATGTAAATTAAAGGTTAAGAAAATAAGAAATTTACATTAAATCCTCACGAACTGCCCAATTCGCAGCAGTTTTAGCCTTTCTTTTTGCCTTACTTTTGCTTAATTTTTAAGCAGAAATGATACTTGAATACCCCTGCTTTTTACCAACAAACCTGAATCATTATGTTGAAACATCTACGTATTCTTCTCTCCCTGGGCATCCTACTCATCAGCAATTGGCTGATGGCCCAGAATGCCGGCGACATTGCCGTTATTGGCTTTAACGCCGATGGAAACGACGATTTGGCCATCGTTGCACTGGCTCAACTGCCAGCCAATACTACCATTTATTTTCGGGACGACGAATGGGGCGGCGCAGCCTTTCGGGACGCCGCTGAAAGTTCATACGCCTGGAATACGGGGGCTACCGCAGTTCCAGCTGGTACCGTGATTATTTTTACCGACATCACCAATGGACCAACGGTGAACGTGGGTACAGTTGCTCCAGCAAATGCCACCAACCGGGGTACCGGCAACAGTGATGAAGCCATTTTCTTTTACCTGGGCACCGATGTCAATACGCCTACCAAGTTTTTGTTTGCGGTAGCCAACGGAACGGTTGCAGCGGCAATGGGTACTTTGGATGGCACTGGACTGGTGGCGGGTACTACAGCCCTGGTTTTAAAGTCTGGAACCGACATAGGCCAATACAAAGGCCCACGCACCGGAACCAACAAAGAAGGCTACCTGGCAGCGATCAACGACGTAGCCGTCAATTGGGATTCGCAGGATGCCTCCGGCGATCAAACCGCCGACGGTACCGCTCCAGATCTTCCTTTTAATGCTACCCCATTTGTGCTGGGTGCTGCTGGTGCTGACACCAACCCACCTGTAGTGACTTCAGCTAGTTTGGTCAATGGTACCACCATCGACGTATTGGTGAATGAAGGTGTTACGCGGGCTTCCGCTACCAACAAGGCCAATTACAGCCTTGCCCCAAGTTTGGCCATTGGCACCATCACTTACGATTCAGTAGGTCGTAAAATCACTTTGACTACTGCCAGTGCGCTGAGCAACGGAGTAACTTACCGCCTGACAGTCAATGGCCTGGTAGACTTGGCTCCTGCGGCGAATACCATGAGCATTGCTTATACCTCCAATCCGTTGTTGTGGAACACTTACGCTGGACAGGATCTGGTAATCACCGAAATCATGTACAACGCAGGCTCTGGCGCTGATTCATTGGAATTCCTTGAAATTTACAATAAAGGCACCGCAACCATTGCGCTGGGTGGCTTGCGCATTTCGCGCAGTATTACTGGGCTAATTGCCGAGCAAAACCTGGCTGCTAAGGGGGTATTCCTGATTGCCAGCGATTCTTTGCGCGCAGGGCGTTTTTATGGAAAAAAATTCCAGCAATGGGCGAGTGGTTTCCTGGGGAATGGTGGTGCTCCGATTGTAATCAGCAACTCCCTGGGTGCCATTGTTGATACCGTAAATTATGACGATGCTGCACCTTGGCCTACTGCTCCCGATGGAACTGGGCCATCACTGGAACTCATTGATGCGGCCACTGACAATAACCTAGGAACCAACTGGCGGGCTTCAGCTACGTCTACGGGCAAAACCTACAGCAACGTAGCCATCTTCGCCTCTCCTGGGGTATACAACACGCCCACTTTTGCCACCGTCAACTACAGTGTGCGCAGCCAAAGTGTGGCTGAAACTGCTAGTCAAGTCACGGTTACTTTGGCTTTAAGTGGCGTAGGTGCTGCCCAAGGAACAGTTGAAGCTTATGTCTCTTCGGGTTCGGCTCAGGCAGGTACTGATTATACCTTTGCGCCTACCACCTTGACCATCCCGGCGGGTGCGGTAGCCACACCGATTACCTTCAACATTCCGATACTCAATGATGACGCTGCCGAAAGCGACGAATACTTCGTATTGCGCTTCCGCAATGCGCAAGGAGTACAGTTGGCAGCAGGCGCTTCCGTGGTGATTTACATTCGGGACAACGACACCAAAACGCCCGTAGCAACCGATAGTTTGGAATTGCAACTGCTTTCTAGCTTCCGCAATACGGGGGGCTCTTCCGAAATTGTAGCCTTTGACCCAGGCAGCAAAAGAATTTTTATTGCCAACTCCGTTTCTGGTCGTATCGACATCGTGAACATTGCTGCTCCAGCGTCACCTAAGTTGGTGCGTTCGATACCCATCACCACCTTGGGTGGCATCAACAGCATCGCCGCCAAAAATGGTTTGATTGCTGCTGCAATTGAGTCTACCGTGGTAGATGGTGACGGTAAGGTGATCTTTATTGATACCGCTGGTGTCATTTTGAAAGAAGTAAGTGTAGGTGTATTGCCTGACCACATTGGTTTTTCTCCTGATGGAAAATTCGTATTGACAGCCAATGAAGGCCAACCTTCTGATGATTACAGCAAAGACCCAGAGGGAACTGTTAGCATCATTGATGTCAGCGGGGGTATTGCGACCCTGGATCAGTCCAAAGTAACTTTAGTTGGTTTTGCTGATTTGAATCCTTTTGTGGGCACCTATCGCCAGGCTGGCTTGCGGGTATTTGGGGTGAAAACTGGTCAGCCAGGTGGCAGCACCTTGGCGCAGGATCTGGAACCGGAGTACCTCACTTTTAGCCCCGATTCAAAGACGGCTTACGTGACTTTACAAGAAAACAATGCCGTAGCCGCTATCGATTTGGCGACCAAAAAATTGGCAACCATTCAGGGTTTGCCTGCCTTGCGGCCTTTGGGGTTCAAAAACCACAATGTGCTTGGCAATGGGCTGGACGCCAGTGATCAAAGTGCGGGAGCTAACCTGGCTAACTTGCCGGTTTATGGCGTTTACATGCCGGATGCCATTGCCTCCTTTACAGCTGCTGGCAAAAACTACCTGATCACCGCCAACGAAGGCGATGCCCGCGAATACAGCGCTTACAACGAAGTTACTTCGATCAAAAACATCAAGCTGGAGCGTACGGTATTCCCCGATTCCAACGACCTTCGTCTGGATCACCTCTTGGGCCGTACTGTGGTAACCAAAGCTAGTGGCGACCTGGACGGGGATGGTGACTATGATCAGGTTCACCTCCTGGGTTCTCGCTCTTTTACGATTTGGGACGATCAAGGTGCGCTTGTCTGGGACAGTGGTGATCAGTTGGAACGCATTACGCGTGATCATCCTTTCTTCGGTCAAATGTTCAATGCCAACAACAGCACGTCTACGGTAGCTAAGAACCGGAGTGATGATAAAGGTCCTGAACCGGAAGGAGTAGCTACTGCTGTAATCAACAAAAAAGTATATGCCTTCATCGCCTTGGAACGTATCGGTGGGGTAATGGTATACGATGTCACCAATCCACTGGCACCCAAATACGTCACTTACGCCAACAACCGCGTTTTCCCGGCCAATAATGCTACCGATGATCGTGGTTCTGAAGGCATCATTTACATTTCGGACAAAGAAAGTCCCAACGGCAAAGCCCTGGTGCTTTTGGCCAACGAAACGAGCAACTCGGTGAGCATCTTCCAGGTGAATGATAAAACCAAGGTTACGGTGGGTACCAAAGATTTGGCACGCCCAGCGGCGAGTTTCAAGGTTTACCCGAACCCTGCACAGGATCACCTTTACTTCAGCAAAGTGTTGAGTGGCAATGTGTACAATACCCTTGGGCAGTGGGTGCGCCGCTTCCAAAAAGTGGATCAACTTGACCTATTTGGCTTCGAACGTGGCATGTATGTGCTGCAAGCGGATAATGGAGAGTCGATTCGGTTTATTGTAGAGTAAAGAAATGTTTTGAAGGACTTGATGCTATTTAAAGTAGCATTAAGTCCTTCAATAAAATTTCACTTAAAATGACTTAATTCTAAGCTTATTTTCGTCTAAAACAGAGAAAGAATTGCTTAGACGATCTTCATTTTTTTGGAAAACATCCATCACTAAAGCTGCTTTTTCATCACTTCTAGAGCTGATCAAACGGATCAACAAAATTCCGTGACTGGGTCTTTTTAGTCGATAAGTTAATTCTCCAAAATCTTTATCTTCTGTAATCAGATAGGCCGAAAGCTCATAAGCAAAGGAAAGTACCTCCTCATCTGACCACCCAGAATGGTCTTCCATAATTGAAAGTACGTGATAATTTTTTTCGCGCAGAGCTTTAATAATAGCCCAATCTACACTTTCATCGGCAACAATTAATTTGTCAATCATGCTGCAATATCAAGAACGATTTCGAATTTAATTTTTTCAGCAGCAAATGCAAGACATGCTAAAATTTGATCTTCTTTAAGGTGTGGATAAGCTAAAAGTAATTGAGCTGTAGTCTGACCAGCGGCTAATTTTTCTAAGATTAAGTCCACACCAATCCTGGTACCCATAATGGACGGCTTGCCATAAAGAATGGCAGGGTCAGATACAATATAATCTCTCCAATTTACCATTTTTTTAGTTTTTGAATGATTAATCAAACAATGCAGCATTCAAATGTACAAAGAAAGAAGTTGGAGTACAAGCTAAACTTACTAATTGGCTTTTTTCAAAAGGACTACTTCATTTAATAGCTCATAATCCAACTTTTGTATAAAAAATCCTTCCATTTTAGCCAACCATTATTATTCTTGGGTTCACTTTATTCAATTGCACTAACTTAGTGCAATACATACATTTTAACACCTGATCTAATTGGCTTATGGAGTTATCTATCCAAAATCTATCCAAAACCTATCCTAACGGGGTGCAAGCGCTCAAAAATGTGAGCCTGCACATTCCCACTGGTATGTACGGCCTGTTAGGCCCCAACGGCGCGGGCAAAAGTACCCTCATGCGCACCCTGGCTACGCTGCAAGACGCAGACAGTGGAACCGCCACACTGGGCGACATTGATGTGCTCAAAGACAAAGACGCGGTACGCCGGGTGCTGGGCTACTTGCCTCAGGAATTTGGCGTTTACCCCCGCATGTCGGCACTCGATATGCTGGACCACTTTGCGACCTTGAAAGGAATCCCGAGCAATCAACGCAAAGAGGTGGTACAAACCCTGCTGAACCGGGTCAACCTCTGGGATCACCGCAAAAAAGCGGTAAGTAGTTATTCCGGCGGGATGCGCCAGCGCTTTGGCATTGCCCAGGCCTTGATTGGTGACCCCAAACTGATCATTGTAGACGAACCTACCGCAGGCCTCGACCCCGGAGAGCGAAATCGTTTTTACAACCTCTTGTCTGAAATCGGCGAAAACGTGATCGTCATTCTCTCTACCCACATTGTGGAGGATGTACGTGAACTTTGTTCCAATATGGCCATCATCAATGGTGGCGAGGTGAAATACGCGGGTATACCTGATGCTGCATTGGGTGAATTGGGTGGCAAAATTTGGGAAAAAATCATCCTGAAAGCCGAACTCAATGATTACGAAAAGAACTTCCAAGTGATCTCCAGCAAATTGGTGGCGGGCAAACCCATCATCCACATTTTCAGCGAGGATGATCCTGGTGAGGGATTCCAACCTGCTGAGCCAGGGTTGGAGGATGTGTTTTTTTCAAAAATTAAACACTAAAATCCCAATCGCATGCTCTTTACTTTTTTAAAATTCGAATTAAAATCCTGGCTGCGTGCACCCATGCCCTGGATTTTTCTCTTCATATTCGCGTTGATGACCTTTGGTGCAACGGTTACCGATCAGATACAAATTGGCGGTAGCTTTGGCAACATTTGGAAAAATGCTCCGTTTGTCACCCAAAACTGGTATGGCGTATTCAGCATTCTTTCCCTTTTGCTGATTACAGCCTTTTTAAACACCGCTGCCATCCGCGATTTTGAAAACAATACGGCTCAGATCGTATTTGCTTCGCCAGTCCAAAAGATGGGCTATTTCTTTGGCCATTTTTTTGGAGCACTGCTGGTTTGTTTGATTCCTATGTTGGGCATCTCGCTGGGCATGTGGCTTGGCGTGGGGGTCAATTCGTTCACCCATTGGCTCGATCTGGAGCGTTACGGGCCTTTTGAAATCCAAAGCCACATCAACTCCTATCTGGCCATCGTCATTCCCAATATGATTTTTGCAGGGAGTATCCTTTTTACGGTTGCGGCACTCACGCGCAGCACCATGTACTCCTTCATTTCGGCAATGGTTTTGCTGGTAGGCTACATCGTGGCGGGAAACCTGATTCGGGACATCGAAAACGAAAGCCTTTCGGCCATGCTTGATCCCTTTGGGTTTAGAGCACTGTCCCTTGTTACCAAATATTGGACGGTAGAGGACAAAAACCACCTTTCGGTCAGCATTTTGCATCCCCTGATGTTGGGCAATCGTTTGCTCTGGATGGCGGTCGGTTTGTTGGTGCTTTTTGTGGGCTATTGGCGCTTTAGTTTTGCTGAAAGAGCCAAGAAAGTCAGTAAAAAACGCAGCACTAAGGTTGAAGAAGAACCATACGGTCTCCAACAATTGGGAGAAATGGCTACGGTAAAACCTGCCAGCGGATTCAGCATTACCCTGGCCCAGTTCCGCAGCCAGTTGAAAGCCAATTTTTGGGGCGTTGTCAAAAGTACCCCATTCATCCTCTTGGCATTCATTGGTTTGTTGAACACCATTCCAAGCATGCAGTTTGCTACGGAGGGCTACGGTACCCACAACTTGCCAGTGACCTACACCATGGTCGACATCATTCGGGGCTCTTTTTACATGTTTGTCATTGCAATTGTTGCTTATTTCACCGGGGCATTGGTTTGGAAAGAGCGCATCGCCAAGGTCAATGAGATTTACGATGCCATGCCTACGCGCAACTGGACCGACTTTTTATCCAAACTCATCACCATTGTTGGCGTGGTAGCGATCCTGATCAGTGCGTGTATCCTGGCGGCGATAGCAGCTCAAGCTTTGAATGGGTTCAATCGCTTCGATTTAGGGGTTTATGTGCGCGAACTGCTGGTACTGGACTTGTTGAGCTTTGCAACCATTGCTGTGTTGTTCCTTTTGGTACATACGCTGGCTCCCAACATGTATCTAGGTTTTTTCATCTGCATTGTGGTCATCATTGTGAACTCCTTCATTTGGGGAGCCCTGCGCATTGAGAGCAACATGGTGCAGTTTGGTGCAACGCCTGGTTACACGGTATCAGACCTGTACGGCTACAAGCCTTATGCCACCGGGCTGTTTTGGTTCAACACCTACTGGGCCTTGTTCAGCGCCATTTTAGCAGTTGCAGCGGTGTGTTTTTGGCCTCGTGGCAAAGAAAGTGGCTGGCGCAAACGTTTCAAACTGGCCGCATTGGAATGGCGATCTTACCGCTGGGCGGGTTTTGGCGCCATTGCACTGTGGGGCTTGAGTGCTGCCTGGGTGTTTTACAATACCTTGATTTTGAATCCTTTCAAAAACAGCAAGCAGGTTGAAAAACTGACCGTGCGCTACGAAAAGGACTACAAAAAATACGAAGGCAAGGCTCAGCCGCGCATCTATGCCGTGAAATACGACATTCAAATTTTCCCAGAAACCCGCAACATCGACGCCAAAGCCCAAATGTGGGTGCGGAATTTACACCCTAAAGCCATCGATACCTTATTGGTGCAAGTACCACGGCAACTCAAGTTCACCTTGAACAACCCTCGACTGAAATTGCTCAAGGACGACAAGGACGTTTATTTCCGCATTTACCGCTTGCAACCGGCCCTACAACCCGGTGACTCCATGCGCCTGGATTTCAGTTCCGTTTACCAAAGCAAGGGTTTTGAAAATGAACTGAGGGTGCAGGAAGTGATGCAAAACGGAACTTTTTTCAACAATTTCGACATCGCACCCCGCCTGGGTTACCAACCCGATGGCGAGATGACCGATAAAAACCGCCGGAAAAAGTTCAAACTGCCGGAAAAAACTCGGGCACCCAAACTCAACCGCGCGGATACCATCGCCCGGGGCAATTCCTACCTGGGCAATGATGCCGATTGGGTCAATGTAGAAACGGTGATCAGTACCTCAGCCGATCAAATTGCCATTGCGCCGGGCTCCTTGGAAAAGGAATGGAAGGAAAACGGACGGCGTTATTTCCAGTATAAACTCGATCACGAGAGTTTCAACTTTTACTCCTTCATGTCGGCACGATACGAAGTGGCGCGCAAAAAATGGAAGGGGATCGACCTGGAAGTGTATTACCACAAAGACCACAAAGACAATGTGGATCGGATGCTCAAGTCGATGCAGAAATCGCTGGAGTATTACACGACCAACTTTGGGCCATACTTCCACAAGCAATGCCGCATCATTGAGTTTCCACGTTATGCCGAGTTTGCCCAGGCTTTCCCGGGCACTATGCCTTACTCGGAAGGCATCGGGTTTATTGAGGATTTCCGGGCGGACAAGGACGATATCGACATGGTCTTTTACGTAGTCGCGCACGAAATGGGGCACCAATGGTGGGCCCACCAGGAATGTGGCGCTTACATGCAAGGCAGTGAAATGACGGTGGAAACCTTTGCCCAATACAGCGCCCTGATGGTGATGGAAAAGGAATATGGCCGCGACATCATGCGCAAATTTCTGGAATACGAAGCGGATCGTTACCTGCGTGGGCGTGGGGGGGAACGTTTGCAGGAACTCCCGCTGGCACGTTGTGAAAACCAGGGCTACATCCATTACAACAAAGGTTCGCTGGTGATGTATTACCTGAAGGAAATGATTGGTGAAGAAAGGGTCAACCAAGGGTTGCGCGACTTTTTGGACAAGTTCCGCTACGCGCCACCGCCCTTCCCCGTTTCCAGTGATGTGGTGGACGAGTTTTACAAACAAACGCCGGATTCGCTCAAGTACATCATCAAAGACCTGTTTTGGGACATCACCCTCTTTGAAAACCGCACGACCGAGGCAAAAATCAAAGAACTGGGTAAAGACAAATACCAGGTCACCCTGAAAGTGGAATCGCGCAAATTAAAGGCCGACGCACTGGGCAAGGAAAAGGAAGAAAAGGTAGCCGACTGGATGGAAATCGGGGCCTTTGCCAAACCTGAAAAGGGTAAGAAGTACGGCAAAACGCTCTACCGCAAACGGGTTTTCATCAACAAAAAGGACAATACCTTTACTTTTGAAGTCCAGGGTAAACCGGAAAAAGCGGGCATTGATCCGTTCACGTTGCTGGTGGATCGCAACCCCGAGGACAATATGCGGGATGTGAAGTAAATCACATACTCATCAGGGCATAAACTTTGACCTTCCTAGCAAGTTTATGCCCTGATTTTTTTATAGAAATTCACCCAAATAGGTGAAGCGAAGCCAGCATTTATACCCACAATATTGCAGTGAATACAAACCCATTAAAATTCACTGAAATTATGAACACCAAATCCTATTTAATCTTGACAATGTGGGCCTTTTTATTGCTTGCTGGCAGTTTTGCCTGTAAAAAAGCAGACCCCTGCGAGTCAAAAACTTGCCTGAATAGCGGCACTTGTGATTCCGGCGACTGCAACTGCACTGAACGCTGGACTGGAGAGACCTGTGGGACTCAAAAAACACCCAAGTCCATTAAATTTACCAAGCTGGAACTGACCAAATACCCAGCCAAAACGACTACAGGTGGCAATTGGGATCCTTCCGATGGCCCCGATGTGTACCTGAAAATCTACAAAGGCACAACTTTGATCTGGACAGGCCCCGTATTCCCTTTCCCGCTCGATCCTGCTTCCGGTCAAAATGCGGTATTTATTCCGGCGACTAAGCCTGAATTGACCAGCCCTCTGGAAGAATACACCATCGAATTGTGGGACAAGGATACGGCTCCAGATACCGATGATTTTATGGGTGGTTTGAAGTTTAAAGCCTATACCGAAACCAATAATTTCCCGGAAAGCTTACGGATAGAATGCCCTACTTGTAGCACTGGTTTTAAGGTGGATTTGGAGTACACTTTTTAAAATCGAGCTGGGCTCATTAGTCTGTCAACAATGTGGCAAAAAAAACATCCTGATTTTGAGTTAACTCAGAATCAGGATGTTTTTTTTGCCACTTTTGTCTTTCGATTTTGTCCAATCAAAAAACACCTACAGCTATGCTCACCTTCAATTTTTGCCTCCTTTACGCCGCATTGTTTGTCGTGATTGGATTTGCCTATGTCAATGTTCAAAAAGTCAGCGATCA
>JAIYAV010000195.1 GCA_027488855.1 Saprospiraceae bacterium
TATGGTTTCAATAAAAAAGTAAATTATTCCTTACCTCAATTCCCATTGTGTCAATGAACTCTTTGGTCTACTCATCCCTAAACTTCAGGCTCTGCAACCTTCCTCATTTAACGATTCCTCAACCGTATTTTCAATTCCGATGAATTGGCATTTTTATTCGTCAAAACCCTTTGGTTTCAACTCTTTCCGCTTTCTCCGTCACTCTTTCAAGCAACTTCCTGCGGGGCAGCAAAGGTAGATACTCAACTTCTTTTCGCAAAACTTTTTGAAGACTTTTTTCTTCTTTTTTTTCGCAGCCAATTAGCTATTTTCAACTCTCTTTTTCGCCCTGCTTTTCAAAGCGGATGCAAATGTACAACATTCGCATTCTCTATTCCAAATTTTTGAGAAAGTTTTTTGAAGGTTTTTTTTCAGCGCCTTTTTTGAAGCTCTAAATCAATCTCTTCCGTCCCTCTCTCAATCGCCTTGCTTTCAAAGCGGATGCAAAAGTAGAACCTACTTTTCAACCGTGCAAGCTTTATTCAAGAAAAATCTCAAAAAAATGAAAAAAGGCCTTTTGCTGCCTACCTATATATTAAGGCGTAGTTTTTGCGTTTTGGGCACCATGGCAATCCAAATTTCAATTCAACAATATTTGCAAAAATCTTATTAACTTGGCAGGCTTGAAAACACCAACATAGAAAGTGTGGAATACGCACACTAGTGTCAATTTTCATTGTCTTTCTAAAACACCATAGGTCAGTAAACCGTGAGACAGCTCATTCCGCACTTCATACAGGAGCAATTCGATCAACGCAATTTGCACAACTCGCTGCAAGCCTACGTCATGTTCGTAGACTTATCGGGCTTTACCCCTCTAACTGAGACTTTGATGGGTAAGGGGGGCCGTGGCGCAGAAGAGCTTTCCCTGATTTTAAAGGACATCTTCGAACCGCTGGTGGAAGTAGTTTACACCCATGGTGGGTTCATCCCTTATTATGCGGGCGATGCTTTTACGGCCATTTTTCCACAAAGTGAAGATTTGGGGGTAGACGTGTTTATGAATGCTGCCATTTCGGCGCGGGATCTTTTTAAACAACGTTCCTATAAGTTTGGTGCTTTTAAAATTGGGGTGAAAATTGGCCTTTCTTACGGCACCGTTGAGTGGGGAATTGTCGGGCGTTATCACCGGGCCTTTTATTTTCGAGGTGATCCGGTGCTCAAAGCCGCGCTTTGTCAGGATATGGCCAAAAACCAGTCCTCTTCCATTGCATTGGACAGCGTTTTGTTGAGCCAGTTGCCATTCGATACCGAGGTAATTCCCGTGGAAGACGGGTTCTTTTGTTTGGGTGCTAATTTCAAGGCTCGACCGGTCAGTTTACCCATTACCAACTTGCCCGAATTGCGCCGAGATGTGGTAGAGCTCTTTGTACCTGCCGAGGTCATCGATTACAGTCAGGTTGGGGAGTTCCGCACGGTCATTTCCGTTTTTATTGCTTTTGAGGGTGTGCCCAATCACGCCCTACTGAACAAGTTTGCGGGAGTAGTGATTGAACAAATCAACAATTTCAGCGGGTATTTTAAAGAGATCGACTTTGGCGACAAGGGTGGAGTGATGACTTGTTTCTTTGGTGCACCTGTTTCTTTTGAAAACAACATCGAACGTGCCCTGGAGTTTATCCATGCCCTCAACCAGGAGTTGTACGAATTGCGCGCTCAGTATGGCGTACAGTTTAAAGCAGCAGCCACCGAAGGCACGGCCTACACCGGCCTGATTGGAGGACGCGAACGTTTGCAATACGCTGCCGTGGGCAATCGGGTCAATCTGGCGGCCCGCATCATGTCTTATGGGGCTTGGGAGGAAGTGCTGGTGGATGGCGAAATTCAAAAAAACCGCAACTTCAGCTTCCAACACCGGGGCGACATAAAGTACAAAGGAGTAAAAGGGGACATCCCTACCTATATATTGATGGGGCGGAATGAAAGTCGCCAGCAGGTGTACAGTGAAAACATGGTGGGCCGCGATGCGGAAATGTTCCGCCTGATTGATTTCACCACTCCTCTACTGGAAGGACGCCCGGCAGGTATTGCCTACGTTTTTGGCGAAGCCGGTATTGGCAAAAGTCGCTTGAGTTACGAGTTAAAAGAAGCTTTGCTTCGAGATCAAAAAGTACAGTGGTACACTTGCCCGGCGGATCAGATTTTGCGCAAACCTTTTAACCCCTTTATCTATTTCCTCAAAAACTACTTCGATCAATCTTTAGAGAAAAATACTGCGCGCAACCTGCAACGTTTTGAGGCCCGTTTTCAACAGTTGCTGGATAAACTACAGGGCATTTCCGACGCGCATGCTTTGCGTGATGATTTGATCCGCACCAAATCGGTGCTGGCTGCACAGGTTGGGATTGTCTACTTCGATTCCTTATGGGAACAACTGGATGCACGCGGACGCTACCAAAATACCATTCAATCCATCATCGATTTGCTTTTGGCTGAATCCCTGATTCGCCCGGTGACAATTGAACTGGAAGACACCCACTGGATTGACGAAAACTCGCAGGAATTGCTCGTTGAGTTGATCCGCTACTTGAAGCGTTATCCCATCTTTTTGCTGATGACTTCCCGTTATGGCGATGATGGGCAAAAACAAATGCTACTGGACCCACTTCTGCTGGAAGCCCATCAGGTGCGTGGCCCATTGGAAATAGACCTAAATGTGTTGCAACCCGAAGCGGTGCGCCAGTTTGCGGAAATCAAATTGCAGGGCACGATTTCGGATACCTTCTTTGAGTTGCTGCAACGTGCAGCCAACAGCAATCCTTTTTACCTGGAGCAATTGTTGGAGTATTTTTCTGAACAACAACTGTTGCATAAGGTCAATGGCCTGTGGAACATCAAGGATGAAAACATCCAGTTGTCCAGTTCGATCAACTCCATTCTGACCGCCCGGATCGACCGTTTGTCGTCACTGGTCAAAGAAACGGTAAAAGCAGCGGCCGTGATTGGTCGCGAATTTGAGGTGACGGTATTGACCGAGGTGATGAAATACAACGAGGAGTTTTCCAAAAACAATCCCGATGTAGAACTCCTCACCGAACAAATCGGCGTGGCTGAAAAGGTACAGATTTGGCGGGCCATGAACGAGTTGCGTTACATTTTCCGCCACTCCTTGCTGCGGGAGGCTGCGTACAGCATGCAATTGCGGGCGCGTTTGCAGCAGTTGCACAAATTGATCGCCGAGGCCATCGAACGTTTGTACGCCGACCGCATCGACGAACGTTTTGTCGACTTGGCCTTCCACTACGAACAAGCTGGCGTATTTGATAAAACCTGTTCCTATCTACGCAAAGCCGGGGATTATGCCCGCCGCAACTTCCAAAATCAGCAAGCGCTAGATTTGTACGAAAAATTGCTGCACCTATTGGGCAGTGAGCAGGACGTTGCCAGCCAAATCAAAACCTTGCTCAAAAAAGGCAAAATTCAGGAGTTGATTGGCAAATGGGACGAATGTGAATTGACCTACAAAAATGCCCTCGAACTGGCCAAACAGCACCGCGACGTCATCCTGCTAGGCCGCGCCCACAATAGCATGGGTCGTGTGGTCATGCTGCGTGGTGATTACACCGAGGCCATGCGCTACTACCAAAAATCGGTGCTGCTGTTTGAATCGGTAGACGACAAATTCGGGTTTGCGGAAGTGTATGGCAACCTGGGCAACCTCTACTTCCGCCAAGGCAAGTACGAGGAAGCCAAAAAATACTTTCAAAATGCTCTGGCAATCGGCCAGGAAGTCCGGGGTTATATCGTTGATTCCCAAATTGTTGCCAACCTGGGCCTCACCTACATGAACCAAGGCAACTACGACGAAGGCATCCGTCAACAACAGGAACAATTGGCTTACTGCCAGGCCCACAATGACAAGCCGGGCATGGCCACTATCCATACTTACATTGGTATTGTTTTGCAGGAAAAGGGCGATTACGAAGAGGCTTTGTTCCACTTCCAGGCCGGACTCGATCTGGCCACTGAATTGGGCAACAAACACCTGACCGCCGTAGGCATCGGCAACATCGGGCTAATCTTCGAACGCCAGGGCAAGTACAACGACGCGATGGAGCTGTACGTCAAAGACCTCGCGCTCACTGAAGAATTGGGGGACAAACAAGGGCAATCCATCGCCTTGGGTTTCATTGGCCAATTGCTCAACATTCAGGGAGATTTCCACAAGGCCATTGAATACATGCAAAAAGCCCTGATGCTTTGCGAAGAACTGGGTTACCAAAAAGGCCTAGCGAAAGCAGTCAACACCCTGGGGGATATTTTTTACAACCTTCAGCAATACCAGCGCTCGCTGCATTTTTACAATCGGGCCATTGAGATCACCCGGGCCATTGGCAACAAACTGGTGCTGGGTTTAAGTCTGGCGGAAAAAGGTACGGTGCTACTGGAAACGGGCAACCATGCTGAACTCGATAAGGTGACCACGGAGGCTCAACAATTGGCGATTGACTTGGATCATCCAGATTTGCATTTCGAAGGTGCCCTACTCAATGCCAAACGTTTGCACTTGTACCGGCAATTCATGGAAGCGGAGCAAGGCGTACAGGATCTACTCAAGCGTCCACTAAGTCCGGATCAACAGGCTGCGGCATACTTTGAACTGCATCTTTTGCATCCCGAAGATCGCACGCTAACCCTAAAGGCGCTGGAGATGTATAGCAAGTTGGTGGTACAAACACCGAAGTTTATTTATCAGTCGCGGAAGGAGGTGTTGATGAAGAGCCTAGTGGAGTGACGAATTTTTCGAATGACGAATGACGATAGCTTAAATAACATAACCTTGTTTTTCAAGCCAATTTTATTCAGTTCAGCTTTTGCAATCCTAAGTTTTTTGTCCTTACATGGTCAAGATTCTTTGCAACATTTCCGCGCCCGCAATCAACTCGACTCTTACCTGCGCTACAACTGGGACCGCCAAAACGAACTGGAAAACCCCAATGCTTCACTCAAAATTTTAGATCAAACCCTAAGCCATCTTTGGCGTCAGCCCAAAAATGCCTCCGAAGCCGAAGAACTCCTCTGGGTACAGCTCAGCCGCGCAGAATACCTTTTCCAATTGGGAAAAGTGCTGGAATCCATCCAGGCATACGAAGCCGCCTTGTATTGGCACCAACGCTACCACTTTTCGGACATGGTAGAATACCTGTACAAACCGCTGATTGCGCATTACACCCGTCTGGGGGAAAATGAAAAGGCACGAGTATTGTACGAAAACGCTTTTAAAGAAGCCGATCCGGAAAGTCTGCCTGGCTTGTACAACAACCTGGGGCTTACCTACTGGAATGAAGGGCGCAATCCCGAAGCACTCCAATATTTTGTAAAAGGGTTAAAACTCCAATCCACAAACGCTGCGCAAAAAGGCCTGCTTTTGCTCAGTACTGCGCGGAGTCAATTTGAGTTGGGTCAATTTGCCCTGGCGGGAACTGCCTTGCAACAATCCCTGCAAGCCCTGGAAAGTATCCCCCAAAAAGAAGTCGATGTGCTGGATTATCTGGCGGGTGCCTATGCCTTGCAAGGGATCATGCAGCGTCAAAACAGCAATTATGCCGCCGCTGAAAAATCCCTGCGCAAAGCGCTGGCGCTCGCACATGAGGTATATGGCAGCCAACATCGGGAATATGGCAAAATCAATGTAGAACTCGGGCAGCTTTTTTTGAAAAATGGCCAGACTGCGCAGGCAGTACGTTTTTTTGATGCGACCCTACAAGCCGTGGTGCCCAGTTTTAAGCCCAAAACGCCACTCGACCTGCCGAATGCCCAAAAATTGTATGAAGAAAACACCCTTTACGAAGCACTCGCTGGTAAAGCCGAAGCGCTCGCCCAGCTGTACCAGCAAAATCAACAGTTGAGCTACCTCAGCAGTGCATTTGCATGCCATAAGTTGGCGCAGCAGGTGGAACTTTCCTTGCGCAATACCTTGCAGTTTGAATCTTCCAAACTTAACCTACTCGCATACAGTCGCAAACGGATGGAAGCGGCTTTTGCCATTGCCTACACCTTATACCAGCGGCAGCCCAAGCAAGAAACCATTCAGGCGGCCTGGACGATGTTGGAGCAAAACAAGGCGGCGGTTTTGCTGGAGGCGGTGCAAGAAAACCGTTTGAAACAAGCATTGAACAGTGGCGATACTTTATTACAAAGGGAAATCAAATTGAAAAAACGGATCGCCTGGTTGGAAAATGCCGCCCTGGACACCCAAAACGCAACCCAGGTTCAAAACTATCAGCGCCAGGCCAATCAGACCCGCGATGAACTGGCCAGTTTGAAAATACAGTTGGCCAAAAAATACCCGGCTTATGCGCAGTTGAAGGAGCAATTGTACCAACTGGATTTCGAGCAGATTCGGCAAAAACTCCTGCAAAGCAACGACGCCGTGGCGCTGGAATATTTTGTTGGCGCCGAACGGAGTTATTTGTTCCAGCTCTCCGCCGATGGAAAAATGCAATGGCGCAACATTGGGAATTCCCCAGCTTTGCGCAGCCAGGTGGGTCAACTCCTGGCCATGATTCAAGACAAAAGTGGTGGGGATTTGCAAACTTATCAGGCTTTGGGGCAAGAATTGTTAAAAACTTTGGTTCCCGAAGTCGTTCGTCCCAGGGCTACTCAATCCATCGTGTTGATTCCCGATGCCTGGCTGAGCGCTCTACCTTTTGAAGCTTTGGTGACGGGCGAAAAAAAGGCTGCCCGTTGGCCTCAGGTTGCTTATTGGTGTAGGCAAGTCAAATTGCAATACGGATATTCCCTTGGAGTTTTGTTGTCTCAACTCGAATTGAGCACCCAAAGCGGCGGTGGCATGTTAGCGCTGGCACCTGGCTTCGACAAAGCTGAACGGGGTTTGGCACCCTTGCGCAACGGCAAAGCGGAAATTGAACAAATCAAGGGCATCAAAAAAAAGAGCTACTTCCAGGATCAGGCGACTTGGAAACACTTCGCCGAAAAAGCGCCCAACTTCAACATCCTGCACTTGGCTACCCACGCTTCGGCAGACAGTATACACAACACAGCTGGGATTGAGTTTTATGAGCGCCGCGCTTTTTTGTCCGACATTTATGCCCTCCCCCTGCACGCCGACCTGGTTTGTTTGAGCGCTTGTGAAAGTGGGCTGGGGGAATGGAAACAGGGTGAGGGGGTGATGAGCCTGGCTAGGGCTTTTGCGTATGCGGGCGCGAAAGGGTTGGTGGCTACGCTGTGGTCGGTGAATGAGGTGTCGAGCTCGACTTTGTTTTTGTCTTTTTATCAACACTTGCGCAAGGGTGAAACCAAGGCGCAGGCGCTGCATTCGGCTAAACTGGATTATTTGGATGATCCGGGAATTCCCGCTTTTCAGAAAACGCCTTATTATTGGGCGGCGCTGACCTATGTGGGGGAGGATAGTGTGGTGCAAATGGGGAATCCTGCCGTGAAATGGTATGTGATTGTTGGGGTTATTTTGCTGCTTGGGGTTTTACTATTTTTCTTTGTTGTTGTAAAAAAACGCCCCGGCTTCTGGAATCTGAGGAGATGAAGCCATCGGCCTCATCTCCTGGAATCACCAATGCTTAAAGTTTGATCTTCGCCAGCGCACCCAACTCTTCGAAGGTAAGCGTTAGCTCAGTAGCGCCCAGTGCATAAGGCATAATTTCATAATGTTCGTAGTAGAGGAAGAGCCCTTCCTCGGTCAGGCCGTAGTTGGCGGGAAGTGTGAAATTGAATGTATCGTCGAAGTCGAAACCTTCTTTGAACACATCCGCCCTTTCTTTCCGTACTTTTTTCTCGGCCAAAGCCTGGAGGGCTGCTTTATCGGTCACGAGGTCGTCCCAAGTCAGGATTTTGCCCGATTTTGCGTCAAAAGTGTTCAATGCCTCGGTTGGACTACCGTGCGCGCCGCCCATGTAAGCATTGCCGTTGATGGCCAGGGTGAGGTATTTTCCATTGTTGAACACAACTTCGGAGCCTGTACTTACTTCAAAACCACCAGTCATAACCGAGGCTCCGCCTTCTTTTTTAGTCTCATCGTGTATTTTGAAAAAAGCCTTGGCAGCGTCGTCAAGGGTAGCGGACTTAGGGGTTTCTTCTGCTTCCAGAATCCCGAAAAGGTAGTTGTTTGTCCAGGTGGCCACTGCGTCCTGCAATGCTTTTTCTCCTTTGGTGACTACTGGGTACAGCAAGTCAATGCGCGCACAATCGGTGCGGGTTTCGTCGTCTGCGGCCTTGTCGCAATCAGCGCCCTGCTCCTTGCGGAATACCTTTTGCTCCACACTGGGTGCTGCAGCGGTTTCTTCCGGGGTGCCGTTTTTGCTGTTTTGGCAAGCCACAATACTAAGGAGGCTCGCCAAAAAAAAGATTTTGTTGAAATCCTGAATTCTCATGTTATGTTAAAAGGATTTGGTGACGAGTAGAGGCGAGCAGGGGATAAAACGTCTTTTATCCTTTGGCTCGTAGTGGAAAGGTATTGATTTTTTTTGAGTTGGGAAAAAAGAGGAGTTGTGGTTTTGGGAGGGTTAAAGGTAGTCTACTCTCCGTATTCGCGTGAATTCGGAGAGTATAGTCTCTGAATTAGCGTGAATACGGAGAGTGCCCCCTTTAGATGCAGGATATTTAGTGTGTTTGGCTTTTAGAAAGGGTTGATGACCTTAAGTCCTTCGATAGCGGATGAAACCCTCTTCTGTAAGTGTTTGGTTCAAAAAGTATAAGCATGTATTGGTATCCAGTACGTATTTTAATCCCATTCTTCTCGCATCTTGTTTACTTCAGTATCAATTTCTTCAATGGATAAGGGGTTTTGCCGCCAGGCACCCCAGTATTTACTGGACAAAGCAGTTGATGTGCTTTCATTTACCTGCATTTCCTCATCCACCTTAATGCGCTCAACAAAATCCATAGACTTTAGGAGCTCTATCAAATAGTGCATTTTCTGCTGATTGCTTACTTGGACGTGAATTATCATTCCGAAAAGTTGAATTTTAAACAAAAATAACGAAAATAAGCGGGAAATTCAAGTGGGGGGTGACTGTCGGTAATTTCACCCCTACTGAAGCAGAGGAGAATAAATCATTCATACCCTAACTTCAGCTCTTGAGCTTCTTTAGCTAAATAGTCCAGTTTCTTTCTCCTGTCTGACTTGAAGTTGGATTCATACTTGAGAATATCTTGCAGTAAAATTCTTCTATGGCTACCTACTTTTTTGTGGGGGATCTCGCCTTTTTCCAATAGCTTGATTACATGTGGCCTGGAGACATTTAGGATTTCAGCAGCCTGTTGGGTGCTCACTTCTGCATCAGTTGGCATCAGCGCAATTGATTTGCCCTGGGCCATATTGCTGATGATCGCATTCAATAATTGTAAAGCCTTCAAAGGAATGGTGACTACTTCGTCCGATCCTTGAATCCTCAATTTGATGACTTCATCCTTATCTTTGATAGCTTGGTCTTCGCTGTCAGCAAGTGGTTTGGCAGATAAAAGTGCGATCTTTTGATCTGACTTGGTTATTTTCTGGATTACAGCACTCATATCAGCTTGGTTTAGCTTAAAGATACAAACGAAACAAGTGAAACGTTCTTTTTGTTTCACTTATTTCGATTGAGTGCTTGTTTTATTAGGTATAATACTGAAAATAAAGTATATAAACACCTAATCGACTTTGTATAAAGAAAGAAATTAACACCGAAGTAGCTCCAAAAAGCTTTGTTCATTTCAAACTGCATCAGAGTAATAATCATAATGAATCCCTTTCAACTCATCATGAAAACCCCAACCAATATTGCGAGTGTCTCTTACAACTTTACTAGCTCGCTCAACAAACTTACCGAGCAAGTTCTCTTTTTTCATCAGAGTCAATGCTTGAAGATAGGTTTTTTCTAAACTTGAATAAAAAACTTCATTAATATCGCCATATTCATTGGTGAATTGCACCCCCGTCTCGACGTAAAACAACATCAGTTCTGCGATCAGCTCCGTTGAGGTTCCCAGTTTTTTGAAATCACTAATGGCTTGTTTGCCTTCTTTGAGTTTAAATCCAAAACCTCGTTTAGGGTAAAAGGCTTCATAAACCTTGTCCCGGTATTTTTTAAACAATGCAACTTCGTCGGGCTGTGCATAAAAGTCAAAAAATTCCTTTGCCGACTTGTTCTTTTTGTACAGGTCAGCAATTAAGTCGATCAGTTGGTCTTTGTCGAGTTTTTTGAGTTCTTTTTTTAGGTTGATTAGGCTCATGATTGATTGGTCTGCGTCGTTTATATGTTGGTGCGGTAGTGTGTTGCTCAAGCCTAGGCAATTCAGCCGCATCTGCGAATATAAATCGTTATAATTAAATTATCCCTTTATGATCTGGTTTGCCTTGTAAATATCCACAATAAAATTTCCCAGTATTTGCCCCATTTTATCCCCATGATCATTCATCCATTGGCGAACTTCACGATCGGCAATTTTTACCACAACGGATATTTCTTCCTCGCTGCCAGCATTTTTTTCTATTTGCGCGGCCAACTGGATCTTTTCTTCCCAAGTCATTTTGAGTGGTGCTTTGCTCCATTCAACCTCATCAAAATCAGGATCATAGGCTATGTCCTCATCATTGTAGTAGATGTTTTGTTCAGGCAACAAAACGCCGTGCTCTGCCAACGCCAATGCATCAACAGCCCGAACTTGAGTATCCTGCAAATCCTCGATAACCAGCCCTTCCAGGCTTTCATTGTTTCTGGCCATTGCAATCGCTTGCTCAACTTTTACTTTCATCGTCGGATTGTTTTGATAAACTGTTCTCAAGATAAGCCTTTGTTTCTTGTTTGTTGGCCTGTCTCGCTGAAATTATTCTGATCGAAACGGATCGAAGTGTGTACACTAACTTTTGATATCCCTCCGTATTTTTGCTATCAGAACCCTATAAAGCTGAATAATAAATTCCTGCTCCTTTCCCATACTGACCAATAAGCTTTTGAGCAATTTTTTTTCTATTACTTATTGTTTTAGCGTGTTTCACATGGATTGTAGAACGGTTTGGGCTTGCCGAAAGCGGGGAACTTGAAATACTAATATTTAAATTTACGATAATACTCAATAGAATTCCAAGTGTTGAGGCTTGCAATTCTGCCCCACTTTTGGCAAGCCCATATTAGCGACTGACATTCGAGCTTTGTTTATTTTAAAGCCCAATTAGGAAAGTTATGCCTCTGCTCTTAAATGTGTTTTTTAATCGCTTTCTCCACCGATTTAGCCGTGTCGAGAACTGTTTTTTCGAAGGGCATAGGTTTCCAATTAAATGTATTCATCGTATCACTTACGTCAGCTTCAATGGTATTGCCTACAAATGGCAGCATCCCTTTCATTTCGTCATTAAATTTTGCTATAAATTTCAATAAAAATGTGGGTGCCAGTCTGGTACTAACTTTACCGTATCCATTTGATTTTAAAATTTGTGCAATTTCTTGTATAGCAATAGGTTTTTCTGATGTTACAATGAAACGTTTGCCATTTGCTTTTTCATTTTCTAACGCTGCCACATGAATACTTGCTACATCTCTTACATCAGACATCACCGAATAAGCTCTTGGCAACATAGGTACTTGTCCAGTAATTAGTTTTTTGAAAAAATCCATCGCTTCTGTAGCTAAATTTCCGGTCAGCGTTGGTCCATAAATAGGTCCAGGATTAACAACTGCCAACTCTAATTTATTATCACCAGTTTGGTTTTTTATAAATTCCCAAGCACTTTCTTCAGCAAGTGTTTTGCTTTTAAAGTAGGCAGTTACATTTTTTGCATTTACATCTGTCCAGCTATCTTGATTGATTTTTATCAAGCCTTCTTTACCTCCGTGCATAGCCACCGTTGAGGAAGTAAGCACCACCCTTTTAACTCCTGCTTTTTTTGCAGCTTTCAACGCTCTTAGTGTGCCTTCAACTGCAGGTTTTATTAATTCGTTTTCGTCTTTTGGAACTTTTACTACAAATGGCGAAGCAATATGCAGTACAAAGTCGCAGCCCTCCATTGCCTTGTCCCAACCTGTATCTTTCATCAGGTCAAGTTCGCAAAACGCTAAATTTCCTTTTGGGTCAATTTCTTTGGCAATGCCATTTATTACCTCATCGGTTTTAGATAAACTCCTTACTGAACCTCTTACGGCATAGCCTTTTTTTAACAATTCAACAGCACAATGTTGTCCTACAAACCCCGAAATTCCAGTTAATAATACTTTTTTCATTTTTTGAAGATTTGACGATTTTAAAATAACAACCCAAACTCAGCATTTACCAAGTTTGGGCTTTTAATTTGGGTTAAGACTACATTCCTTCAATGATTACAACCCTACCTGCTTCGGATTGCAATTCGTTGATGCGAAGGTTTTTATATGGTTGATACTCCTCTGAGTTGTACCATCCTTCGGCTGCCTCCATACTTGGAAAGCGAAGTACTGCTGCCCAGTTTCCGTTCCAGTCTCCCTCTTTTACTTTTGGCGTAGGGGAACCTCCTATCATTTGCCCTCCGTGTTTAAGTAAAATTGGAATTGCAAATTGTGCATAGCGTTGGTTTAGTTCTTCAAGGCTTTCAACCTTCATTTGAACCATGATGTAGGCTGGTTTTGCTGCAGTTGCACTTTCAGTGCTTTTTTCTTGGGTTTCCATTTTTTTTAAATTTTATTATTACTTTTGATTCGCAAGCAAAGATAGATTATTGCTTTCAATTTGCAAGTAAAAAAGAAAATAAGTTGCAATATGCAAGTGAAATTAATATTTAGGAAACATGGATTATAAATTTCGGTGCGAATGCCCCATTACATCTGCCATTGATATTTTAGGAGACAAATGGATTTTGGTTATCATCAAGCAAATGTTGATAGAAGATAGTATGACATTTAAGGATTTTATTGAAAGTGATGAAGCCATTGCTACAAATATTCTTTCTTCTAAGCTAAAATGTTTGGAGGAATTAGGGATTATTATCAAAAAACAGCTTCCTGACAATAAAAAAACAAATCTGTATTTATTGACTGAAAAGGGACTGGCTTTAACTCCTATTATTGTTGAAGTGTCAATTTGGAGTGATGAAAATGTGAGGGAGCTTAATAAAATAATGAGGGATAGCCCTGAAATAGCAATAATGAAAAGTGATAAAAATGCCTTTATTAAAATGATACAGGACACATATAAGGCAAAGACTGAAAAATTTTATTGAGATTTTAACTGGTTCTTGTCCTGCTTGGTGCGTCCTCTATGCTTGCCGCAACCCGCTCATTGCTGCAGTAGCTATTGGCGGCAATGAGTTTAAAGCTACAGGAAAAACAGCAAAATAGGTATACATCATATGATGTTTTTTCAGAGGAAGACTGATCAACTTACCATTTTGATTTGGTTATTTTGGCTATTTCCATCTTGTTGATAAATCAGGAAACTGTTCTATTACCAATCCCCCCCTTGATCCAAAACCAAACATCCCTTATCTTTACTCCAAACCAAAGAATATGGATCATCCAATCATTCTTTCCAACCAACAAATTGGAACCCGCCTTGGCGAATTGCGCAAGCGCAAAGGTTTATCCCAAGCGGAATTGGCCAAAAGTATTGCCATCTCACGCCCCTCACTGGCACAAATCGAGCAAGGTAACCGCAACATAGACGCAGTCGAATTACAAAAGCTGGCTATTCAGCTTGGATTTTCGATCGATGATTTTTTATCCCAAGGTTATTCCCTGCAAAAAAACCTAGAGCTTGAGTCGCTTGAAAAAACAATAGCGGCAAGCGAGCGAGATGATACTCCTCACCTAGACCCGGATAAACTCACTCAAGTCCTCATCTACCTACTGGAGCACTGTGCAGGGAAGCCCAATGTGAACGAACGCGTTTTGCAGCACTTGCTCTATTTCATCGACTTCAACCATTATGAAGTTTACGAAGAACAATTAAGCGGGGCGACTTATTTAAAAACCTCCAGTGGCCCTATCCTACAAGATTTTGACCACTTTATTCAACACTTATTGGAAGGCGAGCTAATCCAACGGGTCAAAACCAGTTTCCAGGGGCAAACGCAAGTTCGGTATTTGCCACTCGTAAAAGCCGACCTTCAGTTGCTAAAAGCTAGCGAAAAAGAGATCATCGACAAGGTCATTGACCACATGAGTAATTGGTCGCAAAACTTGTTTAGCCAGTACGTCAATAATGACATGCCATTAAAGGCTTCCAAAAATGGGGAGGTGATTGGATATGAACTGGTTTTTTACCGCGAACTGCCCTATTCCTTGAAGTTGTTTTAACCAGCGTTCAAGGATTAGCTCAAATCCATCTATCATCTTGAAACCCGCTGTTTCAACGGCGGGATTGAAGCCCCCCGACACTCACATCTATCATCTTTGCCAGATCATGCATCAAAAATAGGTAGATGTATGATCTGGCAAAGATGATAGATGTGAAGGGAGTTAGCGTCTGGGCCCGCCGATAAAGCGGCGGGTTACAAGATGATAAATGCGATTATCGGTAATGGAAGAGCTCGTTTAAGTTTTTGGGGCAATATCAATCGACAATAAATTAATTTTGAATCCTTTTAAAAATCACCCAACTCCCGTTATTTTAGGAAAAAAACCAAAATGTCCACCGAATAAACCCCAATTTTGCACAAACCACACACCCAATGCACAAAATCTTCGGCATTCGCCACCACGGTCCCGGCTCCGCCCAACGACTCCTCCGCGCCCTGGAGCAGTGGCAGCCCGACTGTGTACTGATCGAATTGCCCGAAGATTGCCAGCCCGCCCTGAAGTGGATCAGCCATGCGGAGCTGGAAGTTCCGGTCGCTTTGTTGCTGTACAATCCGCAGCACTTGCAACAAGCCAGCTTTTTGCCCTTTGCCGTTTTTTCCCCCGAGTGGCAAGCCCTGCATTATGCGCATCGCCAAGGCATTCCCGCCCGCCCGATGGACTTGCCGATGGCCCATACCTTTGCCCTGCGCGATTCCGCCAGCAATTTGCCCCAGCTACAACTGAGCGAAGCACCCGACCCCGAACTGGTCCAAATGCTGCGCGACCCCATGCACTACCTCGCTACTCTGGCGGGTTACGACGACAGCGAGCGATGGTGGGAACACAGCTTTGAAACCTACAGCGACGACAATGCCGTGTTCGATGCCATCCTGGAAATGATGACGGCGCTGCGGCAAGAAGGGCTGCGCATGGAAAGCGCCGAAACCTTGCTGCGCGAAGCCTTCATGCGCAAAACCATTCGGCAGGCCGAAAAAGAAGGTTTCCAAAAAATTGCCGTGGTGTGTGGAGCCTGGCATTCACCCGCCCTACACGCGCTCAATCAATACCCGGCCAAAAACGACAATGCCCTGTTGCGGGGCTTAAAAAAAGTCAAAACCCGCTGCACCTGGGTTCCCTGGAGTTACGACCGACTGGCCTTTCAATCGGGTTATGCGGCAGGAGTGCTCTCGCCCGCCTGGTATGAATTGCTTTTTTTGCACCCCGAAGAACAAGGAGTGCGCTGGCTGATTCGGGTGGCTCAATTGCTGCGTCAAAAACACCTCGATGCCTCGGCTGCCCATGTGCAAGAGGCGGTGCGTTTGGCCGATGCCCTGGCTGCTCTGCGCAATCGCAGCACCACCGGGATTGGCGAATTGGAAGAAGCAGCACTGGCCGTTTTTGGGCAGGGAGATGCAGCACCACTCCAGCTCATCCAGCAAGAGTTGGTCATTGGCAAAGTCAGGGGGAATGTACCCGCCCAAGTGAGCGGCATTCCCTTACAAGAAGATTTTGAAGCCGGTGTCAAAAGTGCAGGTTTGAATAAATTTTACCGGGGTGGGGCTGATCTTGAGAAGCCAAAAGAACTGGATTTACGCACGCCTTCCAACCTCAAAGCCAGCCACCTGCTCCACCGTTTACAAATTTTGGGCATCACCTGGGCCAGCCCAGTACCCATTTCCGATAAGGTCAAAGGCAGTTTTCACGAATGGTGGCGCTTTGTGGACTGGACGCCCGAGTTCATCATTCGCCTGATCGAAATGGGCATGTGGGGCAATACTTTGGAAGAGGCTTCCCTGCATTATGTTCTTCACCTCGTTCAACAGGAGGATAACTTGTCCTTGCTCTTGCAGCGTTTTGGCGAAGTGTTAAAAGCGGATCTCCCCCTGGCCGTTGGCCCCATGACCAAACGCCTACAAGAATTGGGTGCCCAAACCCGCGATGTGATGGGCCTATTGGAAGCCTTGGCTCCTTTGGCCAACATCCTGCGTTATGGCAATACCCGCCAGACCGATGCGCTGGCCGTACGGGAGTTGCTGGATCAACTCTTGCCCAGGGTTTGTATTGGTTTACCCGCCGCTTGCCGCCAACTGGATGAAGAGCCAGCCCGCGAGTTTTTCCGTTTGTTGTTGGAAGGCAATCGGGCGGTAGCTTTGTTGAATGAAAAAGAAGCCAGTAACCTGTGGAATGAAGCCTTGGTCGGAGTGATGCTCGGCAATGGCACCCACCCCTTGTTGGCGGGAATCGCTACGCGGATTTTGCTGGACAAAAAAATGCTCGACCCCGAGCAGGCGGGCACTGAATTGTCGGCAGCTTTATCCCGAGCAGCCGGAGTGAATGACGCAGCCCTTTGGTTGGAAGGTTTTTTGCACGGCAGTGGGCAGTTGTTGCTGCATACCCCGGCATTGTGGGACTTGTTGAACGAGTGGCTGGGAACTTTGCCTTACGAGGTGTTTCGGGAAGCGCTACCCGTTTTGCGGCGTACTTTTTCCAAATTCACCCCGCCCGAGCGGCAAGAAATGCTGAATTTTGCCAAGGGTGACGGGGTAGTAAAAAAGACGGTACAATTCAATTTTGATCCGCAGCGCGCGCAGCTGGTCAATCCTATCTTGCAGCAATTGTTAGGCTAATCAAGGCCAAAAATTAAGCTCAACTTAACTTCTCCTTAATCCAGAATTCATCTTACAGGCCTTTCTTTGCAACATCAAAGGGTTAATATTCTTGCTGTAACATCAGCCTTTTGTTCAAAAATGCAAATCTTTCCTGCAATCTAAAGTCGCTTTCGATACCGGCTCCAGGACTCCCAATCTTGGGGCCGGTTCTTTTTTTATACAAACATGGGTCGAATTCGCCAACCATTGGCAGGGCTTCTGCGTCTAAATAGGTAAAATCTGATTTTCTATGAAAAGCAACGCTCTCTTCCTATCACTTTGTTTTGCCCTGAGCTTTTGCCTGTTTCAATGCGACGCTGGTGATGAACCCAATCCCAGCAGCAGCACTTTAAGCTGCGCGAACAACCCCAATGTTTGCAAATTGAGCGAAGCCACCAATCAGTTCGGGTTTGATCTATTTAAAAAACTGGAAGCTGGCAAACCCGAGGACAACCTTTTCATTTCGCCCCTCAGCATCAGTTCAGCCCTGAGTATGACCTTCAATGGGGCCAATGGCCAAACCAAGGAGGAAATGCTCAAAGTGTTGGGGGCCGGAAAAATCAACCTGGACGAACTCAACCAAGCCTACCAAACCTTGCTGCAAGAGCTGCCCAAACTGGACCCTAAAGTAAACCTGGGTGTCGCCAATTCCATCTGGTACCGCCAGGGCTTCAATGTGAATCCTGCCTTTTTGAACACCAACACCACTTATTACAACAGCGAAGTTCGCCCCCTTGATTTTACAAAACCCGAAGCAAAAGACATCATCAATAAATGGGTGAGTGACAAGACGAATAAATTGATCCCCAGCATCATCGATCAGATTCAGGACAACTCGGTGATGTTCCTGATCAATGCGATTTATTTCAAAGGTGCCTGGCGCAAGCAGTTTGACAGCAAAAAGACCTACGATAGTGAGTTCTTTGTGACAAATAGCAAACAAGTTCCAGTAAAAATGATGTCATATGGCACAAGTTTGATAAAATTGCCTTATTTTAGCAATGAAAAGTTACACGCCGTCAAACTACCTTATGCGGACTCTATTTATTCGATGACGGTGATTTTGCCAAAAGAAGGATACGCTGTAAAAGACATATTACCAGAGCTTACACTGACAAATTGGAATGCCTGGAATAAGGCCTATTCATCCGAAGAAATATTTTTTGCCCTACCAAAGTTCAGCATGCGCTATGAAAATAGCCTGAATGCCAGTCTCGAAGCACTAGGTATGCCTACCGCGTTTATGCCGGGGCGTGCTGATTTTTCGGGAATTGCAACAGGTGCCGAACTCTCTATTTCAAACGTGAAGCACAAATCATTCATTGAAGTGGACGAAGCTGGGACAAAAGCGGCGGCAGCGACTTCAGTTGAGATTGTGGTTACTTCGATTCCCAACAACCCCCAGTTTATAGTAAATCAACCTTTCATTTTTGTCATCAGCGAGAGCCGCAGCAACCAGGCCTTGTTTATAGGCAAAATGATGAATCCGACATTGAATAAATAATGTCTCTTGAATATACCGCTCTTTTGAGCACTTCTTTTTTTGACAACTAGTAAACCGTAATAATTTTGGACGACTCGCTTCGGTGGGTCGTCTTTTTTTGTGCACATATTCAGGCTAGTTAGACCTTTTTCATACCTTTGCTGCCCAATGATTTAGCCTGCCAACCAAATACTGCCACATTGTCGTGTAAATAGTGTGTGAATCAACCATCATACGTCTGTAATTGCAAATGCATTGAGTTATGAAAGTACTGAAGTTTGGAGGCTCCTCTGTGGGTACTCCTGATCGGATTCGTGGAATTGTCGACATCTTAAAAAGTTATGCTGAGCGTGGAGACCATTTCACCGTGGTTTTTTCGGCCTTTGGAGGAGTCACCGATACCTTGATCAGCATGGGCAGCCTAGCCGCCAAAGGGGATGAGTCGTATTATGAGCAATTCCTAGCCTTTAGCAAAAGACATACCGATGCAGCCAGAGACCTATTGCCCGAACCCTATTTGAGTGAGGTGCTGACGGGTTTGGAAAACAACCATGAGGTGTTGAAGAATTTGCTGTACGGTATCTTCCTGGTTCGTGAAGCCTCTACCCGCACGATGGATTATGTGATCAGTTTTGGTGAGCGCAATTCTGCTTTCATCATCGCTCATGCACTCCAGCAAGCCGGACTCAGTGCAGCCTATTTGGATGCGCGAAAAATTATTGTCACTGACAAAAATTTCGGGAGTGCTAAAGTTGATTTGGAACTGACTTACGAAAACATCAAAAAGTACTACCAGCAAAATACTGACATTCAAATCGTTACAGGCTTTATCGCCGCTGCCAAAGGTGGTTTGACCACAACCCTTGGGCGGGGAGGCTCGGATTACACCGCTGCCTTAATTGCCGCTGGTTTGGATGCTGGTTCGTTGGAGATTTGGACGGATGTGGATGGAGTACTGACTGCTGATCCACGCCGGGTGAAAAAAGCCTTTTCCATTCCGGAGATGACTTACGCCGAAGCGATGGAGATGTCCCACTTCGGCGCCAAGGTCATTTATCCACCGACCATCCAACCTGTACTGGCCAAGAAGATCCCGATGTGGATCAAAAACACCTTTAATCCAAGTCATCCAGGTACCTTAGTGTCAGACAAAGAGGATGATTCGCGTACGCCAGTCAAAGGTATTTCCTCCATTGGAACAATTTCCTTACTCACGCTGCAAGGCAGTGGCTTGTTTGGGGTACCGGGTATTGCGGCCCGTTTGTTTGGCTCATTGGCTAGCGCAGGCATCAACATCATTTTGATCACACAGGGCTCCTCCGAACATTCAATCAGTTTTGCGGTACAACCAGACAAATCCAACAAGGCCCGCAAGCAGGTTGAAAAGGAATTCGAGTACGAGATTCAGTCGGGTTTGGTTGATCCGGTGCGCATGGAGAAGGATTTGGCGGTGGTTGCCATCATCGGTGAACACATGCGTTACCTGCCGGGTATTTCGGGGCGTTTGTTCCAGGCTTTGGGGCAAAACGGGATCAACGTGGTGGCCATCGCCCAGGGTTCTTCCGAGCTCAATATTTCCGTTGTCATCAATCGTGCCGATGAGTCTAAAGCATTGAATGCACTGCACGAAGCCTTTTTCCTTTCCGATACTGCATTTGTCAATGTGTTTATGGTCGGGGTGGGACTTATCGGAAGTACCCTGTTAAAACAAATCAAGGCGCACGCTGAGTTTTTGAAAAAAGAACACAGCCTGGAAGTCAAAGTAGTCGGCCTGGCCAATAGTAAAAAGATGTATTTCAGTGAAAATGGCATCGATTTAGACAATTGGCGGGATCAGCTCAGCAGCTCCGAAACGCCGATGAAGATCAACGACTTTGTGGAAAAAATGAAGTCGATGAACCTGAGTAGTTCCATCTTCGTAGACAATACCGCCAACGAACAAATTGCCAAACACTACAACGAAGTGCTGGACGCCAGCATCTCCATTTCTACTCCGAATAAGATTGCTACGTCATCGGCTTACGAGCAATATTTGCAGTTGAAAAAAACGGCCAAGAAACGGGGCATTTTATTTTTGTATGAAACCAATGTTGGAGCAGGTCTCCCCGTGATTTCTACCTTGAATGACTTGATCGTCAGTGGAGACCGCATCCTGAAAATTGAAGCGGTACTCTCGGGCTCTTTGTCTTTTATCTTCAACACATTCAAGCCTGGCGTTTCGTTCAGCTCCATCGTAGGCGAAGCTCAAAAGCGTGGTTTCACCGAACCTGATCCTCGGGTTGATTTGAACGGGATAGACGTACGCCGTAAGCTGATCATCCTGGCCAGGGAAACGGGATTAGCCCTTGAATCAGAGAATGTACAAATTCATCCAGTGCTGCCTGAGGCCTGTCGAAATGCTGAAGACGTTCCAGCTTTTTTTGAAGAATTGAAAAAAGCAGATGACTACTTCACCCAGTTGGCCGAAGCAGCAGCGGCGGAAGGAAAGGTGCTCCGTATGGTGGCTTCCCTGGAAAATGGTGTGGCGAGTATCGGTCTACAAAGTGTAGATGCGACCCACCCATTTTATCAACTCAGTGGCAGCGACAACATGATCGTATTTACCAGCGAGCGTTATAAAGATCGCCCCCTGGTGGTACGCGGGCCGGGTGCCGGAGCGGAAGTAACCGCTGCTGGTATTTTCTCGGAGATCATCAAAATTGGAAATTACCTCAACTGAACATCCATCATACCACAATGATCATTTTTAGCACAAAGGACACATGGAGGAGCACAAAGGACACAAAGTTAGACGTTGACAACGCATTGTGTTCTTTGTGCCCTCCTTCGTGTCCTTTGTGCTAATGTGTCACTGTGGTTTTTCTTGGTGAGCTGTTCTTATACCCAAACAAACATGAATTCTGTAAGCGTTTTTGCGCCAGCCTCGGTAGCCAATGTAGCAGTGGGTTTCGACATCCTGGGCTTTGCACTGGACAAACCAGGTGATGAAATAGTAGCACGTTTTTCAGATAAACCCGGAATCCGCATCTCCCGTATCACCGGAGATGGCGGCAAGTTGTCGATGGATCCATTAAAGAACACGGCCAGTTTTTCAGCCCATAAATTACTCGAACACCTGGGCGAAAACGAATGGGGCATTGAAATGGAAATCCACAAAAAAATGCCTTTTGGCAGCGGCCTGGGTTCTAGTGCGGCCAGTGCAGTGGGGGGCGTTATGGCAGTGAATGAACTCCTCGGCGGCCGTTTGAGCAAAAAAGAAATTTTGCATTTTGCTGTATTGGGTGAACAACTGGCCGATGGAGCCTACCACGCCGACAATGTAGCCCCTTCCCTATTCGGCGGCATTGTGCTCATTCGCAGCAATCGGGATTTGGACGTACACAACATTCCTGTACCCAATGGACTTTATGCCAGTGTGCTTTATCCAGAGGTAGAAGTATTGACCCGTGAAGCCAGAGCTATTTTGAAAAAAGAGGTTTCGCTTTCTGCTACGATTGAGCAATGCGGCAACCTGGCTGGATTCATGGTGGGACTATACAATAGTGATTTTGGTCTACTTTCTCGTTCCTTGCACGATGTCATCATCGAACCGCAGCGCGCACAATTGATCCCGCATTTTTATGCAACCAAAGCTGCGGCACTCAATGCGGGAGCTTTGGGTTGTAGCATTTCCGGGGCTGGGCCTTCTATTTTTGCATTGAGTTCAAGCCAGGCCGTGGCCGAAAATGTAGGTGCAGCGATGGAAAAAATCTACATTGAAGAGAAAATCAATTGCCAGTTGTTCGTCTCCCCTATCAATCAACAAGGGGCAATTCGTTTGTAAAAACGAAAGTCCAATCATCAAAATTTCAACTCATGCTTTTATACAGCACCAAAAATAAAAACAATCAGGCCAGTCTACAGGAAGCGGTGATGAAAGGGTTGCCGGATGACAATGGTTTGTACATGCCAGAGCAGATCCCTCAGCTTGATCCAAACTTTATTCAAAACCTGAGTCAATACTCTTTTTTGGAGATCGCGCAGGAGGTTTGTACTACCCTTTTTGGCGAAACCATTCCGCTTTCCGATCTAAAAAACATCCTGGAAAACTCGATGGATTTTCCGGCCCCTGTGGTAAAATTGGATGAGCAGAAGTACATCCTGGAGCTTTTTCATGGTCCATCGCTGGCCTTTAAAGATTTTGGTGCCCGTTTTATGGCACAATTGATGAGCTATTTTAACCGGGACAATGAGCGGGAGTTGACCATTTTGGTGGCTACTTCCGGGGATACGGGTGGTGCTGTTGCGGCAGGTTTTTATCAAACTCCGGGTATCCGGGTGGTCATCCTCTACCCTAGTGGCAAGGTGAGCATGTTGCAGGAAAAGCAATTGACAACCCTGGGACATAATATAAGTGCACTAGAGATCAATGGCACTTTTGATGATTGCCAGGCAATGGTTAAGCAGGCTTTTTTAGATGTGGAGTTGAATAAAAAATTGCGCTTGAGTTCAGCCAATTCGATCAATATTGCCCGTTTGATTCCGCAGTCTTTTTATTATTTCGAGGCGTTCAAACAACTTCCAAAGGAGGGGGACCCCATAGTATTTTGTGTCCCAAGTGGCAACTTTGGCAATATAACCGCCGGGCTTTTGGCAGCAAAAATGGGTTTACCTGTACATCATTTCATTGCAGCAACGAATGCGAATGATGTGGTTCCGACCTATATTGAAACTGGGGAGTACAAAGCTCGCCCCTCGGTACGTACCTTATCCAATGCGATGGACGTAGGGAACCCTTCTAATTTTGCCCGGATGCTTGATTTGTACTTGGGTTCAGATGATTGTTCCACGTGGAACAATCTCAAAGAGCAGATCAGTGGCTATGCTTTTGATGATGCAAAAACGGCAGAAATCATGCGTATGGTGGATCAAAAACATGGATACACGCTGGATCCTCATGGGGCAGTGGGCTATTTGGCATTGGAGGAATACCAGCAGGAATATCCCAATACTCGGGGGATAATTTTGGAGACGGCGCATCCGGCGAAGTTTTTGGATGATGTGGAAGAGATCTTGGGGCATCGGATTGAGGTGCCGGAAAGGTTGGCTGAGTTGGCGGATCGGGAGAAAAAGGCGGATAAGTTGGAGGCGGAGTATGGGGAGTTGAGGGGGTGGTTAGAGAGTAATAGTTAGGAAGAAGGAAAGATTTGAGAGAAAAAAAGGCGATGTTCCACGTGGAACATCGCCTTTTTTGTGGTTATCTTCCTACTCTTTCCCCACGACTAAAGTCGTGGGTTAGGGCAGCGGAGTGGCCTCCCACGGATAAATCCGTGGGTTGGCGGGTAAGCTGAGAATCGGAAAGTAAGCTGAGAATAAAGGGGTTTTAATCTTCAAGATCGTCGGGCTCTAGGCCGTGGAGTTTGAGGAGTCGGTTGTATTCCTCTTTGAATTTGATCCTTTCGTGGTGTTTTTCCTGGTTTAAGATATAGGTTCGGACTTTATCGACAAGAGATTGGCTTACGGAGAAAGCACCATAGCCCACCGACCATTTGAATTCACGATCAAACCATCCTTCTTTGTTGATGGTATTTGAGCTTCCTCCTTTACATTGATGTAGCAAAGTGGCAATACTTTTGGATGCATCCAACTGCAAGAGAATATGCACATGATCGGGCATCCCATTGATCACATCTATTGTGCATTTCTTTTTCCGTAGTTCTTTACGCAGCAATTCGTACATCTTGGGTTTTACATCCGGCGAGATAAATTGTCTCCGATACTTGGTGCAAAAGACGACATGCACCCACATCCTGACTTTAGAATGAGCCATAAAACAACAGCATTTTAGATTAAAGAAACTAAATCAGCTCGAAAGGACGTGTAAATAAATAGTTCACTAGAAAGGCATATCATAAATAAACGTTCCCAAATATACGCCCTTCCCCTCAAAAATGCAATGCCAACCCACGGATTTATCCGCAAGAATGGGTGTGCGTGTGAAGTGTGACAGTGTGGGTGTGTTGGCTTTCCATTCCCAAAAAAACTCCGCCAACCCACGGATTTATCCGTGGGAGGCCACCCCACCGCCCCACCCCACGAATTTATTCGTGGGAAAAACCGAAGGCCACACACGATGTTCCACGTGGAACATCCCCCTTCTTCACCACTCCCCCTTTTTTTAATCCCCAGCTTTTGTATCTTTAAGTATCACAATCATCATTCTTTCAAAAACCATACACTCGATGAAACCAAATACCACCAAAATCACACTCCTGCTTTTGGCTTTGGCATGGTGCATTGCCCCAAGCTGGGGACAACAGACACCCGACAAGAAGGACAAATTCAAACAGCTCCACGAAGAGCTACCCACTCCTACCCTTTACCGAAACGGAGCGGGTGGCCCCGGCCAACGCTACTACCAGCAACAGGCCGACTATGTAATGAACATCAAACTCGACGATGAGAAGCAGCGCATCTACGGCGAAGAGACCATCACCTACACCAACAACTCTCCCGATGTGCTGGAATATCTTTGGTTGCAGCTGGATCAAAACCTGTTCGACGAAGAATCCGACACCTACTCCACCCGTCAAAGTACCATGACTGAACGCATGACTTTGCGTCAATTGGATGGTTTCACCCCTACTTTCGACGGTGGTTTTAAGCTTGATTTTGTAAAAGACGCCACTGGCAAAGACCTCAAACACACCGTGGTCAAAACCATGATGCGCATTGATCCAACTACGCCTATCCTACCCGGAGGCAAATACACCTTCAAAATCAAGTGGTGGTTCAATGTAGTTGATCGTTTAAAACTGGGTGGCCGCTCTGGTTATGAGTACTTCGCTGAAGACAAAAACTACCTCTATACCATTGCCCAGTTCTTCCCTCGCATGTGTGTATACGACGACATTGAGGGCTGGCAAAACAAGCAATTCCTAGGTGGCGGTGAATTCACCCTGGTGTTTGGCAATTACGATGTCAGCCTGACCGTACCCGATGACCACATCGTAGCGGCTACTGGTACGCTTCAAAATGCCAAAGATGTTTTGAGCAAAGACCAAATGGCACGCTTTGAAAAAGCAAAAACGGAATATACCAATCCAGTCGTCATAGTGACCGAAGCGGAAGCTCGCGAGAACGAAAAAGAAAAAGGCAAGGGTGAAAAAACCTGGCGTTTCAAAGCCGACAATGTACGCGACTTTGCCTTTGCCACTTCCCGCAAATTCATCTGGGATGCCATGTCGGTGAAGCAAGCCAACGGCAGCAGTGTTTTGGCGATGTCCGCTTACCCCAAAGAAGGCAACCCACTTTGGGGCCAATACTCCACCAAGGCTGTAGCCCATACCCTCAAGTGGTATTCCAATTATACTTTTGATTACCCTTACCCCGCAGCCTGGTCTATCCACACCGATCAGATCGGAATGGAATATCCGATGATTTGCTTCAACGGTGGTCGCCCCGATAAAGACGGCACCTACTCTGAAAGAACCAAGTACGGCATGATCAGTGTAATCATCCACGAAGTAGGCCACAACTACTTCCCGATGATCGTCAACTCCGATGAGCGCCAGTGGACTTGGATGGACGAAGGGCTCAACTCTTTCCTCCAGTTCCTCGCCGAGCAACAATGGGAGCGCGACTACCCTTCTCGCCGTGGACCGGCCAACAGCATTATCCCCTACATGAAGATGGACAAAAAAATGTTGGAGCCCATCATGACCAACTCCGAACAGGTATCCCAACTTGGTAACAACGCCTACGGCAAACCCGCCGCTGCGCTGAACATCCTGCGTGAAACCGTACTGGGTCGTGAGCTTTTCGACTACGCCTTCAAGATGTACTCCAACCGTTGGAAGTTCAAACACCCCGCACCTTCCGACTTCTTCCGCACCATGGAAGACGCGAGTGGCATTGATCTCGACTGGTTTTGGAGTGGTTGGTTTTATACTTGCGACAATGTGGATATTGCTCTGGAAGATGTAAAATGGTACCGCCCCGATAGTAAGAATCCAGAGATAGAAAAGACCATAGCGCGTAAAGAGCAAGAGAAGCAACCACGCAACATCAGCAGCATCCGCAACGAAAAAGAAATCCTCAAAACCCAGGAAGACATCGATCCAAGTTTGAAAGATTTTTACTCTTCTTACGACCCGCTCCAAGTGACTATTCTGGACAAGGAAGATTACCAGAAATACTTCAACAGCCTGAGTGAGGAGGAGAAAAAAATCCTCAGCGCCAATAAAAACTACTACGAAATCAAATTCAAAAACAAAGGTGGATTGGTGATGCCCCTCATCCTGCGTTTTGATTTTGCCGACGGCACTTTTAAAGAGTTCCGCATCCCCGTAGAAATCTGGCGACTGAACAACGAGGAAGTCACCAAGGTGTTCACCACCGAAAAAGAGGCGGTACAAATCACCCTTGACCCTTACCTCGAAACTTCCGATGTAGATATGGAAAACAACTACTTTCCAGCCAAACCACAGATGAGCCGTTTTGAGTTATTCAAAGGTGCTGGTGGCCGTTTACCATTTATGGAGGCTGGGGAAAATCCAATGCAGAAAGCGAAGAAGATGCAAGGGAAGAGTAATGGGTCGAATTAAGTAAATCCAAACAAGAGAGTATGGGATTAATCCTGTACTCTCTTTTAATATCAAAAAATAAACAATATATACACTTATTGGTTTACATATACTCCACCGCTACATTTTATCTACCTTTGTCAAAAATGTGAACACTCTCCTAGCAGCAGTGTTCTAGTGCATCAACCCTTCAACAATGCAAAACCACTACCGCAATCCACTCCTACGCATGGCACCAGGCTACGCTTTTTCGGGCGACATCCACTGGCAGAGTCCTTCCAATATTGCCATTGTCAAATATTGGGGCAAACACGGACAACAACTTCCCCGCAACGCCTCGATCAGTTTTACCCTCCAGGCTGCTTATACCGAAACCGAACTGAGTTACAGTCCACGCACCCAGGAAGGCTGTGACATTGCTTTGGATTTTTATTTTGAAGGCCAGCCCCAACCCGCTTTTGCCCAAAAGATCAACAAATTTTTAAGTGAATTGGCGGCCAGTGAAATCATGCCTTTTTTAACCCAGTTCCAACTGACCATTCATTCTTCCAATTCCTTTCCCCACTCTGCCGGTATTGCCTCCTCGGCTTCCAGTATGAGTGCCCTGGCCCTGTGCCTGTGCACGATGGAGCAGGAATTGTTTGGCACCTTAAATAGTCCTGCTGAATTTTACCGCAAAGCCTCCTACCTCGCTCGTTTAGGTTCGGGCAGTGCCTGTCGCTCTTTGTATCCAGTGATGGGGGAATGGGGCACCCTGGAAAAACTCGCTGACAGCACCGATCTTTGGGCCAGCCCTTGTGTAGATTGGGTGCACCCCGTTTTCCACACTTACCACGACGACATCCTGATTGTGAGCAAAGGCGAAAAAAGTGTATCCAGCCGTGCCGGCCACCAACTGATGGAAGGCAACCCATACGCCGCAGCCCGTTACCAACAGGCGAATGACAATATGGCTCGCCTCATTGATGTACTCAAAGCCGGAGACGTACATGCTTTTGGTGAAATTGCTGAACTCGAAGCGCTCACCTTGCACGCGCTGATGATGAGTTCACAGCCACCCTACCTCTTGATGAAACCCAACTCCTTGGCGATGATTGAAAAAATCCGCCAGTACCGAAACGATACCAATCTGCCACTTTATTTCACCCTTGATGCTGGGCCCAACTTGCATTTGTTATACCCCGCTGAAATTGCAGAGCAGGTTGCTCCGTTTATAGAGTCGGAACTATTGCCACTTTGTGAAGAAGGGAAAATGATTCGGGATCGGGTGGGGAAAGGGCCGGTGAAGTTTAGTTGAGGTGTTGGATTTCGTTTTTCCTCGCTAATTGATTGCGAATGACTTTTGCCTGAATTTGTGCAAAAAGCGATAAAGTATATATCTTTGCCCACTGAATTCAGTAAAGAGTTCGAACCAAATTAAAAACAAACTTGTAATGGCGGATCTTTTTCAGAAAATACTAGACAACCGCGGTCCACTGGGACAATATGCATCCATTGCACACGGATACTACGCATTCCCAAAACTTTCGGGTGAAATCGGCAGCCGCATGATTTTCCAGGGTAAGGAGCGCATTGTTTGGAGCTTGAACAATTACTTGGGCCTGGCCAACCATCCAGAAATCCGGAAGGTGGATGCCGAAGCCGCGGCGGAGTGGGGAATGGCGTACCCAATGGGGGCACGCATCATGTCGGGTGAAACGCCTTACCACGAACAATTGGAGCAAGAGCTAGCCACCTTCGTTGGGAAGGAGCGGGGCTTGCTGATCAACTTCGGCTACCAGGCCGTAGTCTCTATCATTGATTCTGTACTCAGCCGCCACGATGCGGTCGTATACGACAAAGACAGCCACGGCTGCATTTACGATGGGGTTCGTTTGCACATTGGCAAACGTTTTCCTTTTGAACACAACGACTTCGAAAGTTTCAAGAAGCAACTCGAACGCGCACAGGAACACGTGAAAGAAACTGGCGGCGGTATCCTCGTGATTTCTGAAGGTGTATTCGGCATGCGTGGCAACCAGGGTATCCTGAAAGAAATTGCTTCCATGAAAAAAGAATACGGGTTCCGTTTCTTCGTGGATGATGCACACGGTTTTGGGATGCTAGGTGAAACGGGTGCTGGTGCCGTAGAAGCGCAAGGGGTAACCGACGACGTTGACCTCTACTTCAGTACCTTCGCCAAATCGATGGCTTCCATCGGTGGTTTTGTGGCTGGTGATAAAGACATCATCGACTACCTGCGCTACAACATGCGTTCGCAGATTTTTGCCAAGTCGCTGCCCATGCCACTGGTAATCGGTGCACTGAAGCGTTTGGAACTGCTGCGCACTCGTCCCGAATTGCGTGAACAACTCTGGCACATCGTAAATCGCCTGCAAGGTGGTTTGCGCGCTATGGGCCACGACCTGGGTACCACCAACAGCTGCGTTACTCCCGTGTACCTCAAGTGCTCGGTGGATGAAACGGGTAACCTGGTGAAAGACCTGCGTGAAAACCACGGTATCTTCTGCTCAGTGGTGATGTTCCCGATGATTCCCAAAGGTATGATCCTACTGCGTTTGATTCCTACTGCTGCGCATACGGATGAAGATGTTGATCTGACGCTGGCGGCTTTCAAGGACATCAAAGAGAAACTGGAGGCAGGTGCATATGTACAGAAATTGGAGGCGATTGCGGATATGCGGTAATTGGCTTCTTGAATGATAAGATCAATAACCCCTGGAGTAAGTTCGCTTGTTTCAGGGGTTTTGTTTTGAGCAGACGTAATATTTTAATAGCTAACCAATGACTCCATTCCTCAGCTTCCTAACTGCACTCACGCCACTCTCCCCTTCCGCCATTCGCGATATCGAAAACCTTGCACAAAAGGCCAGTTTCTCTAAAAAGCAGATCTTAATCCCCAATCTGGCCACCTGTGAGCACTTATATTTTATTGAAAAAGGATTAGCCCGCGCCTACTTTTACCACGAGGGCAAAGAAATCACAGATTGGTTCGGCTTGGAAAATATGATCATTGGTCCCATCGTTCGGCGATTTCCCATTAAAGACGCCCAGCATAGGGTAGAACTACTGGAAGACACTGAAGTCGTTTCCGTTTCCTTTGCTGAACTTGAACAACTGTACCAAAAACACCATGAGGTGGAACGTCTGGGCCGAATCATTGCCATTCAGGCATTGCTCCTGATGCAAAAAAAAATGGATAGCATCCAGTTACTTTCAGCAAAGCAGCGTTACGAGCAGTTTCTCGAAGATTATCCCTCACTCCACCCAAGGGTTTCTTTAACCCATATTGCCTCTTATCTGGGGATGAACCTGGTGACTTTAAGCAAAATCAGGCGAAAAGATTGACTTTTTAGCCTAGGCTAAACATTCTTGCCAAAAGGTTATTTTCCTTTGCAGCATGAAAATTGGAATTTACACCTACGGAACCCGCGGCGATGTTCAGCCCTACATTGCATTGGCATTGGGCTTGCAAGATCGCGGGCATAAAGTTGTGCTGGCAGCCCCTTCCGACTTCAAGGATTTTGTAGAAGGTTTTGGCATTGACTTTTTCCCACTTCATGGCAACGCCGAAGCCATCATGAATTCGCCAGAAGGGCAAAGTGTGCTAAAAACCGAGAACAGCATTCAGCTGATGAAATTTTTCTTTCAAGCACTCAGTGCAATTAAAGTGCCATTGCGCAAAAGCTACTTCGCAAGCATCAGTACCGTTGATTACATCATTGCCAATTCCGCCACCTTGCCCATTGTAAGTACCATTGCGGAGAAGCAAGGCAAAAAAATAGCATTGACTTATTTTATGCCTCCCGTAGTACCTACCCGTGAATTCCCACTGGGCGATTTTGATTTTTTGAATTTCGGCTGGTACAACCAACTTACTTATAAAATTGCCCAAAGCTTTTATTGGAAATTTGTCAAAGCAGAAACCAACGAGTACCGTCAGGAGCTGGGTCTGGAACCACTCCGTAAAAACCTGATTCAATACCTAGATCATCAAAAGCCTCTTGATTTGTATTGCATCAGTCCGGCATTGATTCCGCAGCCGAAAGACTGGGCACCTCATCACAAAATAACTGGCTTCTTAACTGTTCCTGCAAAATACCGGGAACAGCACCCTCTGGAACAAACACCCGAAGAATTATCCAAGTGGTTAACCCAAGGAGAAAAACCAATTTACCTTGGATTTGGCAGCAATGGAGTAGGCAATCACGAAAAATTCAGTGCCATTCTAAGCCATTTACTCACCCAAACTCAAGAGCGGGTTTTGTTTTGTACCGGATGGTCCCAGTTTAAGGACTTACCAAACCATCCCAATTTATTCGTCACCAAGTACGTCAATCATGAGGCTATTTTACCTCATTGCAAGGTTGGAGTTTTTCACGGTGGCGCCGGAACACTGGCTACAATGTTGCGCCACGATTTACCAATGGTGATTGTTTCCTTTTATACGGATCAACCTACTTGGGGAAAAATTATCGAAAAGAAAGGATTCGGCCTACATATTCCAGTAAAAAAACTAGATGCGAAAGCGCTGCTCGAAGCCATTCAAAAAGTCCAAAGCAATGAAATAAAAAGCAAGGTTTTGGCTACGGGGCAGAAACTTCGGTCAGAGCAAGGGCTTGAAAGGGCTTTGACGGAAATTGAGCATTATTTCGCACATAGCCAGGAAAAAGAAAACTAAAAGGAATCACCCCGCCCCCTCATGCAATTCCGCCCCATTGTTCCGTACCGAATTCACCAAGTCCGATACCTGATACATCTTCAACACCCCATCCCCTGGCGTATGCAACATCCCCTCAATCAAAGCGGAATTCCGTTCTTCCAGCCACAATTGTCGTGATTCCCGATCCGGCAGCACTAGCGGCATCCGATCATGTATCGGCATCATCTCCACATTCGGCCCAGTAGTAATGATGGAAAAACTGTGGATAACTTTCCCTTCCCCTCGCCAGGTTTCCCAAATTCCGCCCATAACCAATAGCTCACCCTGAGTAGGTAAAATCCGAAAAGGCGTTTTGTTTTTGCCCTCTTTTTTCCACTCATAAAAACCATCTGCCAACACCAAACAACGCCTTTGCCGGATGGCATTGCGAAAAGCTGGTTTTTCCAGCACTGTTTCTGACCGGGCATTGATCATTTTTCCGCCCATTTTTGGGTCATTGGACCAGGAGGGAATCAAGCCCCATTGAAACAATTGCAAGGCTCCCGGTGCCTGGTTGCTAATGACATAGGCCTGTTGGGTGGGCGCAATATTGTAGTTGTACAGGAGTTCATCGTCCTCTACCTCAAGCGTAGTGCCCAGTTCAGCCTCAATTTTGGCTTTGGATGTGGA
>JAIYAV010000421.1 GCA_027488855.1 Saprospiraceae bacterium
CTGTGGATTATTTGATGGAGCAGGGCGTAGATAGGAACGATATTGTACTGGGTTTTGTCCCTCCTGAGGCTAGACAATATTCTGGTTTTGCCGTGGCTTAGTTTTTGATTGGAATATCCAAAGAATAAATCAAACGATTTGCCTAATTATGTATCAGCCAACCTGATATGGTCTTTTCATTTTTTTCCAAATTTGATTGAGTTTATCAACCCAAAGAGATTTACACATCCATCATTTTCCCCCTGACGACCAACAACCTTTCCCCGTCGCTAGACGACATTTTTTCCCTTCAACCCGCACTCGGTCGCAATTGTTTAAACTTCAAGTAACTGACCCAATAAAGTTTCGTATTTTTACTGCTTAAAGTGAAAAGTCCATTTTGCACGTGAACAATATTTGTTCGATTTTACTAACCTGCAATTTTTATGAAGTACATTTCTTCCCTGCTCTGTCTGGTGCTTGTCAGTATTGTATTGACTTCCTGTGGTGGAAAAAAAGCTGAAACTGCGATGGCCACTGGCCCTGGCGGAAAACCTGGTGGCCCTGGTGGCCCAGGCGGTCCCGCTGGCCCTCCACCTCCCACTCCAGTCGATTACATGATCGTCAACTCGCAAGTGCTGGAAAACACGCTGTTCACTACGGGTAACCTTGTGCCCAACGAACAAGTCGACATTCGCCCTGAACGTTCCGGGCGGATGACCAAGCTGCTTTTTAAAGAAGGCGCCTTGGTACAAAAAGGTACCCTGCTGGCTGAACTGGATCGTGAGGAGCTGGAGGCGCAATACGCCAAACTCAAAGTCAGTGAAGCTTACAACGAGCGAGAACTCAAACGTGCAAAAGACCTTTTGGCCATCGACGGGATTTCTCAGGAGGATTACGACCGGATTGGTCTTACCCTGGATCAAACCCGCGCCGACATGCGCATCACCCAGGTCGCATTGGACAAAACCCGCATTCGGGCGCCATTTAGTGGAAAATTGGGTTTGCGCCAATTGAGTGAAGGGGCCTATGTGTCTCCCAACGACATCCTGGTAGGTTTGCAACAAACCAACCCGATCAAGCTGGAATTTGAAGTTCCCGAGCGTTTTTCCCGCGACCTGAAACCTGGTCAACGCATTCGCTTCAAAGTAGAAGGGCTCAATGAAAACTTCAGTGCAGACATTTATGCCTTGAGCAATGAAGTTAATGCCAATTCCCGTACCCTTACTGCTCGGGCGCGTTGTGCAAACCCCAATGGCACTTTGAAACCGGGTAACTTTGCCAAAGTACAAGTCATTACCAGCCAGAACAAGGCGGCAGTATTGGTGCCTACTGATGCGGTTATTCCCATTTTGAATGGCCAACAAGTGTTGGTGATCAAGGGGGGGAAGGTAAAAATGCAGACCGTTTTGGCGGGTCAGCGTCTGGAATCTGCTATTGCAATTTTGGACGGCCTGGCACCTGGGGATACCGTGATTCTTTCGGGCTTATTGGCGCTAAAAGAAGGTATGCCCGTGATTCCAACCAAATTGCTTGAATCTCCAAATACGAATGGCCTATGAATATGTCTTCTTTGAGCATCGACCGGCCAGTAATGGCTACGGTGATCTCCATAGTGATAGTTCTTTTTGGGTACATTGGTTTTCGTTCATTGGGTTTACGGGAGTATCCCAGTGTGGACCCTCCGGTGGTGTCGGTACAGACCAACTATACCGGGGCAGCGGCGGACGTAATTGAATCACAAATTACCGAGCCACTGGAAGAAAGCATCAACGGGATTGCGGGGATCCGCTCGCTGTCCAGTACCTGTTCGGATGGCCGAAGCAGTATTCGGGTAGAGTTTGAGCTGGGGATCGACCTGGAAGCCGCTGCGAACGATGTACGCGAAAAAGTATCCCAGGCGCAGCGTAACTTACCTTTGGACGCCGACCCTCCCGTGGTTTCCAAATCCGATGCCAACTCCAACCCAATCATGTCCATCACGGTACAAAGCAATCGCCGGAACCTGATGCAGTTGAGCGAATTCGCCAACAACGTGATGAAAGAGCGCATCCAAACCATTCCTGGAATCTCCAATATTCGGATTTGGGGGGAAAAGCGCTATGCGATTCGCATCAAAATGGACCCAACGTTGCTATCCGCATATCAGCTCACACCAGTGGATGTGCGCGATGCCTTGCGGACCCAGAACATCGAGTTACCATCTGGTCGGGTGGAAGGCTACCGCACGGAGTTGACCCTGCGTACCGAAGGGAAACTTTCTACACCTGAAGAATTTTCCAATATCGTCCTGCGCGACAACGGCTCGGGTACGATCTTGTTGAGTGATGTAGCAACAGTGGATTTGGAGCCACAAAACAAAAGATCTATCCTCCGGGGCAACAACATCATTCCCATGGTAGGGGTGGCCATTACGCCACTGCCAGGGGCCAACTACATCGACATTGCCGACCGGGTGTATGACCGGGTCGCTGAAATCAAAAAGAACATCCCCGAAGACATCACACTGGATTATGCCTTTGACGGTACGATCAGTATCCGCAAAGCCATCAAGGAGGTGGAAGAAACCCTTTTGCTAGCCTTTGGCCTGGTGGTATTGGTGATCTTTGTGTTTTTGCGCAATTGGCGAACTACGCTCATTCCGGTTATCGCCATTCCGATTTCATTACTTGGGGCCTTCTTCATCATGTACGTGTTCAATTTTTCCATCAATATTTTGACCCTGCTCGGGATTGTACTGGCTACGGGTTTGGTGGTAGATGATGCCATTGTGGTGATGGAAAACATTTTCCGGCGGATTGAAGAGGGGCAAAAACCCTATGAAGCGGCGCACGAAGGTTCCAAAGAAATTTACTTCGCCATCATTTCCACTTCGATCACCCTGATCATTGTATTCTTGCCGATTGTGTTTTTGCAAGGTTTGACTGGGCGTTTGTTCCGTGAGTTTGGGATTACTGTAGCGGGAGCTATTCTCATTTCGATGATTGTTTCGCTCACCTTGACGCCCATGATGAGTGCACGTTTTTTGAAACCACAAAAACATGGGTACATCTACAACCTAACCGAAGGCTTTTTCACCGGGATGACGGATTTGTACAACCGGACGCTCAAAGGTTTCATGAAGGTGAGGGGGATAGCCTGGGTTATCACCATTTTGGCTGGCTTTGGTATCTATACGTTGATGCAAAAAATTCCTACCGAGTTGGCACCAATGGAAGATAAGAGTAGTTTACGATTACAAATGACTGCGCCAGAGGGGACTTCTTTTGAGATCATGGATCGCTACATGCTGGAAGTGCTCAAAATAGTGGATACTCTACCGGAGAAACGGTCGTTGATCGCGGTAACCGCACCTGGTTTTAGCGGTTCCGGGGCGGTAAACGCCGGATTTGTTAGCATTAACCTCAAACAACCCGAAGAACGTACCCGCACCCAGGATGAGTTAGCCAAATTCCTTTTTCCCCAGATTGCCAAGTTGAACTATGCTCGTTCCATCATTACTCAGGAACAGACCATCGCAACGGACCGCCGGGCGGGCGGTTTGCCAGTGCAATTTGTGGTTCAAGCGCCGAATTTTGATGACTTGAAGGAAAAAATGCCGCTTTTTATGGAAGAAGCGGCCAAACAACCTGAATTTGCGGTAACCGACCTGGACTTAAAATTCAACAAACCCGAACTACGCCTGGAAATTGACCGCGAACGTGCCCGTAAATTGCAACTCAACGTACGGGATGTAGCGGAAACCCTCCAACTGTACTACTCTGGTCAGCGTTATGGCTATTTCATCAAAGACAGCAAGCAATACGAGGTCATTGGTGAAGCAGACCGCATTTATCGGGACGATCCTCGGGACTTGTCCTCCTTATATGTGCGGAACAAACCAGGAGAGTTGATTCCGATCAGCAACGTTGTACGGATCATCGAACAATCCAGTCCCCCTCAACTTTATCGGTTTGACCGCTATCTGTCGGCTACGGTATCTGCGGGTTTGAACCCCGGATTCACCATTGGTCAGGGGATCGAAGCCATGGAAAGAGTTAAGGCAAAAGTCCTGGATGAGTCTTTCCAAACCGCTTTGACAGGTACCTCCAAGGACTTTAAAGAAAGTTCAGGGGGGATCATGTTTGCGTTTATTTTGGCTTTGGGACTGGTTTACCTAACCCTTGCTGCCCAATTTGAAAGTTTCTTTGACCCCTTGATCATCATGTTCACAGTGCCGCTGGCGCTGGTTGGGGCTTTGTTGTCGCTGTGGTGGTTCAACCATACGCTCAACATCTTCAGCGAAATTGGAATCATTGTTTTGATCGGCATTGTAACCAAAAACGGGATTTTGATCGTAGAGTTTGCCAATCAAAAAATGGAGGAAGGAATGAATGCTTACGAGGCTGCTGTTGAGTCGGCGACCCTGCGTTTGCGCCCCATCCTGATGACCAGTATTGCCACCATCCTGGGGGTTGTACCTATTGCATTGGCCTTGGGTGCTGCTTCAACGAGCCGCATCCCGATGGGCGTTTCAATCATTGGTGGCTTGAGTTTCTCTTTGATCCTCACCCTCTACGTGATTCCAGCCATTTACACCTTTTTCAACCGACAAAAAGTAGTGAAGCATGAAGCGATCGCAGTTGCTGAATAATATTATCTGTTTATCACTAATCCTGTTTTCTGTTTCATTCTCTTACGCGCAGCCTCCCATGCTGCGCGTAGAGGATGCAGTAAAAGTGGGTTTGGAGAAAAACTTCAACATCCAGATTTTGCGGCAGCAGGAACAAATTGCCATAAACAGCAATACTCCGGCTCGGGCGGGAATGACCCCAACGGTCAATTCAACGGCGAGCGCTTCCTATGCCCTCAACAATACCCAGCAAAATTTCTTCAACGGAGAAACAAGGGGTGCTCCCAATGCAGCTACTTTTAATACTCGGGTGGCGGTAGAAGCGCTGTGGACTCTTTACGATGGCTGGCGCATGTACGCTGTACGCGATCGTTTAACGGCGTTTGAGCAACAGAGTCGCGCACTCACTACGGCCCAAATGCAGGCATTGGCGGCAAATATCACGTTGTCCTATTACAACATCGTTCAGTTGGAGCGCACCACTGAAAACTTGCGCTATGCCGTACGCCTGGATCGCGACTTGCTCAATCTGGTACAGGCTAAAAAGACCATTGGTAGTGCTACTGGACTGGAATTGTTGCAGTCACGTTCACGCTTGACTTCAGATAGTGCCCGCTTGGTGCAACAAGAAGCCGATATTCGACGGCTTTATATGGCTTTCAATCAATTGTTGAATCGTCCTGTTGATGAGCGCTTTCGCGTAGATACTACGCTGGCCTCCCAACTGGTGATCGGTGTGGATGAGTTGGTGCAAAATGCAAAGCAGAGCCATCCAGACATCATTCTGAGTAAGCTGGATCAACAAATTGCCTCGCTGAACACCAAGGAAATCAAAGGTGCCTTCAAACCTGAACTTGACTTGACTGCCAACCTGAACTATTCTTATCAGCGCAACGCAGTAGGTTTGATTCTTTCCAACCGTAACCTTGGCCCGGTGGTGGGCCTCACGGCGCGTTATCCAATTTACGATGGGCATTTGCGCAGGCAAAATTTGGCCAACGCCAAAATTGTAGAGGAGAGTGTCAAATTGCGGCAGGACGAGATATTGTATACCCTTGAAGCACAAATCCGTACCCGTTACGCTGATTATCAATCGCTCAGACAGTTGCGCGACCTGGAAGATGCCAACCTGCGCGTGACCGTGGATCAGGCCAATCTGGCTCGCGAGTTATATCGTCTCGGGAAAATCACGAACTTTGAGGTGCGGGAATCTACCCTTTTGGAGGTTCAAGCACGGGATAGGGCCATTCAGGCTGGTTTTCGCCTCAAACAAGCGGAGATTGAGTTGTTGGATTTAGCTGGGATGAAAATGTTTCAGTAGAGTAGTTTTACGTTTTATGTTTACTAAACTTCAAAAGTTTAGTAAACATAAAACGTAAAAACGTAAAACAAAAAAGGCGCTCGGAGATCATCTCCCAGCGCCTTTTCTTTTATTGAACAACAACAAAAGTAGCCATTTAGGCCCGCTCCCGATAGTTTTCGTCGTACAGTTTTTGCAATTTTTTACGGGCGAAGAAAATCCGGCTTTTGATGGTACCCAGGGGTGAGCCCAGTTCCTCCGCAATTTCTTCATACTTAAACCCATCGTAAGCCATCAAAAATGGCTCGCGAAAATCGGTAGGCAGCGTATCTACCAGGCGCATCAGTTCTCCAAAAGACACATCGTGTTCGCCATCATTGCTCACTTTTTCTTCCCCGGAATTGAGGTAGAAATTGTTGGGGGTCTGATCCACGATCATGTTGCGGCGTACTTTCTTGCGGTAATTGTTGATGAAAATGTTCCGCATGATGGTAACCGCCCAGGCTTTGAAGTTGGTGCCTTGGTTGTATTTATCTGCATTGGTGATGATCCTTACCGCGGTGTCTTGATAAAGATCGTCAGCATCATTGTAGTTACCGGTCAGTTTGAGTGAAAAGGCGCGCAATGAATTGCTCACCTTGTCAAGTTGCTCGTAGATCGGATTTTGAATCGCGTAAAGCATGGTCCGGTGATTTATTTGGGTTATTAGACTTTCTGTTCACAAAGTCTAATGTAATAATTTTTTACAAAAATAAAGAATACTGGGGATTTGTGCAATTATTTTTGTCTATTTAGATTCATTTTTAATAAAAAAAGTCGAGAGGCGACAATTTTTTCCAAAAACAAGGGATTTTGTTAAAAAAATTAACACCGATAAAACAATGAGCGCTTAAATTTGTATTCAAGTTATAAGATTTGAACCACTAATTGAAGAAGACGAACGGATTGGATTCGTCGTTCAACTGCTCAATTTATTACGGAGGATTTTTTATTTTTTTTCGCCTTTTTTGGATGATTAATTTGGATGGAATGGAACCAATGGTTGATTTTACTTATTTGGACAAAAACATTCGGTTTTTGCGCAAGCAGATGAATTTGAGTCAAGAAGAACTTGCGTCGAGAATCGGATTGAATCGGGGCAACATTGCTTCGTACGAAAACGGCACCGCCGAGCCAAAGGTGTGTAACCTGCTGAGGTTGTCGCGCCTGTTTGGCGTCTCCATTTGTGATTTGGCACAACGTGACTTAAGCGGTGACGAGGTGCCTTGCACCAAGAGCAATGGTCAGGGCAAAAATGGGCACTTGGTTGAGCCTCAGAACCCCGAGGTTTTGAACATTATTCACGGCAATGCCCAACGCAAGTTGCAGATGATGGAGGGCCTCGTGACCTGTAGCCGCTTGAAGCTGGAACAAGTCCATACTCAAATCCCCCCTGAACTACAATTGATCATTGTCAACTTTGAAGAATTGTACCGCACCGCCCGTTCCCTCATGGACGAACACCTTTCACTGCTCAAAAGTCTCAATTGTAAAGATTCTTCTGAAAGCGAGTGACTTTAACAGATTAATGGTTGCGCTGCATTAGGAATTAGAATATATTGCAATGTTTTAGTTATACTATAATCCCATAGTCCCATGAAAAAATTCTCCTTTCTTCGGGTACTGCTATTTATAATCACGCTATTGACAGCAACACAAAAGCTGCAAGCAGTACAATTTGCACACTTATCACTGGCCGAAGCTAAAGTCAGAGCAGCCCAATTGCAGCGTCCATTGTTGATTCATTTTGCCGCCAACTGGTGTTTGCCCTGCCAATGGATGGACAAAAATACTTTTGTTGATCCGGCAGTGTCGACTTACCTGGACAATCAATACCTGGCAGTAAGAATTGATGTAGATGAGGTGCAAGGCTATGCCGACAAGGAAGCTTGTGGGGTAAAATACCTGCCCTCTTTGCTGATTTTTAATGCCTCGGGAATCGTAGTGTCCCGCTACGAAGAAACGCTCGATGCGGCGCAAATGCTGGAAGTCTTGCGCAAATACAATACTCCAGCCAACCGAATTGCCCCACGCACCACTTATACCGTGCCCGTGGTGAAAATAGATAACCCAAGCAACACTGTTGCCCAAATCGAGCAAAGTGAAGTAGGCACTATTTCTACGGGTGTTGAAGACGATCCTGCACATTTGGATGCCCAGCGCCTGCCAATTGGCCAAACTACTACGCCTCCGGCACTGCCAAGCTCCCGCAAAATGGGGGTACAGGTAGGAGTGTACAGCAGTTATGAAAATGCAATCCGGCAGGTGCAGCACTTTGAGGAAAAATTTTATAAAACTGTCCAGATCTCGGCTCAAACCCAAAATAGACAAACCTACTATCACCTCATTGCCGGGCCTTTTGAGACCCCTGCGCAAATGCAAACGTACCTCAATGCCCTGCAACGCGATGGGCTTAAAGGTATAATTGTCACCTTATAATGTGTTGATTTGTTCATGTGCTGATTTGCCAATATGCTGATTTACTGTGCTGTTTTTTGTAAAGCAAACCAGTGTATTAGCAAATGAGTGCGTTTGCAAATCAGTAAATCAGCAAATTAGCCCATCGACACATCAAATATTTGTCATTCTGTTTCGTTTCTTTGTCGGAGTATTTAAGGAGTGTGTCCGGTTTTATGCTTCACGCTACAAATGATAAATGACACACTCTTAGTTCGTTCAGGACAATCAGAATGATGAGCAAAATGAGCAGATTTTTCGGCTATCTAATCGTATTTTTCTTGCCAGTAGTAGTGCTACAAGGGCAAAACATCAACACCATCAAATTCGATCCACGAGGCAAAACCAGCCAATTGCGCCGTGCTTGTACCAATCAAGCTGGTACGGTGACAATCGGGGCCATTCAAGGGCAAAGCAATACTTCGGGTGGAGAGACCATTTATCTTTGTTTTGGGGATTCGATTCGGATTACCCACAACGGGAACTTTGTGATCAATGACCCTAATTTTGCCACCCCTTCGGGTATCGTATATCTGGTGACGACTTGTGCCCCTTCGGCTGAGTTTACAGGGCCTGATACGACAGACATCTTGAAACAGCCCTGCTTATTTCCCGATGCCACCGTAACCATTGGGAATTCGGTGATTCCAAAAGGTTTGTTCTGGTCCGTATCTGGGCAGCGCAATGGGAACATTACTTATCGGAATGATGGCCGCTTCATCCAGGCTTTTGGCAAAGGCAAACCGGTTGCACTTTACTTTGCACCCATTACCATTGATAATTTCGCAGGAGACAGATACGAAACCAATGGTTGCGTCAATCTCAATCCCGATGCGGCTTACCGAATTGCTTTTCTCAAACCGATTGATACGGCTAGGGTGAGAACTCGGGTCGACAACGCAGGCTGTACTGGCTCGTTTATTGTGGGAGGGGGGGTACCCGAGTTTGATGCCAATGAAAGATTCACCATCAGTATCGTCAAGGAAAGTGATCCATCGGTGACAGGTGTAGCCAAAGCTTCCAGTACCAATAATAATACTGCTCGCCATTTGGATTCGGTCGCTTTCTTCGTACCAGAACCTGGACGTTACATCATAACCATCACTGATGGCCGAAATTGCAATAAGTCATTTGCTGTAAATATGGCGGGCTGCCAATCGGTTGGGTTTCAACTGCCTTATCTAAATGCCAAAACAGGTGATGAAATTTGTGTGGATTTAAAAACGACCAACTTCAATAAGGTAGGCTTGTTTGAGATGAACATCCGTTGGGATACAGCGGTATTGCAGTTTATTCGCACCCAGAATTTTAACCCGGCTTTGGGCGGTTTTGGCACAGGTAGCATCGGCCAAACCTCAGATAAACTGGGTTTGGCCTTGTCCTGGTCTGACAATACCTTGAAAGGGATAAGCCTTGCCGATAGTTCTACCTTGGTTACTTTTTGCTTCAGAGTGAAAGGGCCCTTAGGCTCAACAAGCCCGCTTCATTTTGTAGGGTCGAGGGATCCATCTGAAACAGTGGGTACACCAGACCCCGCTAAATTGGGCTATGTATTCCGAGATGGGCAGGTAAATGTCACGAATGATGTGTTGTTTACGAGTGTTCGAACCTCTGGATTGAATTGTAAAGGGGACACCGATGGGGTGATTGAAGTCATTGTGGATAAGGGAAGAGCTCCTTACCTGGTTAAACTGGTTCGAACATTGCCCTTGCCTGGCCAGACTTTTCAAGATGAAACAATCTTGAAACCTGGGGGCAGTTTTAGGTTTGAGGATTTACCGGCGGGTACGTATACCATTTTTATTCAGGACAGCAGCCCTGGTACTCCAAATGTCAAAAGAGATACGGTGGTTTTTGTTGCACCGGATGATTTTGTGGTGCGGGTTGAAGGTGCAAAAGACCTTTCTTGCCATGATTCAAGAGATGGATCTTTAGAGGCGGTCATCATCATCAATGCGATTCCATTAAGCAATCCGGATTCTACGTATAAGTTTCAATGGAACATCCCTGGCGAAAGAACGGAAAGTGTCGACTCTTTAAGAGCTGGGAATTATTCGGTAACGGTGACCAATGGCAAAGGTTGTGTGGCCATCGGCACTTCTGCGCTAACCGCACCAACTGAAATTAGACCCACACCTATAATTACACAAAACTCTTGTTCTGGTATTGCTAATGGCCGAATCCAGCTTAGCTTAAGCGGAGGATTACCTTTTAGCGGAGGAAGATACTTTTACCAATGGCCTAACCAGGCAGGAGATACCGCTACCTCCTCCACGAATACCAACCTCCTTGAAGGAATTTATACAGTTACAGTCACCGATAGTAAACAATGTGTAAAACAATTTTCTTTTCCGATAGAACCACTTGTAAAACTAGTAATTGATACCGCTGTTGCTGATGTTACTTGTTTTGGTTTATCAAATGGAGAAATCCTTGTTGCTGGAAATAAGATTGGGCAAACACGGCAGCAACCCTTTCTTTTTACGTGGACTGGCACAACATTAACTCCTGTAAATACACCAACTAATAGTACCTTAAGGAATGTTCCAGTAGGAACTTATATCGTTACAATGGATGACCAAGATATTCCAGGCTGCCGCGTCTCCGACACCATCGTCGTTACCCAACCCACCCCACTCTCCGTTGCCCGAGGTCGTCTCCAAAACGAGACCTGCCGGCCCGGGAATGATGGCTTGGCCTCAATCAAAGTAAGTGGAGGTACCAAACCCTACGCCTACCAGTGGCGTCTGGATACCACGCTGCTCACGGCAAAAACCGACTCCCTGGCCACTGGCCTACGATCCGGCAATTACATCATTACGGTGATCGATAGCAACCGGTGTGACACCACATTTAGGCTTACGGTTAATGCTCCCGCGGGGCCTCGAATTACCCAGCTTAACGACTTTAGGCTGCGTTGTTTTGGGGATGCCAATGGTCGTTTGTCGGTAAGGGCAACTGCAATAACCGGAACTACCATTACTTCTTATACCTGGGACAACCAATCCACGGGCGCCGATCTTACCAACTTACCCGCTGGCCGCTACATTGTGACGGTAACGGCGAGCGATTTTTGTAGTTCAGTGGATACCGCGCAAGTGATTGCGCCTACGCCCATTAGTGTGGACAGCATCACATCGGTAGCACCCCGCTGCCCGGGAGATGCCAATGGCTCGCTGACGGTGAATGTCAGTGGGGGTACCGCGCCTTATAAATTCTTGTGGAAAGACCAGGGACGGGATACTTCTCGCTTCCAGTTGCGTCCGGCTTTAAAAGCAGGTACTTATGATGTGAGTGTATTTGATGCCAGCGGTTGTCCTTCTGTAACAGGTTCGGCTATTTTGCAGGACCCGCCACGCGCCGTCATTACCTTTATAGACAGTACAGGGGTAGCTTGCTTCGAAGGCAGTAAAGATGGACGAGCTACGGCAGTAGCTCGGTTCAGTGATGGAAGAGGAGGGCGCTTCGAGTTCACTTGGCAAAGCAGCCAGGAAACTTTTGCTGGAGTGGCCAGGTCTACTGCTACCATGCTACCTGCTGGTATGAACGTGGTCGTAGTTGTCGATTCAAACTCCTGCGCAGCTGCTGATTCAGTACTCATTACCAGCCCTCCGGAAATCAAAATTTTAGCGGTGGTAGAAGCCGTGACTTGTTTTGGCTTGGCAAACGGGAAAGTAAAACTCAAGCCAGGAGGCGGAACACCTCCTTTCAACATCAACTGGCAAGTCATCGGGTCTACTCAGGATAGCTTAAGTAATCTGCAAGCGGGTACCTATACTGCGGTCATTACGGATAGCCGCAATTGCCCTAAAACGCAAGAGATTGAAATTGAAGAACCTGCCGAACTCAAGGTGGAAGTGGATCAATCCTTTTCCAGAGCCTCCAGTTGTAGCAATACCAATGATGGTCGTTTCGGTGTAAAAGTGAATACAGATGAAGGCATAAATCCACTGCCTGAAAATGCCTTTACCTGGTCGCGGAGTATCTCACGCCCAAATTCTCCTTTTGCGGAAAAGCTGGCACCGGGAACCTACTCGGTGACCGTGACCGACACCAAAAATTGTACAGATTCAACCAGTTACACCGTGGTATCCCCACCACCAGTGATTGGCTTGCTTAATCCAGTAACTGAACCACGCTGTTTTGGAGATGCAACCACCGTTACGGTAGATACCGCTTACGGTGGCAATGGCGTTGACCTGACCGATTTTACCTTTACCGTAGACAACAACGGCATCAGCTTCCCGCTGAATCAAGCGGCGAATATCTTTGCTGGCCGGCACATTATTGCGATTGAAGATCAATTGGGCTGTCAATACATCGACACGATTGTAGTGAATCAACCCGAGCAATTGACTGTGACCTTTAACCCCAACCAGGTTACGGTAGAATTGGGCGATAGTTTGCAACTCACCCCGATTGTGACCAGCAGCAAACCCATCAAGGGCTACGAATGGCTCCCCGTAAGAGGACTCTCCAACAATAAAATTCAAAACCCTTACGTGATCACGGCTACCCGTACCGAACGCGACATGCGCGACGATACTGAATTTATCCTGACAGTGACGGATACCAGCGGTTGTAAAGCGGAAGGAACCATCTTTGTGGAGCTCGATCGCAACCGCAATTTCTTCATCCCCAATGCATTCACACCGAATGGCGATGGACGAAATGACGAATTCCGGGTATACGGCTGCAAAGGGGTAAAAGCCATCAACTACGCTCGGATGTTTGACCGTTGGGGCAACTTGATTATGCAGGCCGAAGGGATTGTGCCCGATTGTGCTGGCGGGACCATCGTTTGGGACGGTTTATTGTCCTCCAAACTGGCCAATCAAGGTGTATATGTGTACATTATTGAAGTGGAATTCCTCGACGATGTGAAGTTGTTGTATCGCGGGGATGTGGGATTGATTCGGTAAATCAACAAAAATGGTTCCAGGAAATTTCCTGGAACCATTTTTGTTACCGCAATATCATTACACTGCCCGTTGCCAATTTTTCCTCACCTTTGCAACGGTAACGGATTTTATACAACATCACGCCAGGGTTAACTTCTTTACCCTGAAACTTTCCATCCCAACGGGAAAAAGCGTCGGCGGAGCCAAATACCCGGCTTCCCCAGCGGTCAAAAATTTCAAAGGCTATCAATTCCTGGATGACAAAAGGATTGCTAATGCCAAAGGTTTCGTTCAAACCATCCCCATTGGGCGTAAAAGCTTTGGGCAACAATACCTGGCCACAATCCAAGGTATTGGGATCAATCACGGTGATTCTGATCGAATCGGTAGCCGTACAAGCACCACTGTCATCCGACATATCGACGGTATAAAAATGGATGCCTGGGGTCAGGGGTTGAATCACAGGTTCTTTTTCAAAAGGGGAAACCACATCAAGGGTGGGCGACCAATTGAAAATATAATTACAAGTAGGCCCCACTTTGATTTTCACGGCGCCACCGACAAAAATACTGGTATCGCGCGTTACGATGTTATCGGGCTCTACGGTATACAGTGATTTGATTTCATTGTCGTTTAAGGAGCGGTTGTACAACCTTACTTCGTCCAGATAGCCTTCAAAAGGGGCTTGATTGGCTACCGGAGTACAAGGTGAATTGCCCATGGTGAATTTTCCATCGTTGGATAGATTGATTCGCCCCTGGGTATTCAATTCCTGAATTTTGACACCATTGATGTACAGTTTGACTTTGTTCGCTTCCCGAATCACCGCAACGTGGTGCCAACATTTTCCGGCGGGAACCTCACCAATCAAGTTCACCGTTTTGGCACCCTCCCCCAAAAACACGTTCAAGGTGCGGGTAAAAGGCCGGTAACGGATGTAAAAAAGATTGCCAGTGGGTGCACAATTGCTGGTGAGTTTGTGCACCAGGTATTGAATGCCATTGGAGTTGGTTGATTTAAAATAAAAACTCAGACTGAAGTCTTCGGTGTTGAACTCGTCGTTGGCGGGGCCCATTACGATTGCGTTTCCGAGGGCCCCAGAAAACTCCAGTGCTTTCCCTTCTACGCCACATTCGTAGCTCCGATTGAGTGCTGGTTGAAATGCATTGGCCGTATTCCCTGCAGCATCGACATTGCTGTTTTCAAAAGGGTAAAAAGCCACCAAACCAGCCGTGGGTTGGGCGAATAAAGCAACAGTGCAACAGAGGCAGAATAAAAAGGCAAGTATTCTCATGGTATTTTTGGAATTGGCAAAATAATGGCTGATCGCTGCGCATCCGCAGCAGATCGGATTCCAGTAAAAAACGAAGGAAGAGGAGGCTTATTTTGTTGCGTTTCCCTCAGCAACCCTATTTGAAGAAACCATCCAGCCCCGGAGGCATCATGTCTTTGAGCAATAGTTGGGTTTCTGCTGCTTCTTTTTCCAGGGCACTATTTAGCGCACGATTGATGGCGACCAAGAGCAAGTCTTCCAACTCCTCAGCCTCAGCATCTTTTAAAAAAGCGGGATCGATGCTGATGTTGGTGATTTCGCGGTTGGCGTTGGCACTGATTTTGATGGCCCCATCGCCAGCCTCACTTTCTACAATGAATGCGGCCAATTTTTCGCGCATGGCCTTTTGTTGGGCCTCCATATCGCCAAACATGTTTTCAAGTCCAAACATGGTACGTTTTTTTTGTCGGTAAAATATGTGCGAAGATATAACAGAACGTACAGGAAACGTCAGTATTTTATACATTTGTCCTCGTTAAACCAGTTGCAGTGCAAAACTGTTTTGGCATTAGTACCAATCCACAACCAATGGGGACTGGCACACGGGAGCACAAATTCTACTTACAGTGTAAAATAGCGCCATCATGGCTTTGGATCAAGTTGATGTAGATCAGGAAGAAAAAAAGGTGGGTTCAGAAATGTCTTTTCTCGACCACCTGGAGGAGTTGCGTTGGCACATCATCCGCTCGTTGTCGGTCATTTCTGTTTTTGGGATAGTCCTGTTCATTAAGCAGGATTGGATGTTCAACGTATTGATTTTTGGCCCCTCCAAGCAAGATTTTATTACCTATCGAGCACTTTGTGCATTTTCAAAAAGCATAGGTTTGGGCGATACCATGTGTTTTGCGGCTACGGAAGTCAATTTACAGACCATTGGTTTTGCTGAACCCTTTGTGACCAGTATGTGGGTTTCCTTTGTGGTGGGTTTGATCCTGGCTGCACCGTATGTATTGTGGGAAATCTGGCGCTTTGTCAGCCCAGGTTTGTTGCCTAAAGAGCAAAAAGCCGCCACAGGAGCAGTAGCCGTTTGCTCATTCTTGTTCCTGTTGGGTGTGGTTTTTGGTTATTTCTTGATGGCACCTTTTGCCATCAACTTCCTCATCGGCTATACCATCCCCGGCGTTACCAACGTCCCAACGCTCAATTCGTACATCAATTATATGGTGATGTTCACTTTGCCATTGGGGCTGGTGTTTGAGTTGCCTGTAGTAGTTTATATTTTAGCCAGAATTGGCCTCATCACTGCGCAGGACATGCGGGCTTTCCGTCGGCAAGCCATTGTGGTCATCCTGATCGTTGCAGGGATCATCACGCCACCAGATGTGGTGTCCCAAATGTTGGTAACCATACCTTTGTATACCTTGTATGAAGTCAGCATTATTATTGCCAAAAGGGTTGCTCCTCGTGATGATGACGATGATGAGCCTTCAAAAGCAGTAACTCCTTCTTAAAATTTGAATTTTTAGTGGATGGAAAGGATTTCGAGTAACCTTACGTTGATGTATAAAATTGTACTGCCCATTTTCTGGATTGTGTTTATGGGCGGTGTCACAGTGGCCATCATGCTGAGCAAATTTGCGGGCATTGGCAATACCTCTTCGTGGGCGGTGAAGGCAGTGATCTTGTTTGTGTTCATCACGGGAACCTTGTTTATGGCGTTCACCTTGATGCGCCTCAAAAGGATAGAAGTAGGCCATGAAGGGGTATACGTGACCAATTATTTCAAAAATGTGCGTTACCCCTTCAGTGAAGTGGATGGCATTACCACTACTTCGTTGCTGCTCTTTTCGGTGGGGACATTACATTTGAAAGGTAAAGGGAGCTTTGGCAAGAGTATTGCATTTATCCCTAGCCCGAGTCGGTATTATTCTTTTTTTGAGGATAATCCGGATTTGAAGGAAAGGTTGTTGAAGGTGTGAGGGATTCTGAAAAGGTCAACCGCATGTAAATTAGTTCAAAGTGAATGGTTGTCAAGTTCTAGCACATGGTAATAAGCCCCGCTAGGGGACGACAAAAAATTCATTATTCCTCTCTCTCCGTACCAAAGCGACAACAATAGCAGCACGGATGACGCGGATAAAGCGGATTTACGCGGATTTTTATCACGCCTTCGGCGTGATGGTAGGATAGGCACAAAGAAAGCATTTTCGATTCAAGGGACTTTGTGTCTTCGTGCCTTGGTGGCAAATTATTTGACTAAAAACCCTGATTGTTATACCCGATCAGTACTATTTTCTCGTTTTTCACTATATTTATACCCCAAAAGGTATAAAATGTCTACTCTTTCCAAATTTGTAAAAGAGCGCCGCAAAAAACTTGGCCTAACTCAGCAAGAACTTGCAGAACGTGCAGGTTTGGGTCTACGTTTTGTACGCGAGGTCGAACAAGGAAAAAAGACACTACGAATGGATAAAGTTAACCAGTTGTTGTCCATGTTTGGGCATGAATTAGCTCCAATAGATTCCAGAACCCTTTGGCAAACCAACGAACAGGCCGTCTAAATCTTTCACCAAAATTACCCCATTTTTCTCCTAACCTTGTCTCCATTTGTCCTCCAATATTCCTTAGCTTTCACCCAAAATACAGAAAAAATCATGAACCTGACACCCAAAATCACCCTATTTCTAATGTGCTCAGCCATCAATTCGGCTTTTACTCAAACCAAATTCAACACCCTCTACGAGCACCTCAACATCAGCAAAACTACGCCCTACAACACAACTTTAACCCTGCAAAAAGACTCCCTCTACCAAATCATGGTCATGCAAAAAGGCATTGATGTCATGCTGTTATGGTTGGACAAAACGGGCAAACAAATCCTCGAAAAAGACTCGCCCAATGGCCGCTTTGGCTTTGAAGTTTTTGAATACAGTCCCAGCAAAACGGAGCAATACACCCTCAAGATTCAGCAATTTGAAGAAGATACCAATGCCGACCAAGGCCAGGTTAGTTTGTACATCAAAAAATTCTCCAAAGCTGAAATTCGCCGCCGCAAAGCTGACCAAGCAGCTCTTTTGATCGAAAACAACAAAAATGTACTCACACTAGACATCGACCATTTTTGGGAAGCTTTTGACCAACTCAAACAGTGCAACACCACCTGGGACAGCATTTTGACCATCCAAAACCTGTATTTGGATCGCGCTACGGCGGGTTTATTGGATTTTATCCGGGTTCGGAATTTCAGTGCAGAAGCCTTTGTCGCTACCATTCGCCAATATCCCAAGTACTACCATACTGTTCGCCCTTACACCTATGAAACCAAAAAAGCAGAGCCTCAGATTGAGGAAGTTTTTGAGCAGTTCAAAGGCATTTACACCAATTTTAAACCCTTCAAGGTTTGTTTCGCCATCGGCGTACACCGCACAGGAGGCACAGTATCGGATCGATTTGTATTGATTGGCACCGAAATGACTACAGTTGGAAGGAAAGTGGATTTTTCTGAACTGGGGCCAGATTGGATGCCTAAGGACACGACCAAAGAACCCAACATTCCCTTACAAATTCGGGGCATCATCGCCCACGAATGTGTACATACTCAGCAAAGAAACACCCTGGACAGTAACGCCATAACGTGCAATCAACTCTACAGCAGTCTACGTGAGGGTATTGCCAATTTTATCGGTGAATTGCTCACTGGTACCACCAATTACAGTGCCACCAATATTTACGGCGACAAAAACGAACGCGCCTTGTGGAACGAGTTTAAATCCACACTGTGCTGGCCAAATGCGGAAAAATGGATGTACAATGGCGATACGGTCAAAGACCGTCCTGCTGATTTGGGGTATTACATCGGCTACAAAATCACCCAGGCTTATTACGCTCAAGCCAAAGACAAATCGAAGGCGATTGTTGAAATCATTGAAATGGATGACCCACTTTCTTTTTTGCAAAAAAGCAAGTACGACCAAAAGAAGAAATAAACACTGTTCCGCCACTTAAGCTTTCCATTCTCCCATTTTTTTCCTAAACTTGCTTTGTATTCGACCCAAACAAAGGGGCACTTATTTTTTGCCCCACTGCAAAGAAGCCATGAAAAAAGAAAAATACCTGTGCATTCACGGTCATTTTTACCAACCCCCGCGTGAAAATGCCTGGTTGGAAAGTGTGGAATTACAAGATTCGGCGGCCCCTTTTCACGATTGGAACGATCGCATCAACTTCGAATGTTATGCCCCCAACACAGCGGCCCGTTTGTTGGACAATGACAAACAGATCATCAACATTGTCAACAACTATTCGAAAATCAGCTTCAATTTTGGCCCAACTTTGTTGTCCTGGCTGGAAAAAGCCGATCCGATGACTTACCAGGCGATTATCCAAGCCGATAAAGAAAGCCGCTTGGCAGGTGGAGGCAAAGGCTCGGCAATGGCCCAAGCGTACGGGCACTTGATTTTGCCCCTGGCCAATCGCCGCGACAAAGAAACCCAGGTGATTTGGGGCATTCGCGATTTTGAATACCGTTTTGGCCGCAAGCCCGAAGGCATGTGGCTGGCCGAAACGGCGGCGGATACCGAGTCGCTGGAAGTGCTGGCCGAAAATGGCATCAAGTTTACCGTGCTCGCCCCTCGCCAGGGCAAAGCCATCCGCAAAATTGGTGCGGAAACCTGGGAAAACATCCCCTCGGATAGCATCGACCCTCGCCGGGCCTACCTGTGCAAACTGCCCTCTGGCCGTACGATCACCTTGTTTTTTTACCACGGAGGAGTGGCGCAGGATGTGGCCTTCAAAGGTTTGCTCAACGATGGCATCAATTTTGCCAACGCTATAGCTGGCTCTTTTGAAAACATCGATACACCCCAACTGATCCATGTGGCTACCGACGGCGAAAGTTATGGCCACCACCACCGCTACGGAGAAATGGCTTTGGCCTCTTGTTTGGATCATTTGGAGAAAAATACTGACATCCAAATCATCAATTACAGCGCCTTCCTGGCCAAATTTCCGCCCCAATGGGAAGCCCAAATTCATGAAAACAGCTCCTGGAGTTGTGTGCACGGGGTAGAGCGCTGGCGCAGCAATTGTGGTTGCAACTCTGGTGGGCGTCCCGATTGGAATCAAAACTGGCGGGCACCTTTGCGCGAAACCCTGAACTGGTTGCGCGATGAATTGATCCCCGTTTATGAAAGCCAAACGGCTGGTTTGCTCAAAGACCCTTGGGCAACGCGCAATGACTACATCCAGCTGGTACTGCAACGAGGCAATGAGCCTTTGTTGCAAAAATTCATCCAGGCGCATGCCAGCAAACCTTTGAATGAGGAGGAAAAAATCCAGCTCCTGCGTTTGATGGAAATGCAGCGACAAGCGATGCAGATGTTCACCAGTTGTGGCTGGTTTTTTGATGAAATCTCGGGTCTGGAAACTGACCAAATCCTGCAATATGCCAACCGGGCCATCCATTACGCGGAGCAAGTGGCTGGCGTGGAGCTGCACGAAGAGTTTTTGCAACGTCTGGAAAAAATACCCAGTAATGTGTACGAAAACGGAGCCAGCAGTTACAAGAAAAACGTGATTCCAGCCCGGGTGGATTTGGCGCGGGTGGGCATGCATTACGCGGCTTCATCCTTGTTTGAGGAATACCCAGAGTACCTGGAGATTTTTAACTACCAAATGAGTAGTGAGGAGTTCCACCGTTATGAGGGGGGCAACCAACGCCTGGCTTTTGGCCGTACCAAGGTGCGCTCAAAAGTGACGCTGTCTGAAAAACATTTCAGTTTCGCGGTACTCTACCTCGGGCAACAAAACATCATCGGGCACATTTCTGTAGATATGCCACAGGCTGATTTTGATGCGATGGAAGCCAAGTTGATTCCCGCATTTGAGCAAACCGACCTCGGCGAAGTGGTGGGGGTGATGCAAGACTACTTTGGCTCCGAACGGTTTACGTACTGGCACCTCTTCAATGATGAAAAGCGCAAGATTTTAGGTGAAATTTCTGAACGCAGCCTGCGCGCCACCGAAACCGTTTTCCGCGAAATCTACAATGACAACTACCAATTGATGACCGGGATCAAATTGAGCAAAATCCCTGTACCGGAGACTTACCTCACCGCAGTGAAATTTATCCTCAACTATGACCTAGTGGCCATGTTTACCAGTGGCAATGCCTTCAGTATCCGCACTTTGAAACGACTGATTGCCGAGTTTAAAAAATGGGAGGTCAAATTGACCAATCGTTCCAGCTTGCGGCTGAGCATCACCGAACGGGTTTATCAAGAGTTGCAATTGATTCTACAGGAAAAAGAAAAAGCCCTGGAGCGCCTGCGCCTGCTCAATCAAGCGATGGAATGCCTTAAAGAACTTGAAATGGAGTTGAATATCTGGAAAGGGCAGAATTTCTACTTCTCAGCCTCCCGGCAAATGAAACGTTTCCAATACTCCATCCATTGGTGGGCGGAGTGGACGAAGTTGGGGAAACATTTGGGGGTGAAAGCGAGTAGTGAGTGAAAAATGAAAAGTGAAAAGTGAAAAATAAGGGGGGATCGCGATTGTATCGCTTTCCCCTTGTTTTTTTCAATAATCTAGGATTTAATACCTTTCTAAGGTGAATCCCTAAGGTGTCTTAGGTGTCTTAGGTGGTGAAAAGAAAAAAAGCCCTGCGGAGCAGGGCAAATATTCACCACCTAAGACACCTAAGACACCTTAGGGATCCACCTTAGAAAAGGCGCGCCGTCGGCGCTAATTGGACTACGTTTTATTTAAAAAAAACGTCCCACCCAAATCGCAAGAGTAAGGCCCCAATCACGCCCAGAAAAAACAAGCGCACGAATCCGTTTCCCCGTAAAATAGCCGTTCGGCTGCCTGCGTACGAACCAATCATATTGCAAACCATCATCGGGAGGGCAATTTCAAAGCTGACGTACCCATGCCACAAAAAGAAAATCAGGGAAAAGACGTCGGCGACCACATTGATGAACTTGGAGATGGCCGATCCGGTGAGAAAGTTATAGCCAATCAAACTCACGAAACCAAAGACC
>JAIYAV010000359.1 GCA_027488855.1 Saprospiraceae bacterium
AATTCAGCGCCAAGTTCTTTCAAATAATAGGGCTGAGTGACGACTTTGGCTTTGCCATAAATTAATTCCCCCGTTTTAAAATGAGCGGTTTTACTCAGCTTAACTTCAGCTACCTCCAAGGGTATCACGAGTTTATTGGTAGGCTGATCATCTTTCTTTAGTTTTACAAGGTCGTCATATTTGTAATCTTCTCTGAATTCAGTGCTTATTTTTCGATTGCGTACTTTATGTTCAATGGATTGACCATCAAATATTTGTCCAATTGAAATTTTAAGCTCAGTTCCATCGTATGCTGTTGCAGCTATCCATGTTTCTAAAAGCGTATCCTTCCACTTTTTCCTTCCAGCCAGGTATTCCTTACCGCGCCGCCGCCGCTAAACCGGTATTGCAGCCCTACAATTTCGGTGGCCTTATGGGGTATTTGGACCGCATACACTTGCCGGTGGTTGAGGTGAAATTTCATTAGTCCATTTTTACAGACAATTTTCAAGTTTGTCCATGTTTTGGGGTCGGTGCCAAACCCACTCAAATCTGCTTTTTTACTTTCGACAAAATAACCAAATGCCGCTAAAAAAATATCACCAATGCAGGCTTTATGCACGATGGGGACAATCAAAACATCGTCTTTTGCTTGGAGCAACACTTCAACTTTTTGGCAGATGTTGTTGCCCTGCGCGTACATATTTTTTACTTCCGTTTCGAAAGTAAAGTTATTGCTCATGATGCCCTTGATGTCTTTTTGGTTGTACAAACGCACTTTGAGCAACTCAGGGCTCATTTTCAACTGATATTGATCGAGCAAATGCTGATCTACCTCTACTCTATCGGCTTTTACGATTTCTGTTGGTTTAAAATACAAGGGCGGGACTCCCCAATCGGCCTCGATTAGCCCCAGCCAGCCGTTGGTATTGATCTGAATATCATGTTCTTTGATGATTTGACCTCCAACCATGAGTTTTGCCCTAAAAAAGCCAGGGTAATAATAGATCGCTGAATGGTACTTATCGTTTTTATTAACCTGAATTTTGCGTCGAACATCCCAGGTTTGACAAATAAAAACAGAGTCCTGATCCGCAGCGTTAGAAGCATCAAAATCAAAAACCACTGAATTGGGCACTGCTTCAGTAAGCATGGTTTGGGAATGAAAAACAAAATCATCTGCAGCGTACTGAGATTTTCTGGACAAACCCAAAAAACCTAAAATGCTTAAAGAAATCAAGCCTAAAATTATAAAAACCAAGATGTAGTAATTCCTCTTTTTGGGCTCAACTATCGGTACTGCTTCTAGTTCAGGGGCATTGGCATCCTGAGCATTTTTTGCTGTAAAATCGCGCCAATCGCTACAACCAAGAAATTGAGCTAAGGCATTGAGTGTGCTCAATGAAGGTTTGCTGGCGTACTGGACTTTACCAAAAATCCGCTTCAGGGTAGACACACTCAAGGATACCCCCGTTTTTTCCGCTATTGCTTCGTTTAATTTTTCAAAATCATAATTGCCCCACTGCTCACTGGTCCCCCATTTGAGCTGCGTTTCAATTTGAATTTTGAGCTGTTCCAATTGCTCAGGTGTGGTGATTTCTATCATTATCTTCTCATCGTCAATGCCACAAAATTAGTTCAAAAATAGGCTTGAATACTCTTGAACTTAATTTGTAACGCATTTGAATTGCAGTGAATCAGTTTCCCCCTTTAGTTTAGCGCTCAATCAAAAATCATTTTTATGAAAGCACGTACCCTTCTCATTCTATGCTTCTGCGCGCTGCAAAATCTTGCATTTACTCAAAAAAGTAAAACAGCAGGTATGCCAGTTAAAGCCGTGGATCATACCATTCCACTAAGCCCCGATAAATGGATTTTCCAAGACGGGAAAGTAGAATTTGTGGACTATAAAGGTAAAAAAAGCATGAAAATTGCCAAAAATGCAGGACAAGTAGTACTTAAAGACCTGGTTTTTAAAGATGGAACAATCGAGTTTGATGTTGAACCTATTTTGCCCGAATTTGCACAATCCATCTACTTTCATCGAAAGGATGAAAAAGAACAGGAGATTGTATACCTACGCTTCGGCACCATTGCTAACAAACTCAGGAATGACGCCATTCAATATACGCCCTATTTTGATGGCATCAACATGTGGGACATGTACCCCCAATACCAAGGCCCGGCACCGATTAAGGTTGGGGAATGGAATCATATGAAATTAGTGATTTCGGGGCACCAAATGCGTGTGTACATGAATCACTGGCCAAAACCAGTGCTGGAAATCCCCAAATTGGAAGGTAACTTTAAGGAGGGTAGCATCGCATTTGAAGGTGCGGCTTACCTCACCGACCTCAAAATCAAGCCCAATGAAGCCGAAGGTTTGCCCTCCCAGGAAGGAGTTGACTTGAGCAATCATGAGGTCAACTACTTGCGCAAATGGGCAACCAGTCCCCCTATGGATTTGCCTCTTGGCAATGAACCTTATTTGTTGACTCAACCCAAGCCCGAAAGCTTTTCTGACAGTATTGTAGCTGAAAGAGCAGGATTCATCAATTTAACCCGAAAATTTGGCGGCAACCAAAGCCGGAAAATGGTTTGGCTCAAGACTAAAATCATTGCCAATGAACCAGTAAAGACCCGCCTCCAATTGGGGTTTAGCGATGAGGTATGGGTGTTTGTAAACAATCAAACAGTATTTGTGGACAAAAACCTCTACCGCCAAGAAGGCATGCGCAAATACCCCCAGGGCCGGATGTCCAAAGACAATTCCAGTTTTGGCATAAGCCTAAAACAGGGGGAAAATGAGTTAATGATTGCGGTAGCCAATGATTTTTACGGTTGGGGAATCGTAGCTCGTTTGGAAAGTATAGAAGGCATCAATAGTATTGACGAGGTTTCGTCCATTTTGAAAGTGCCTAAGTAGGCGTTTTGGGGTATCGGCTGGAAACGGGAAGGGGTGACTTGGGATAGTTTTTTTCTTTTTCACCACCTAAGAAACTTAAGGCACTGAAGAAGCACTTAAGGCTTCACCTCAAATTCAAGCTCATAATAAGACTTGTTTCTACTTTTTGATTTGCTGATGTCCCGATCAAAAACGCGGTTGAGGTTGTTGCCAGCCAAGTCTTCCAGGCGGGCATCAACTTGTAGATGGTAACGCTGGGATTTCCAGGGCACGGCGGGGAAAAAAACCACTTGATCGTCTTTTTTACTCAGTCTTATTTCTCCTTTTACAGGGCTGTTGTTTTGATCGACGATGCCAATGGACTCACCCAATAAATAATGATCCAAAGGTTCCTGGGTTTTGATCTGAAGCAGAGCAGTAGTGCCAGCCATTGGAAGTTGAATTTGCCATCGTTTGACATCTGGTGCCAAATCGTCCCGCTTCCCGGCTACAAAGGTTTTGCGGTAGGTTTGGGATAGTGTTAGCCCGCGCTGATCCTTCCAGGCAGATGAAACTACTAGATGATAGGTTTTACCCATTTTTAGCGGATTGCCCAGGGCGCGATTTAGGGTCAGGCCCCGTTTGATCCTACCGGGATCGAGCCAGAGGGTGAGGACAGTACCGGCGGTATCCCATAATTCGGGCTGTAGGTTCAAAAAAACATCGCGGAGGGTATCCCCTTTTTCGCCTAATAAATGAATGAATTGTAAAGACTCACCGCTGCGCATTGGTTTTGAAAAGCGGACATAAAACTTGAGTAAATTCTCGGGCAAAGTATCGAGCAGTGGGTAAATCGCCAGCAATTCTGGTGCTTTTTCGTTTTTTTTAAAAGGAACCAATACTTGCCCGATGAGCTGATTGTTTTCCAGGATATGGTAGGTAAGGCCAGGCGTTAGCGGAATCAATGGTTCAAACAAAAGCGCAGCGTTATCAGCAGAGAACTTGCCCAAAATGGCCCGCTTGTTGCCATTTGCCAGGGTTACTTTGATCGAAGGATCGGCGGCAGCAGACGAAAAGTTCTTAATGAGCTGCTTGGGGATGGATATACCAGTCGCCCGCTGGTCTTTCCACAGCAGTTCAATGCTCGCTTCTTGCTTTTGGCAAGCACTTAAAGCAAGAAGTAAAAAAAAGGCCAGGCCGCAGATCAGCTGCAACCCGGCTTTTTTTATGGTAGTTCTCTTAGATGTTTTTGCCATCGGAAGTCCAAAGATCAATGTCGCCATTGGCTTTCTTTTGAATGACTACAGCTTTGTTATCGTCCAATTTAGCCATTTGCAGCACTTTTTCATGGGGCAAAATGATGAAAGCGGTGCCAGCAGTTCCTTCCACTTTTTCGGTCAAAGTGCCTTGGAATTTTGCAATCTCCTCGTGGCTTACCTTAACGGCTGGCCGGTTGTCGTTGGCCATCACCAGGAAAGTTTGATTGCCGTCTTTCAGCCAGATCATGTCAGTTGGCGTATTCCGGTTGCCCATTTCGGCGATGGTTCTGCCCTTGACGTGTGCGCCGGGCTTCAGCTCATCCATCGGGAAAAGCACCAGTGGCGTGCAGGTGTAACTAGCCACTACGTATTTTTTGCCCTCAATGGTCGTGGTGGAAAAGGTGCGCACGGGTGAAGTGGTTTCAAAACGGCCGTGGTTGGCATGGTACAATTCCAGCGTAGCTTCTTCAGCTGCCTTGCCAGTAAATGGAAAACTGATGCTGCGGAAAGAAGAGCTGAATTCCTTGTTGCACAAGCCGCTGATCAACAATTTACCATCCTCAAAACCCATATCCGAAATGGACATCAGGCTCAATGGTTTGCCCTGACGGTCTTTTTTGGTTTCGTCTGGAGGGTTGTTGACAGCAGTCGAAGAGAAGTTTACATCGGTAAGGGAAACGGCTTTGAGCTCGTTGTTGGTGCCGAGGCTGAGCAACACTGGAGTGCCGTCGGCACTTTTTACTGCGATGTACAGTTTTTTGGAAACCGGGTTAATGGCCATATCAATGATGGAAACATTCTCTTTGGTGGTTCCCAGCGCTTCGGCAATTTTTACATCGATGTTCTTTACGTCGTACTGCGCGCTGGCGGCTTTTTTAGTGTCTTTGGTTTCTACCGCAAACAGGGTTGAACTCTGTGAATCACCAATGAACAACACCCCGTCTGGGCCAAAAGCCAAAGCGGCAATCGACTTTACTGCGGGGGTGCCCTTGCTAAAATTGTATTTGTTTTGGTTTTTTTGGTAAGTACTGGAAACAAAGAGCATTCCCAGCACGCCTACGGCAACAAGAAGAGTGATTTTTTTCATTTCTGATGCGTTTAGAAAGTTAGGTATTGAATGGAAGTTGGTGTCAACAGTTTTAGAACTGACTACCTAATATAGCATCAATCTTTGGACTAAAAGTGGGGATTCTACAAGTAGGGGTGTTTGGGCTGTGGCTGATGAGGAATAATCGATGGTTAGGGGATGGCTATAGGATAGCCTTTTTTGAAAAAATCGGTGTTTCAATTTGATACGGGCATGGCTTTTTTTGAAAAATGGCTGTATTTTTGCCCCACTACAAAGACCGAAGTCTAAAATAGAAATATGAGCATTGAAGCATTGGTCAAAGAATATTCGAGCCTAAGTGAAGCTGAACAGGCTGAATTTCTCGCCTTAATCGGTGTTGAAACGGACGAGGATGATCTGTCCCCCGCATGGGAGACAGAAATTGATCGGCGTTGGCAGGAGGTGTTGGACGGAACGGCAACGCTTGTTTCTGGAGAAGAATTATCCAAAAAATTAACAGAAAAATTTGGCGTTGAATTTAAGCTACCATAACCTCGCTGAAGTAGAAATCGACAGTTCTTTGACCTGGTACGAGGAACGAAGCAGACAAGCCTTCGATCAATTTCGTATTCGGTTAACCTCCGCATTGAACTCGATTCCTAAATTTCCTGAGCGCTTTCCTTGCATTTACGGTGAATTCAGAAGTGCAAGAGTGAAGAAATTTCCCTACAAAGTGATCTTTAGAATTGAACAAGACCAAATATTTGTGATCGCCCTGGCACATGATAAACGCGATCCAGACTATTGGAAGGATCGCGTCTCTTGATATTAGTAAAGCCCAATAGTGCTTCATCATTTCCCCAAACTCAATTTAAACAACCCACACCCATGCGCCGCCAAACTTTGCGCAAAAGCCCCCTCTTTCACCCCCAATTTCTCCCCACTCCACAAATTGGTCACTTTGACCTTACCCGTCAAATTGAGGTCTGCGAGCTCCACTTTGAGTTCCAGCCCCGGGGTTTCGGAGGTATTGAACAAGGCCAAATACGTTTCTCCGGTTTTGCTGTTTTTGGAAGTGATCGCCGTTTTGCCATCTTGCTGATACAGTAGGCGTACCTCGCTGCTTTCCCGGTGCATTTTTAGGACCTCTTTATTCGTCAGCAAGGAAAGGGTAAAGGCATCGTTGCTGGGCAAATCACCGCCAAAAATTAGCGGCGAGCGGAAGATGCTGAACAAGGTCATCAGGGTGTATTGCTCGTCTTTAGTCAGTCTGGTCATGCGGTCTTTGCCCACTTCACCCCGGATGGAGAGACGCCCCAGGGGGATCATGTCACAATCGGGCCAGGTTCCGGGTTTGATGTAGGGATACCATTGTTTGCACACCTCCATCAGGTGGGTAATGTGCCGCCAGGTGTCCCACACGTCGTTGACCATGCGCCACATGTTGGCGTGGTTGCTTACGTGGGTAGCAGCATTGAATGGGGTTTCGCCAGGGGAGGTACTGAGCACAATTTTGCGGCCACATGCATCGATGGCATTGCGGATCAGTTCAATCTCATCCTGGTGGTAGATGGGGGCGGAGAGGTCGTCAATTTTGATGAAATCGACACCCCATTCGGCATAGAGTTTAAAAATGGAGTTGTAGTATTCCTGGGCACCGGGCTTCTTAGCGTCAACGGTGTAATTGTCGCTCAGCCACTTGCAGAGGTTTTCGGTGGAGTAGATCTGATCGGCGGTGATGCCCTTGGTGCCTGCGATGGGTAGCTTTTTGTTGACCGCTACTTTGGGGATGCCCCGCATGATGTGGATGCCAAATTTTAGCCCTTTTTTGTGCACATATGCCGCCAATTCCTTGAAGCCTTGCCCATTTTTGGCGGATGGAAAACGATTGACTGCCGGCTGGTAGCGGCCGTATTCATCCAACACGTAGCGAGGGTCTTTTTGATTGTAGCCACCCGCTTTGTCGTTTTCTACAAACCAACGAATGTCCACCACGATGTATTCCCAGCCGTATTTTTTCAGGTTTTTGGCCATGTAATCGGCGTTGGCTTTTACCTCGTGTTCCTCTACGGTAGGGCCATAACAATCCCAGCTGTTCCAGCCGAGGGGGGGAGTCAGAGCCCAGGTTTTGAATTCTCCGGGTTTAAAGGTCGTGTTTTGGGCAGGAGTAGTAGATACAGCCAGGATGGCGATCAGACATACAAAGGTGATGGATTTCAAGATGGTCATTTTATCCAGATTAAAGAATGGACTTGCAGGTTTTGATCAAAGATAGGGCTTAGTTGGTAGATTGAAGATTCGCTTTTATCCTTTTTGTCCGACTTTTATCATTTTTAGCTAAAAAATTATTGTTTATCAATAAATATTTACTGATATTTGCTTCGTCAAAAACAGTAAAGATGAAAATACGGACAGAACAAATTCTAACTTTTTTGAAAATTGTGGCCTGGTTGGCTTTCGTCGGGTATGCCATAAAAGCGGGGGCTCAGACTGTTGGGCTGGTCGTCGGGGTGATCAACCCTGCATTCAGCGAAAAGCTCTATGAGGTCAATCAACAGTTCCTCAAGCTGCGCCAATACCATATCCAGTATTTTGTGAATGCCATGTCGATGCTGGTTTTTTTATCGGCTACCACGGCTCACATTTGGTACATGGCGATTCGCTTGTTGTCAAAATTGAACCTCAAAACACCCTTTTCAAGAGAAGTTGCCCAAAGATTGGAGAAAATTGCTTTTGAAATACTCGGGCTTTGGCTAGTCAATATGGTGGGTATGACTTATCTCAAAAGGTTGGAAAAAACTACTGGGGAATTATTGGGCAACTTTGGAATCGGCGACGAATTTTTGTTGGTCGCAGCCATTGTGTACATTGTCGCTCAAATTTTCAAACGGGGCATTGAACTCAAAGAAGAAAACGAACTAACCGTATAAACCATGCCGATCATTGTGAATCTGGATGTAATGTTGGCGCGTCGCAAAATGCAACTTCAGGAACTGGCGGAAAAGGTAGACATTACCATCGCCAATCTTTCCATCTTAAAAACGGGCAAGGCCAAAGCGGTGCGCTTCAGTACTTTGGAAGCCATTTGTAAGGCGCTGAATTGCCAGCCGGGGGATATTTTGGAGTTTGTGGAGGATGTGAGTGATCTCGCCGAATAAGCAGCACAAATAATAAATGAGCACAAAGGGCACTGAGAAAAGCACAAAGGACACAAAGTTAAACGTTGACGATCTTGGTGTCCTTTGTGCTTAAAAAGGTTGTTGCTCTGGTGATTTTCTAAAAAATTGGGAGTGACTCATCTTTTAAGTACCATCGCTTACAGGTACGTTTTTTTCAAAATCCATACCTGCTGGACGTGCGATCCACCGCTTTTATGATCGAAAAGAACCGTTGTAGGGTTTGTACCGATGTTTTTGAAGAAAATGGTGCGCTGCGTTCTGGCCCCGTTTTCGTCGTCGAACTCGTCGTCATCGCCAGTATTCAATGCGCCGCAGTTGTCATCCTCGTCCAGGTCTCCACCTATGATGATGCGGGCGTCCAAGTCGGCGGCAGGGACGTCGTAGTAGCGCAGGTTGTTGGGTGGACTATAAGATGCACCTGTTTGGAGTGACTTATTGCTACATTCAACGATGCGCAACACGGTTTCAGGTTGGTTGAACAAGGGTAGGATGCCTGCATTATTGCCCTTGAAGGCTTTGCTATTCAGCGTGCCATAAAGGTCTTCATCGCCATTGCTATCATCAGCGCGGATGCACTTTATTTCCTTGAGTACTACCTCATAACGTGGCTGACGGGCAATACAGCGACGTGCAACGTAGCTCAGCGTAGACTGCAGACTGGCAATAGCCGGACCACCATTTTCATACTGGACAAAGCGCAGCGAATAAGAAATCGGTTGTGGGTTTTGAACAGGTAATTTTGTCCAGTTGTCAAAGCGCTGGAAAATATTCTGGGCCGCCGCCAAACTAGCTACGGAACCACCAGGAATGTTCATGGGGGCACCCCCTAACTGAAAAGCTTGAACACTCAAACTTTTGAAGTTATTGATGATTTCCTGGTCAAATGAATTCGAAACGCTTCCGATCAAGCCCTGGATTTTACCTTCAAGGCTGACGCTGATGTCCTGGCTTTTTGATTCAAAAGTCATGACCAAAACTCCGATTCGACCGTATTTTACAGAACTGATGTAAGTCCAGTTTGGGGAAATCTGGGTATTGGGGTTTGCAAAAAAGTCTTGTGAATTTGTGGGGGGCACCACATCAACGCTGTAAAAACGCTGCTTGATGACTTTCACCACCGTTATTTTATTGGCTTCGGTAGATACGCTTACCGCACTGCTGAGGCCGCTACCCAACAAACTGCGGGCATGCACGTCCATCATTACTGCGATGTCCTCTGAGGAATAGACCGTTTTTATTTTGGTTTCGCCCACTTCTACACCTTGGCTAAAATTATTGCCTGCCAGAAGTTGGTTAACCGCTTCTCTGACGCTTGCCAAATTGGGGTTGTTCACAGCTGCACTCACAGGAGCGGCGCCACCATTGGTAAGGCTGATGGAAATGGCTAACGGATTTCTTGCCGCTGCAATTTGCCGATATTCCCCCGAGGTGATGGTCATGCCATCCACGATTCCACCGGGGTAAATGAAATCAGTGGGGGCAAAGTTGGACAACTCAAAATTTCCTGATTCCGCAGTGATGTTCATGTTGGTGCAGCTGTAGGCAGGATCTCCTCCATTTACCGGAGACAATCCTTTTCTCAATTCATAAGGCTTGCTGATCGGGGATTTGTACAGACTAACGGTTTGGGTGCCGCCGTTGGGGAGATTGTGCCGAAAAGTGGAAAGTGCTGGGGTTGTTGGGGTTTTGATGGGGGTATTGACTCTAGGCATTGGCCCCAATTGGATTTCAGTTCCCGCTGCATTTTTGATTTTGGGGGAGTTTTGAGCAGTCAAGCTTAGTGTGCAGCAAAAAACAGCGATGATGCAGAATAGGGTGTTGGTAATGTTCGTTTTCATGATGGATTTTTACAGCAAAAATGAGGGCTTACTTCTTGTTGTAGCAGTTTCAGCATGGCCTGCTTTGAGATGTAAACAAGTGGCTTGTTCATGTAAATGTGTAGCGAGGTTTGCATTACGTTCCATGTTTTTTGATTTATAGTAAAAAGAAGCACACGTTTTAGTTATAGTTTTTGGCTATAAAGGCATCGGTATTATAAATTTCATTTTAAGGAAATTCGCCCTTATTTTGTGGAAGATTATAAATCAATCGCATTATGGAAAATAACAATGGCAATGGCGCAGGCAAGTGCCCATTCTCTAGTGGAGCACTAAAGCAGAGCGCTGGTGGTGGCACCAGAAACCGTGACTGGTGGCCCAACCAGTTGAGGTTGAACATTCTACGTCAACACTCTTCTCTGTCCAATCCTATGGGTGAGGAGTTCAACTACGCTGAAGAATTCAAAACCCTCGATCTGGATGCGGTTAAAAAAGACATTGTTGAGCTGATGACGACCTCCCAGGACTGGTGGCCAGCCGACTACGGTCATTACGGGCCGTTCTTCATTCGTATGGCCTGGCACAGTGCGGGTACTTACCGCATCGCCGACGGTCGTGGTGGCGCGGGTGCTGGTACCCAGCGTTTTGCGCCACTCAACAGCTGGCCCGACAACGGGAATCTGGATAAAGCACGTTTGTTGCTCTGGCCAGTGAAAAAGAAATACGGCCAGAAACTTTCCTGGGCAGACTTGATGATCCTCGCAGGCAACTGCGCCCTGGAGTCGATGGGCTTCGAGACCTTCGGCTTTGGTGGTGGACGCGAGGATGTTTGGGAACCACAGGAAGACATCTACTGGGGTCCTGAAGGCAAGTGGCTGGAAGACAAACGTTACAGTGGCGACCGCGAATTGGAAAACCCACTTGCGGCAGTTCAAATGGGGCTCATCTACGTGAACCCAGAAGGCCCTAACGGGAATCCTGATCCAATCGCAGCAGCTCGCGACATTCGCGAGACCTTTGGCCGCATGGCGATGAACGACGAAGAAACCGTTGCACTGATCGCTGGCGGACACACCTTCGGTAAAGCCCACGGTGCTGGTGATCCAAATCAGTACGTAGGTGCAGAACCAGCAGGAGCAAGCATTGAGGAGCAAAGTATGGGTTGGAAAAATACCTACGGCAGCGGCAATGCAGCATACACGATTACCAGTGGACTTGAAGGAGCTTGGACTAAAACGCCTACGCAGTGGAGCAACAATTACTTCGAGAACCTGTTTGGATTTGAATGGGAGCTGACCAAAAGCCCCGCTGGAGCGCATCAGTGGACACCGAAGAATGGTGCAGGTATTGGTACAGTGCCGGACGCGCACGACTCCACAAAAAGCCATGCACCCATTATGTTTACAACGGACCTCGCCTTGCGCTTGGATCCTGCGTACGAGAAAATTTCCAGACGCTTCTTCGAGAATCCTGATCAGTTCGCCGACGCGTTTGCTCGGGCATGGTTCAAACTGACGCACCGCGACATGGGACCACGCGAGCGCTACCTCGGCCCTGAAGTGCCTACTGAAGAGCTAATCTGGCAAGACCCAATCCCTGCGCCTACGGGCAAACTGATTGATGCTGAAGACATCGCTGCGCTGAAGGCCAATATTCTTGCTTCCGGACTGACGGTATCCCAGTTGGTATCTACCGCTTGGGCCTCTGCATCTACCTTCCGTGGTTCTGACAAACGTGGTGGTGCCAACGGTGCTCGCATTCGTTTGGCACCTCAGAAGTATTGGGCGGTCAACAACCCAACTCAACTGGCAACCGTACTGAGCACACTGGAAAGCATCCAAAGCGAATTCAACAGCATTCAAACTGGCGGCAAGCAGGTTTCACTGGCCGACTTGATCGTGCTGGCGGGCTGTGCAGGTGTTGAGCAGGCGGCTAAAAATGCTGGCCATTCAGTGAGTGTACCCTTCACACCGGGACGTACCGATGCGTCGCAAGCGCAAACCGATGTGGAATCATTCGCTGTACTGGAGCCCATCGCCGATGGCTTCCGCAACTACATGACTTCCCGCTACGCGATATCTGCTGAAGAAATGCTGGTAGACAAAGCGCAATTGATGACCTTGACTGCTCCTGAAATGACGGTGCTGGTAGGCGGTATGCGGGTGCTAGGCACCAACTTTGATCACTCCCAGCACGGCGTATTCACCAGTACTCCGGGCGCATTGACCAACGATTTCTTCGCCAACCTGATCGATTTTGATACCACCTGGAGTGCAACTTCAGATGCTCAAAATGTGTTTGAAGGCCGGGATCGTGCAACGGGTAAGGTGAAGTGGACGGGTACACGGGTTGACCTCATCTTTGGGTCGAACTCCGAGCTTCGTGCCATCGCTGAAGTGTACGCCTGTGAGGACGCCCAAGCGCGCTTCGTACACGACTTTGTGGCCGCATGGAACAAGGTGATGAACCTGGATCGTTTTGATCTGGCGTAATGAATGGCCGCAAGGCTGAATATAGTGTTTAATTGGGAGCGGTGGTCTGGTAACGGGTCACCGCTCTTTGTTTTACTATTTTATTTTTGACTCGATCTTCAAGTTGTTTATTCCCCATAGCATCAGTACCATTTCTGCAACAGTACCCACTAAAAATGCAACCGAGGGAAGCCCATCAATGGTTATACTTACCATTCGACCGAATGCCAAGCCGCCCATAAAAATTACGCTGCTTAAGGTTGCATTCCGCCAATGTTCAAATTTAAAAATGCCAATGATCCAGTATGTTGCAAAGCCTACATAAAGGCCCATTGTTGACCTGAAAACATGATTCAAATCGACACTTTCAACCTTAAAGGTGAACAACAAGGGTAAAACCTTGCCCGGGCAAATGCCATAGGCCAGTCCAACGAATCCAATGGTGATGGAAGTTATCCCCAGATGTAGATTCCTGTGTGTTATGATTTGGTTTGGCATTTAAATGCTATGTCTTTCTCAATAGCTGCAGTACTTTGAGAAATAAATTACTTAACTATACCCCAAAATACACCCATCAATTCCCGATACACCTCATTCCCGCTCAACAAGTCTCCATTTCCCAAAATGATCAACTGCTCTCGTGCCCAGTTATGATTCAGTTTACCTTTTTAAGCTCATAGATCCTTTTCTCTTTCCACAATTCTCTATCTATATTATTGTGTCGCTCAAACCCATTATGAGTACTTGTGAGCCTCAAGCCGGACTTGCTGATTTCATATTGCCATCCTCCTTGTAAATAAGAACCACAGTCAATGAGATGAGGGCAAGGTAAGGATAAGTCTACAAAAAAGACGGAATCACCTTTGATCGAAAATGTTCCTTTGTTCAATCTATTGGAAATCACAAATTCAGACTCAAAATTTTTAAGTGTTAATGTTAGGTTCTCCTCTTTATATTGGTTAGAAGAATACAAGGTATCAGGATTGGTATTGAAATTTTTAATGGTTGTTTTTTCCCATTCACCAGCTAAGGCTCCAATGTATTTGCCTTCAAGTTCAGTAATGGGCTGCTCAGATTTAGTGCATTGGGTAAAAAGCAGCAGGGCACAAAGTAGCAAAAGTGCATTTTTGTTTTTCATAGTACCAAAGTTTGGCGCTTAAGGAATGATCTCTATAAGCGATTTAGACGTGCTTTAGAAGGCAATCGTTGGCGCTACGAACAAATTTCCCCAATTTCATTTGTACCAAGATTAGAACCCAAACTCCACCAATAACCTACACCCCAAAACACACCCCCATCAATTCCCGATGCACTTGCAAGGCACTTTTGACGGGTTTTGACTAAGGCGAAATGAAGGGATTGGAGAGGTAGGTAGGTTGTTCAAGAAATGTGGCCTAGTCTTTCTTGATTCAATGACAAAATAAACATAAGTTTGTAAGAAGATTTCAAAACCTATGCAAAACGTACATTTCACTGGATATAAACGTATCGTAGCTGATCCTGATTATTGTGATGGACAACCTCGTTTAGAAGGCACTCGCATCACTGTCGCGGCTATTTTATCCTATTTGGCGGGAGGAATGAATTTGGAGGAGATTGTCGCCGCTTATCCGAAGTTGTCTAATACAGATGTTTATGAAGCGATTGCATTTGCTGCGGCGCATTAATTTGATTATCATAGATGAAGGGGGAATCCGTATCCGAAAACTACCCTTGTACAAGTAAAATATTCACCATACTACTGGACATTTTTGTATTTCAGAATCGAAGGACATGAATTGCCACGTGCTTTAGCTCGTGGAAGGAGATTGTCTTTTTGATGGACTTTAGTCCTAGCATCAATTTTTTAGGGAGGGCTAAAGCCCATTTTTAAGAAATCCTGTTAACCACGCGCTAAAGCACGTGGCAATTGATGTCCTCCGAGTAAAATGTCCAGTAGTGTGAACATTCACAGTATTATGGAGCATCTTCTTGAACGCATTTCGGTACACCCAAATATTTGCTTTGGCAAACCCCGCATCAAAGGAACGCGCATTTGGGTGGCGCTGATTTTGGATTTTTTGGCAGCAGGGAATACTTTTGAGGAGATTTTGGAGGCGTATCCTTATCTTAGCCAGAAAGATATTTTGGCGTGTATAGGGTATGGAGCAGCGATGTCGCGAGAGCATTTTGTAAATTTCAACATAGCTACAGCTTAAGCCCAAGCGTTCTGCAACTTACATCTTGACAATATTAACACGATCTCTGGGATTTATCGCTTAAATGCATCTAACATATTGTAACCCGCCGCTTTATCGGCGGGCTTAAATGTACACCCTCAATCACATCTATCATCCTTCCAGAGGCTCGCATCTACTACAATTTTATGATGCAGGCCTCTGGAAGGATGATAGATGTGACGAGTGGGCGGGCTTGAGTCCCGCCGATAAAGCGGCGGGTTACAATATGTTAGATGTGGTTGGTGCGTATCGATGCTGAATTAGCATCAATGCAGTTTATTTTTTAACCTACACCCCAAAACACACCCCCATCAGTTCCCGGTACACCTCATTCCCGCTCAACAGCTCCCCATTCCCCAAAATGATCAACTGCTCCCTTGCCCTCGTCAGTGCCACGTTCAGCTTCCGATCCACCCCTTCCTCCGACAGAGAAATCAGCGAACGAAATTGATTCACTGTGTTGGTGCTCAGTGAGATGATGATGATGTCCCTTGCGCCACCCTGGTAGCGCTCCACGGTATCGATGGTGATGCGATCCAGGTCGATGTTTTTTTGCGAGAGTGCCTGGCGGATTTGGGCGATTTGTGCCCGGTAAGGCGTGATGATGCCCAGGCTGCGCGCCGTGAAGTTACGCCCTTGTTGTTGGTACAAAGCCTGGATTTTTTCCACCAGTTCCCCCACCAATTCCGCTTCGTAGCGGTTGGTTTTGTGCGCAGCGCCCACGTTGTCGAGGGGGGTAGAGCAAAAAATCATACGTTGTTGGCGCAGGGCCTGTTCCAGTACGGGGGCCTCCAGTTCCAAGGGATGTTCCAGTACCTTGACCTGTACCTCGTGCCCGGGCGTATCCGGCGGCAAAATGCGCAGGCGCTCCTCGTAAAAATAGCGGCTCGGGAAGGCCATGATGTCCTGGTGCATGCGGCCTTGGTGGCTCAGTTGGGCGTATGCGTGGTGCCAGCCCTGCGTTTGAGCGCGTTTGTACAGGCGCTCGAAGAAGGAGTTGCGCAGATCGTATAGGCCAATGTCGTACAGGCGGGTATCGTACACCTTGGACAATTCCGTATCCTGCGCCACCACGGCGGGCAATTGTTTGTGGTCGCCGATCAGCAAGAAGTGTTTGAACCTCGGCAACAAACCCACCAACATCGGCTCCAAAATTTGCGAAGCCTCATCAATCACCACCCGCTGGAAACTTTTGAGGGCAAACAATTCCGGTTTGCCGATGATGGAAGCCACTGTGGCCACCATGATGCGGTGCCCTTCCACCAATTCTTTCAGGTCTTTGCGCGTATTGATGCGCTGCGACAGTACACTCAGCAGTCGATCCTGGTAGGCGGGTGCAGTCGAGTAGCGGGAGCCAATGCGGATGTACTGGCTGCGCATGCTGGGCGCGTAGGCTTCGATGGCCTCACAAATTTCGTCCACCGCCCGATTGGTATAGGCTAGGAGCAAAAGGTTGTCCTGGGTATGATCCGCCCAATGCCCGACGAGGTGTTTGAGCATCACACTGGTTTTGCCTGTGCCGGGAGGACCCCAAAGCAGGAAGTAGTCTTGCGAAGCCAGGATGGATTGGAAAATCTCCTGTTGCTCCTGCGTCATTTCAGTGGGAGCAGGGCTGGCCGGAAGCTCCAGGGGCGCAGCGGGCGCAGCGATGCCCAGTAGGAGTTGGCGTTTAAAAATGCTGCTGCTGCCCCACTCAAACAGGCCGCGGTATTGAGCGGTGAAACTGTTGTCGAGCAGGTCGTGCTCCAGGTTCCACCAGGCGTATTCCTTAAAAATCTGGTCGTTGAACTGGCGCGAACGCAGGCTCACCGTCACCGTTTGGGCGGTCAATTCAATGATGCTGCACTTGAAGAGCTGGTTGCGCAAGGGCGATTGCTCCTCGTTGACAAAGGGGTACAACACGGCAATGTCGCCAGCGCGGAAGTTGGCCAGCGGATTGGTATGTTCGCTGCGGGCAAAACGAATGATCGCTTCATCGGCCCGCGCCTGGTTGTCGGTGATTTGCAGGTGGCTCAGGATTTCAAAATGTTCCTGCTTTTCGTGAAAGGGATTCAGCCAGAGGGCGGCCTGACCATTGATGCTTTCGATGCCATCCAGGCCGGTTTTGGCCAGTTTGTGCTCGCGGGCAATGAAACCCGTGAAAGCGGTGAAATAGGCCCTTTCCAATTCACTCAAAGCGCTGTAGACCCGCTGAAAATGCTCCTGATCGCGTTGGGCAAACTTGCTGGCGGATTGAAAACGGAAATCAGCCATGAGGTTTTGCAGGCGCTGGGTATGGTCTTCGAGGTTGTCTTCCCCTTGGCCGGGCAGGCCCAGTCCTTGCAGCGTGTGCTCCAAGGCCAGGATGTGGTTGCGCACCTGCAGCGCCTCCCACTGGTTGCTGCGGTTGACGGGGGCAAATTTGAGGCTGTCGGTTTCCAGGGCAGAGTACAAGATGTAGCTGGTCGGATCAATTTCCTTGCCGTAGGTCGCCCGAATGATCAGGTCGTAAAGCAAGGTCTGGATGTAGTGTCCCGTATTGATTTTGAACTGATTGGGTTTGAAGAGTTTGCCACTCTTGAGTTCCACAATCGCCGATTTGTTGCCATGGCGGTACAATGCATCCAAACGCCCTTGCAACCCGTGGATGTTGGAATAAAAGGTGGGTTCGAGGTAACACTGCTCGGGATGAATGCCCTGGGCGGGAAAACTCAGCACAATTTCCCGTTGTAGGTTGACAAAATGGGCTTGTGAACGGTGGTGTAGGTCGGACAGTTCCCGGTTTTCCAGTAAACAGAAAGCCAAAGGATTGAGCGCAAATACTTTTTTGAAGACCTCCCGAAAATCCTGCTGGGGATTGTGCATCAATTCATCGAGGAAAAAGTTGGCAATGTGCCCCAGGAGCAAGGCCGAACTGGAGCTAAAGGGCAAAAACTTCTTCAACAAGTAGGTTTCCGGCACGGTGTGATCGGTGTCAAAACACTCCGCCACGCCGGTTACATCCACCAAATGATCGGGCTCCACCACAAAAGCTTGGGGGCGGTAATAGCCTTCGGTGTCTACTTCTACTTCCAGCAGATTGAGCAGGATGGGGAAGCCAAAGGTTTGGCGCAAGGCCCGGATGGTGGGGTTAAAGCCTTCGTTGCGCTCGGGCAGGTTGTATTTGACTAGGATGTTTTCGTCGGGCCTACTTTCGTCTTTGACCAGGAGGCATTGCTCCTTCGGGCGATCCTCCAGTGCCAGTACCCGCACCACTGGGCGGTATTCCTTGATGTCGACGGGTCGGAAGGTTTGGGGCCAGCTGGGGGGCGTTTGGTTGAGCAGGGCATTCGGGGCTGGGATTTTGCTGAGGCCCTGGATGGTTTCCAAAACGACTTTGTAGGCAAAGCCCGGCAAAAAATGGTGATCCGAACGCAAGTCTCCTTTTTGCCGCACTTCCTGGGCCACCTTGCGAAAATGATGCTGGTAAAACTGGAGCTTTTTGTCCAACTGAAACTTTTGTCCCGCGAAAGCCATGCGCGAAAACAGGTTCACAAAGCGCAATCGCTCCTCTTTGGTCGCCTCCATCAGCATCACCACGAGCAATTGGTAGCAGGCCTCGGTTTGGGCTGCGGCGTCGAGTTGATCGTTTTCGATGATTTTTTGGAGTTCCTGGTAGAGGAGTTGAGCGAGTTGTGGTAGCATTAGGTGGTGTTTAGTCGACAAAGATAAAATTTGTTTTTTATTTTTTTTATCGAAACTAAAATTTACTTTTTATGCGTACTCACTCTTCAAGTAATGTTTTGAGCCGATTTAGAATAACGCTTGAGACAATCCTTTTACGTGTAGTATAATATTAGGACGAGACAACGCTTAACGCCGCATCTTCCCCCGACCGAATTGCCCCCTCAATGTATCCGTTCCAAACCGTAGCCGTCTCCGTACCTGCCCAATGAATGTGCCCACAAGGCTCCACCAGCGCATTGGTATAGCCCACCCAAGCGCCGGGGCTCCGTAGCCCTACATAGCAACCACCACTCCATTCTTCAGCAGCCCAACTGTGATCCAGGTATTGTTCTACTTTGGCGGCTGCCGGCCCAAAACATTTCACAAGGCCCGCTAGGATGATTTTACCCCGTTCTTCCATGCTTAAATTCAGCAGTGGACGAGCCCGATTGGCCAGGCAAAAAGCAATCAAGACCCCCTTGCTGCCATCGGCAGGCGAATTGTCAAAGGTAGTTTGAAAAGGCAAATTGGGGTCTGCAACGATTTGCCCGCTGTAACCCAGTTCCCGCCACCAGGGGCGATCATATATGGCATAACATTTGATCACGGTGCCCATGGGCATGCGTTGCGTGAGTTGAACGCGGGTAGGTGGTAGCTCCGGACGATAATCGATTTTTGCAGCCAGGTTAGGTGGAATGGCCACGATTACCTTTTTCGCTCGAATTTGGCCGCCATCGTATTGTACAACTACGCCAGTGTCATCCTGGGCAATTTGCCGGACAGGAGCATTTAAACGAATCCTGTCGCGGAATTGATCAGCTAAGTGCTCGGCTGGCAATTGCGCTCCACCTTGAATGCGGTCTTGTTGGGCACCTTGGTCAATACTGAGTAGCCCATTCAAACTACCGCCAGAGCGGATGTAAAAAAGGGCATTCAGTAGGGAAATTTCAGCGCTGGAAGTAGCATAAATGGTCTCCATCCCCGCATCAATAACTGCCCGTGCATTGCTGAATTTTACTTCACGATCCAAAAAAGTAGCCAAAGTTTTACTGTCCCACTTCTCGGCTTGATCCCCCAACCAGGGTGTTTCGAGGTCTACCTGTTTGGCTAGTTTTTCCAGTTTTTTTAAAGTAAAATCTAGATTGAGTAAGGAGGGGAGGTCTATTTTGGGAATTAAACCCCGGTAGGTTTTGACTTTATTCCTTAGTGAAATGATGTTTTTTCCCTGATTGTACGTGCCAAATGTTTTGATTCCAAATTCCTGGCACAAAGCATATATTTTATCCTGTGTTGGACCAATCCATTGGCCACCCAAGTCTACATAAAAGTCCTCGCTTAATTGTTGGGTATAGACTCGCCCGCCCACGCGGTCTCGGGCTTCTAATACAACGACCTCTTTGCCTGCCTTGATTAAATGGCGGGCAGCAGTTAAGCCCGCATATCCAGCACCAACGACGATGATTTCGCAGGAATCCATGATAAAGATGAGCGATTAAAGATTAAAGATGAGAGATGAGAGATGAAAGATGAAAGATTTGGGTTGCCATTTTCATCTTTCATCTCTCATCTTTCATCTCTTTAAAAGTGTTTTCGCGACCCTTATGCCTTCCACATCAAACATCAGCCAATAAACGCCTGCTGGCAGCTGATCCAACGCAATTTGAGCCTGACCGAGCGTACGTTCACCCAGGTTTTGGGTACGCAATACTTGCCCAATGCTATTGACCACACTTACCCGCACCAACCTGCTCCGATCGAGGTTGAATTCAACGTTGACTTCGTCCTGAGCTGGGTTGGGAAATATTTTGAGTTGATAAGCCAATGCATCTTGTTCGGTGGTTGAAGTGGAGGGGCCGACCTGAATGGTTTTTACACTGACGTCACTACAGCCTTCAGCATTGGTGGCGCTTAGCGAGACCAGATAAGATCCTGCCTGGGCGTACATAGTAGTTGGATTGCGTTCGGTGCTCACTTGTCCATTGCCAAAATTCCACACGAGTGCGGTTGCTCCCGTTGACAAATCCTGAAAGCTCAGAGTAGTATTGGGCTTAAGAGAACCACTGGGTACTGCAAATTGGGATTGAGGTTTGGCTGCACTTGGATTTACGTCCACAAACACGGGCGTTCGGCCACACGGGTAACCATATTCAATTTCCCAGTTGAAAAAGAAGGGGTAATCATCTGGGCCTTCCACATTGTTGGCATATTTGATGGCCAACACATCCGCAATGGCGATGGGGTAGGAGGAATTGGTTTTGAGTACAGACAATTCCGCCCCACGGGTCAATTCCAGGACCTGATTGGCACCTGGCGTCACCTTGAAATTGAGCGGGACTTTTTGCTCCCCCACTTTACTCACCCGATAATTGATCGTTTGTACCCCTCCAGTAGCATTCCGCAAGGTGAAAAACCGCAGTCCAGTCCGATTTGGATAAATGGTAACCGATTTGAGAATAAAATCGTAATAGGCGTCAAAAACCAGTCCACCGACTGAATCACTATAAACGACATCACCACCGGTTTGATTCAAGCGGCCAGTGGATCGATTAAAAGTCAATTCGGCAAACAATACCGTATCTTTATTCAGCGCTCCAGTGACAAAATTGTTGCCAGTGCCCAGTACCGTGCCTCCGGTATTCTGATTGAACCAGCGCACGGTGCCTTCACCTGCGTAGTTGCTGCTCAACAAAACTTGGCTACCCGCACAAATATTGACCGCCGAAGCTTCTGCGATTGGCAATTGCGACAAAGCGCTAACGTTGACATAGGTTTTGAACTTGTTGTTCAATGCCCGGGCATCGGCAAAACCATTGGGGTTGAGTAATTCCACTTCCACAATGTAGCGCCCAACCGGGGCATTAAAAGGAGGGACAAAATAGCTGGTCAGTTTGCCCGGTGCCAATTTCCCCGTCCAACGGTTTTGGAACAAAACATTGCTTTGACCGTCGCGGCGGATGATGATGTCCATGCTGCGCAGGGTATCGGACCCACTGTTTTCAAAGCTTACTTCAATATAGGCTTGCCGATCACACCCGTAAATACGTGGTTTGGTCAGTACATGAATCACATCATTGGCCGCGCGTAGGGGAGGGGTGGGTTGAAAACCTTGGCTGATCAACCAGTTGTAAGCTGCGCCAACATCAATAAGACCCCGGCCGTAATCATTGTCTTCACCAGCAGGTCCCAAATCTCTTGCCGAATTGTACAGGGCCAGCCCAAGCTGTTTTCCACTAAGGGTAGGAAAGGCTTCTTTGAGCAACAAAATTGCGCCAGAAACATAGGGTGCAGAAAAAGAAGTGCCATCTACCGTAGAATAACCACCTTGCAAAGTGGCAGTCCGCACGCGCTCACCAGGGGCAACCATTTCTGGCTTGATCAAAAAACTGCCATCGCGACCACAGACGGTAGGCCCTCGGGACGAAAAGTCCGAAATGGGGTAATTGGTGGTATTTCCATTGATCGAACCGATCGACATGGGGACAACCAGATCGAGGTTTAACCCACCAGGAAGGTTAACGGTGGAAGGATCTGGCCCACGGTTGCCTGCGGCAAAAACGACGGCAATTCCAGCTGCATCCAAGGATTGCACCACAGTGCGGAAGGCGCTTCGGCACTCATCGGCACTGTTGCTGTTGCCCCAGGAATTGTTGACCACATCGGGAATGTCGCTGGAGGTGAGGGTATTTCCATCGGGATTGAGCGCCCATTGCAAAACTTCGATGGTGCTCGTAGAGATGCCTTCCAATGGGCAAATTTCGTTGGTGGTCGGATTGCGGAAAGCGGCTGGGCCACCCATCCACAAGGCATTGAAGGCGGCACCCACCGTATCGCGGGTCAATCGATCCAAACCAACGGCTACGGCTGCTACGGCGGTACCGTGCTCACCACATAGGTCGCCGAGGATGGAACTGCGGTAGGTAGCGCTTTGCGACCCATAATTGTAGGCAAACTGGGTGCGCAGCGCTGGATGTTCATACTCTTGACCGGAGTCAATGATCAATACTTTGCGCCCGTATCCGGTATAGCCCAAACGCCACAAAGCGCGGGCATTGATCGCGTTCAAACCCGGCTCTATGCCGCCTGGACTGAGCGGTGGTGGAGCTGGTGCAGACCGATAACTTTCAATGGCCATTTCCGGGAAAGGTTCAATCCAGTCTACTTCCGGGTGATTGCTCAATTCAGCAATGAAGGCTGCGTTAGCCTTTAGTTCAATGATGTTGGCAATCCAATAAGTTTTGACCGAGTTTTTTTCTACCCCATTCGCCGCCTGTATCCAGTTGACCAAGCGGGGTTGGGTAGCTGCTGCTTTACTTTGCAGTGCATTGATCAGGGAAGCAACCTGCTGATCGCGTGAGCTGGAACCCCGTAATTCTCCTTGTTGCCAACTCGAAAGGTCTACCTGGCTTTTGAGGCTCACCAGGATATGGAAATGCTGTTGATCAGGCTTTTGCCCTAAAGCTTGGTACAATGCTGTTGCTACATTGGCTGCGTTGAGGTTTTGCGCTTTGAGATCATGCTGTCCAGCGGAAAAAAACAAGGCAGTACAAAGCAGGGCTTTGGTTGCAAATCTTTGTAAGTACATCAAACACATGCTCACTTATTTTTAAGATTATGACGGGGGCCAAAAATAGTACATCAATTATAGGTACAGACACGAGAATAGCAAAAACCCCCATTGTGGAGAAACGAAAGTTTTGTCTCAGGAAGTACAAAAGAATTAGGAATAGAAGCTCACTTGACCAGATTGATTAAAGTTCGATAATCATCAAAAGGGGCATCTTCCCTTTTTAGCTCCAAAAAGGCCAATAAATCGTCCTCAGCGTACTGTTCCTCTAAATGGGCAATGGTGGCTGCACAGCGGATTTCCACTTCGCCGCGGCGGATCTGTGTCAAGCGCCACTGCAAAGTAGCTTCCATCTTTTGGAGGATGCGTTTTCGCACCTCAATTGGATTCACATCGGGACTGATTGGGGTAATGTCTTTGAATGCAGATTTATCCCGAGCAATGAGCCGTCCATTTTCCATGATGAAATAAGCCGTATGGACTTGTTCTGTACTCAGCGGCAACAAATGGGCGTATAGGGCGAGCTGCAAGTCTTCTTCGTTTTTGATCATCAGTTCTCGCCGCAGACCTCCACGCCATTTCAAGTCCAAGACAGTTTGCTCCAATTCTCGTGCCAAAACCAAGTCTGCGCGGGCATTTAACTGAATATTGGCAAATTTTCCTTCGAGGGGCAATTCCGTAGCTGCTACTTGCCACTCGTTGTTTTGCAACAAATTCACCAGGCTCCAGGCGGCAAACTTCAGGCGTTTTAAAAAACGTTTGCGCTCCGCTTCTTTGCCATACATCAGCAGTACTGCCCCTTCCCGGTGTAAGAGCCGTTCCGCTTCCCGATCGATCCACTGATCGACTTGAAGTTTGGTCCAGCTATTTAACTCAGGGATGAGTAAAAGGTTTTGGAAAAAACGATGCGCCAAATTTCCTTGCAGCGTGCTGTCTTTTACAATGCTGAGAATGGAAGATTTACGCAGGCGGATGTGGTGGCGGAACAACCATTGATAGGGGTAGTACAACAAACTTTCCAGACTGGTAAACGTTTCTTCAGCGCGTTCCACCAACTTTTCCGGGTGATTCAAACGCAAAAACGGCGCTGGTTTGCCCAAACGTCGGAAAGGAATGTTTACTTTTTTAGGCAGGTCAAAATACCGCGCCAGCAACTGGTTGTCTTCAGTGCAGGTAATGGCTTCTAAATGACCAAAACAAGCCTCCAAATCACCCAAGAGGGGATGTGGAAGCATGGCTTCACCTTCCGCGATTTCGGGAATGACAAAAATCAAACGATGCTTGCTCATCCAAACAGGGTGACGGCGTTGAAAGCCCAATAAGGCATTTTGATCCGCAGGACTACTCAATTGTATGTTGAGCCCTTGAAGCCAGTCCCGCTCCTGATCGTACCAGCGGGAGAAGAAATAATCGGGCTCGTTTTGGGTGAAATTCCACCAAATCAAGTCGCGGACTGGAGCCGTCAATGCATTGGGCTGGTGTACGTAAGGGTGTCGACCTACCTCTTGAAAACTCATCTGCATGGGCGCTGGTTCATACACCGTGCGTACGATGCGCTCCAATTCCAGCCGGGTCAACTCATTTTCGGGCAGGGTTTGCAACAAATCTACGATCTGCTTGGCTTGTTCAGCCAGGGTCAACAAGGACGGGTTGTTGCTTTTTTGTTCCAAAGTTCGGGTAGCCCAAATGTGTAGGTACAGAAAAATTTCTTCCACCTCACTTTTGGGCACTACTCCAGCAATATCGTAACGCCGCCGTTCGAACCAAAAACGGTACTGCTGGCGAATCTCCCGAATGTCCAGGCTTGGTTCTTTTGCGGCTCGTTCTTCCAGTTCACTGAAATACTGCCCAAGCATGGCCTGCCAGGATTCCCCCAGTATCCCGGGAGTTTGGGCCATCTGTTGGGCAATGCGGTTGGCCAATTCCGTTTCCAGGGGTTTTAGCGGTAGGCAGACGAACTCCATGATTTTGAAAGGATCAATCGGCGTCCACAAAAAATTAGGGATCAATTTGAGCGCTTGCAGCGTGGGTCGCGCCAAGGAAGCAGGTTGGATACCCAAACTGGGTACACCTTCGTGGATGAATGCTTCATCCAGGGTACGCGATTTATCCGGGATCAGAAAACAGGGGCGAAACTTAGGGTTGCGGCGCAACAAAGCAGCTAGGTAACTTCCTAAATCGGTGTCCCTTTTTCCCCGCAACAACAATAAGGTACCATCTTTGGCTAGCTCTTGCGTCTGGCTTTGTCCGGCCAAAAAAGCCTGAAAACGCCCCAAATCGGTATCGGACTGGGGTTGGTGCCGAGGTAGGGGGTAATTGAGCTCTACCCCCTGTTCTTGTAAAGCCTGAAAAAGGCGCAGCCAATGTACAGGTAATAGGGAAGCTGGTTCAACGAAATTGATGCGTTGGATCGGAGCAGATCGCTGCTTGATTTTTTGCTCCAGGACAATAAAACGATCGGCAAAGCCAGCAGGAAGGCTTTGCTCACTGTCTTGTAGGGCTTTTTCAACCTGGGCAATGCTGGCCAGACGAGCTGGAGTTGTGGATTTTGAGGCAAAATCCCAACCAGCCAACAACAACTCATCCCGACGGCTGAGCAAATTGGCCGCGGTTGCGAATTGATCGGCAGCAAAAGAACGGGAAAAAAAAGCGGTAGAATCTTGTTCCAGGTGTTGGCGGATAGCCTGGCGGTATTGCTCAATGCGCAGGTGTTCATTGTTGTTTTTGTGACCTGCCAAGCCATAAAAAAATTCCAGCCATTGCAATAGACCATTTGGCCCTAACCACAAGGTGCCGCCTTGGGAATGGTCGGGCAGTGGCCAGGATGGATTGTCTAAGGCAATACCAAAAATGAGGTTCATCCGATGAAAATTAACGTGTTGCGCGGATTAGCCACCGCCAGAAGCAACTTGCAGTTCGCCCATTTGTTTGTCCCAATACCTTTTTTGGTCTTTTACTTCGTTGTCATCGCAGTAATCGGTAAGGGTAAGGATGGTTTCTCCGGTGACGGGCGCTTCGGTAATTCTAAATTCCAATTTTTCATTGTCCTCGTGCAGGCCTTCCCAACGCAAGCTAAAAACTTCATCTTCCACGTCCTCCACCACCGTCGCTTCGTCGGTAGAGTCCCCCCAATAGAAAGTATATGCTTCACCATCGATTTCCACGTTGTCACAAAACCAGCGGATGAGACAAGAAGGTGTAGTCAGAAATTGATACAAAATCTGCGGTGAAGCTCGGAAAATGTATTCTTGTTTAAGTTGGGCTCTTTTCATACAGGCAATAAAAATCAATGATTTCGGCGGTGAAAGACAGCAATTGGTCACTGTCTTCTACTGATCGCACAATAAAAAGTAAAAAAACGGAAATTCCAAATGCTTAGGAACAGAAACGAAATAAAGACACAGATTTAGATAGGTAATTTTTTGATTTGGCAGGGCCCGAGGAAGGCACATAGCGGACTACGCAACTGAGGAGTAACGCGGACAAATCAAAAAATAGCCCAGTCAAAATGTACCTTTATTTAGTTTCTGTTCCTCAAACTTTTTCAAATGAAATAGATTTATGCATAAACTTATGCTCAGTTACTTGACAGTAACGAGGAATTCCAATATTTTTGTGGGCGATTGTAAAAAGAGGGTGTCGATGCTGCCTAAAAAGCACCTCCATGGCCCATCCAATTTTCAATGCCTTAATCCCATTGTGACTCCTTACCCAAACACGTAATTCCATGAACTAGTTGTTAACCGATGGTGTTTCATCGTTTAATCAACTTGAAGCCATGTTTAAGTACTAGGCTTTCAACTACTCTATGAAAAGAATTGTTCCTTAATACTAAATAAAGATTGTGCATGAGACAACTTAAGATCACGAAGTCGATCACGAACCGGGAAAGCCAGTCTCTGGAGAAGTACCTACAGGAAATTGGGAAAGTGGATTTGTTGACGCCAGAGGAAGAAGTGGAGCTAGCCAAGAGGATCAAACAAGGCGATCAAGCAGCATTGGAAAAGTTGACCAAAGCCAATCTTCGATTCGTAGTATCTGTTGCCAAGCAATATCAAAACCAAGGTTTGTCCTTGAGTGACCTTATCAACGAAGGTAACCTGGGTCTGATCAAAGCCGCACAACGCTTTGACGAAACCCGAGGGTTTAAATTCATCTCGTATGCCGTGTGGTGGATTCGCCAGTCTATTCTTCAAGCATTGGCTGAACAATCGCGGATCGTACGCTTGCCTTTAAATAAGGTAGGCTCCCTCAATAAAATCAACAAGGCTTTTTCTGAACTCGAACAAGAATTCGAGCGCGAGCCTTCTCCCGAAGAATTGGCAGAACTGCTCGAAATTCCTACCGAAGAAGTAGAAACCACCTTGGGTGTTGCTGCGCGTCACGTATCCATGGATGCGCCTTTTGTGGAAGGGGAAGACAACTCCCTACTCGACGTACTCGAAAACAGCACTACACCTAGTACCGATGCTGGTTTGGATTACAATGAATCACTGCGCCGTGAGATTGAACGCTCTCTGAGCACACTCACCGACCGCCAATGTGATGTAATCAAACTGTATTTTGGTATTGGAGTGGAGCACCCCATGTCTTTGGAAGACATCGGTGAGAAATTTGGCCTGACCCGTGAGCGGGTACGCCAAATCAAAGACAAGGCAATCAATAAGCTGCGCTCTGCAAATCGGAGTAAGTTGTTGAAAAATTACTTAGGAGGCTAGATTTTTTAGAGATGAAAGATGAGAGATGAAAGATGCTACCGCAGAGATTTAGACAAGGTCATTGTCAAAAACACTGCGGTAGCATCTTTCATCTCTCATCTCTCATCTCTTCTTCCTCATCTTCTTCCTCCCCATCGTCACTCAAAATTTCCAGTGGTCGATTGATGCTTTCCTGAAGGGAGATGAAGGTCTCGGTGCGTTGGATGCCGGGGATGTTCTGAATTTTATCGTGCAATACCTCTTTAAGGTGAGTGGTGTCTTTACAAAAAACCCGGGCAAAAATATTGTACAAGCCAGTCGTGTAGTGCGCTTCCACTACCTCCGGGATTTTTTCCAATTCTCTGGCTACATCTTCGTACAAAGAACTCTTATCCAAATAAATACCCAAATACGCTGAAATGTCGTAGCCCAGTTTGCCATGATCGACAGTGAGGCTATGCCCTTTTACAATTCCTACATCTTCGAGTTTTTTCATGCGGACATGAATGGTGCCACCAGATACGAATAGTTTTTTCGCTATTTCCGTATAAGCTATTTTGGCATCACGCATGAGGATCGATAAAATTTTTTTGTCCAATCGATCAATTTCAATTCCTTTTTTCATGCAGGTGCAAATGATTTCAAACAATTCAACAAATCTCCTTAATTTTTTGAATGTTTTCAAAAAAAAGCCAATTTTAATGCATAAAATTTTCAAAAATTGATTTAATCTGGATTATTGGAAAAACAACTCGCGGTAGATTCTTTGCAAGGAGATGGATTGGCCCTGGATGAGGATGGTTTCTTCCGCTTGGGTTAGGATGGTTTCGGTCCAGCGATTGCTGGCTTCTTTTTCGATGGCGTACACTTTGGGTTTGGACTGTTCAAAGAAGAAAATCTGTTGCAGGCTGGGAATCTCTTTGTAGCAACGTAGTTTGGTGCCCCAATCGTAAGCCTGGGTGCTTTCAGATAGGATTTCGATCAGTAAAATGGGGTTGGTCTCGGCAGTCATGCCCGGTTGGTACTCATAAGGTGCGGCGGGCAAACTTACTACCATTCCATCGGCATTAAAAACCCCGGTTTTGAGGCTTTTGCAGGTGGGAATGTAGACGGGGCGGTTGCTGTTGTACAACCTAAAACGGCTTGATTCGTCAAAAATAGCACCCAAAAGAATAGTTAGTCTAGTCGCAAGTAGACTGTGGATTTCACCTTCGTAACTCATACTGGCAATGATTTCATCGTTGTAAAAATCAGCGCGGTATTCTGCGGAAGTGAGCACTTCCCAGTATTCATCCCAAGTAGCGGGGATCCGCACCAAAGCACCCTTTCCTAATGCTGCCAGTTCCTGATTGGTAAGTGGAAATTTCACGTCGCTTATCATAATTGCAATCGTTTGAGCTTACAATATAAATCAAGTTGATTTAAAATACAAGTTGTTGGTATTTTTTAATTCTAAACAAAAAATAATCGCTTCGATTTCAACATAAATGTGCGAAATTTGTCCTTACTTTAATTCGTTTACATTATTTCACTCGAACCTGTTTTGAACTGGCTATGTCGACACGCCCAAATGATTTCAGAAATAAAGTGCAAATTTGGTTGCCACTCATCATTGCAGTGTCAATGGTATTTGGAATTCTGATTGGGATGCGCCTGCCCCAATCCGCTGCTGCCATCAAAATCAGCAAGAGTGACGCCAGCCAGGATTATCGACTGCGGGAAGGTAAAATCGAAGAACTCCTGCGTTACATCGAATCCAAATATGTAGACAAAGTAGACCGCGATAAACTGGTGGACGAAGCCATTGAAAAACTGATGTCACAACTTGACCCTCATTCATCCTACATCCCCGCATCGGAATTGGAAGAAGTCAATGAACAATTGGACGGAAAATTCAATGGGATTGGGGTGGAGTTTTTGATTGTCAAAGATACCGCCGTTGTGGTCAGCCCCATGTCGGGCGGCCCTTCCGAAGTTGCGGGCATTTTACCCGGAGATAAAATCATCAAAGTTGGGGATTCAGTAATTGTGGGTGAAAAATTGTCCAACCAGAGAATTGTCAGCTTTTTAAGGGGAGAAAAGGGTAGCAAAGTGCAACTTTCAGTGCTGCGTTCTGGCAGCAAAAAACTACATCAGTATTGGATTACCCGCGATCAAATACCTGTCAAGAGTGTAGACGCCGCCTACATGATCAGTGATCGGGTGGGCTACATCCGGGTCAATCGTTTCACCGCACAAACCGATAAAGAGTTTTTGGAATCCATGCGCATTTTGTCGGAGCAGGGCCGCATGAAAGACCTCGTACTCGACCTACGCGGCAACCCCGGGGGCTACATGCAAATGGCAACCAACATGTTGAGCCAATTGTTTCCCAATAAAGGCAACCTGCTGGTGTACACCCAGGGCCGAGCTTCCCACCGTGCCGAATTCAACTCCAATGGGCGGGTATTTTACCCCATCGATAAAGTCGCGGTGTTGATTGACGAAGGGAGCGCATCTGCTAGTGAAATTGTGGCTGGCGCGATTCAGGACAACGACCGTGGAGTGATCGTGGGCCGCCGTTCCTTTGGCAAGGGCCTGGTACAGGAACAATACCAATTGAGCGATGGATCGGCCTTGCGCCTGACCATTGCCCGTTATTTCACCCCTTCGGGGCGGTCGATTCAAAAAGCCTACGATCATGGCTCGGAAGAGTACGACCGGGATGTTGAAGAACGTTTCAAAAACGGCGAATTGCTTTCCGCAAATAAGATCAACATCAAAGACTCTACCAAATACTTTACTACTAAGGGCCGGGTTGTTTTCGGCGGCGGCGGCATCATTCCCGACGTGTTTGTACCTTTGGATACCGTCCAAATCAACGATTTTTTTCTGGACGCTCGCCAAATGATTCCTGCTTTTGTGGTCAAATATCTGGACAAACCCAAACGGGAGCAATTGTCCAAAATGGGACTGAACGCCTTCCAGAAGAAATTCAACCTCAACGAACAAACCTTCTCTGAATTTAAGACTTATGCTATCCAGAATGGTTTAGCTGGCAATACTCAGGAATGGAATACTGCCCAAAAAGAAATTGCCCGCTTTCTCAAAGCGCGCATCGCCAAACACCTATTCGACGACAAAGGATTTTTTACGGTGATGAATCAAAATGACCCTACGGTACAGGCTGCCTTAAAATCACTTCATCCCGCTGATCTCACCAAATAAATTTTTTATTGCCAAGCCAAGCAACCTTCCTCCAAAGCATGCTGTATAGGGTGTAATTCAAGTGGGGCAATCCCATCATTACCAAACGCACTTATCATTTTTCACTGTTGCAAAGCAAACAGTACCCATTCCTATTTTTTATGCACTTAACCTAATCATGATGAAGAAAAACCTTTACACCCGTATTTTATCTCTTGTGGCATTAGTGAGTTTGTTCTACAGCAACTCATTTGCCCAAACAACTGTTACCCTCAAAGCAGTCAAAGACAATACGATATTCAGCGAGGGGAGTAAAAGCAATGGTGCTGGAACCTACTTATTTGTAGGCAAAACTGAGGCTACCGTTAACGGCATTCGCCGAGCGTTGATTCAGTTTGATGTAGCAAGTATTCCTGCCAATGCGACCATTACCGACGTAAAGTTACAACTCACTGGTTCCAAACAAGCTGCTACTAATGTTGAAGCACACCGAGTTACTACCACCTGGGGGGAAGGAACCTCCGATGCTACTGGTGAAGAAGGCGGCGGGGCTACACCAGCTACCAATGATGCTACCTGGACCCACGGTACTTTCAATACTCAAACCTGGACTACCCCAGGGGGAGATTTTTTAGCTACGATCAGTGGAACCGCCAATGTAAGCTCAGGAACTGTTTCTACCTGGACCGGTACTGGAATGGTCAAAGACGTGCAAGACTGGGTGGCAAAACAAGCCAGTAATTTTGGTTGGCTATTGTTGGGCAATGAAGGTACCAATGGTTCTGCCGTTCGCCTCAACTCCCGGCAAAGCGCAACAGGGACTCCATCTTTAGTGGTTACCTATACAGTTCCAGTGGTAAAGGTGGATACTACGGTGTTTGTGGCTACTTTAAGCGGTCGCAATGAAGGCAATCCCGTTTCCACTTTGGCCAATGGTGCTGTAACGGCTACCTTGATTGGCGATACATTGACCGTGAGCGGAAGTTTTTCCGGATTGACAGATAGTGTCGCTACCAATGTATCCGGAGGCGCACACCTTCATTTGGGTTATGCTGGCCAAAATGGAGGCATCCAGATTGTTTTGGTATTGACTCCTGGTGCAAATCCCTTTTCAGGAAGTTTTGACCCACTAAAAAATAAATTCAAACTCACTGCGGCACAGCTTACGGCCATAAACAACCGCCAACTCTACGCCAATGTCCATTCCAAAAAATTCACTTCTGGTGAAATTCGTGGGCAGTTGTTGAAAAAGTCCGATGTTTATTATGGAGCCAATCTATTTGGTAGTTATGAAAACCCGGTGGTGATGACCCAGGCGAGTGGCGCAATCGCCGTCGAGTTAAGCGGCACTCAAATGATTGTTACTGGTTCATTCAATCGCCTGGAAGGAGATTTTGCGGCTGATGTATCCGGGGGCGCGCACATCCACCTGGGGTATGCGGGCCAAAACGGAGGCATTCAAATTCCCTTAAAGGCAACTGCCAATGCAGATCTGAAAGGAGGCGTATTTGAAGCCGCCAATAACACCATTACCTTGACTGCAGATCAAATTACTGCCTTAAATAGCCGTCGCTGGTACGCCAATGTACATAGCGCCAAGGCGCGTTCAGGCGAGATCCGGGGTCAAATCGTCAATGCTACCACCCGGGCCGTATTCCGCGCTCACCTTTCCGGCAGCAATGAATCACCGGCCATCAATACGCTGGCGACAGGTATGGTCATTGTAGAAGTGGTGGATACCGGCAACGTGATCGTATCCGGCTCCTACAACGGATTGGAGAGTGACCTCGCTGCAAACGTTAGAGGTGGAGCACACATCCACCGGGGTTTGGCGGGTGAAAACGGTGGCATCCTGACGGAAGTGACCCTTACCCCTACTGATTTGCGGTCGGGTGCTCTGAATGGCAGCCTGAATGCCTTGAAAATCGCAAGTGTGGAAGTACAACGCTTGTTCAATCGCGGCTGCTATTTCAATGTGCACTCTGCTACTTTTGGCGGAGGCGAGATTCGTGGGCAGCTTTTGCCAGAGAAGCCAGTCAATTTCAGTGCTTATCTGTCCAGCATTTTTGAAGTGCCCGAAGCGGTTTCTCGAGGATTGGGCGCAGTGAAAGCTGAGTTATTGGGTACAGAACTGGTGATTTCCGGTACTTTTAGAGGTTTAAGCAGTGCAGTCGCTACTGACGTAGCTGGTGGTTCACACGTCCATTTGGGCTACGCTGGTGCTACAGGTGGCATTCAATTTAACTTAAAACCCACCATCGATGCCAATGGCTTGGGTGGTCGCTACGAAGCAAAGGACAACACCTTTACCCTGACAGCAGATCAGGTTACTCAATTGAAAAATCGCCAGCTGTATGTGAACATCCACACAGCTACCCAGCGCTCCGGAGAATTGCGCAGCCAATTGCTGCCCGAAGCCACCATGTACCTGGTCGCTCCGCTTTCTGGCGCTAGCGAGCAACCAGCAGTGAATACCAGCGCCACAGGGATGGGCATCTTTGAAATCGCAGGTACCAACGGCACTTTCACCGGAGCTTTTGCTGGCTTGAGTGCTGACTTTGCGGCGGATGTAGCGGGTGGTGCTCACATTCACCGTGGACTGGCTGGTTCAAATGGCTCAATCGCAAGGGCTTTGAAGGCTACACCTTCGGCTGATAACCGTTCTGGTTTTTTTGCCGCTGCCGACAATAGTGCGACCATGACTGCCGGGTTTATCGACTCTTTGCGCAAGCGTTTGAATTATGCGAATATCCATACCGCAGCATTCCGTGGTGGAGAGGTTCGGGGCCAAATTTTGCCCCTGGCTACTTCTTATTTCACAGCCACACTTTTGGGGGCAAATGAAGTTCAAGCTGTCGCTTCTACTGCTGCTGGTGCCTTGAAATTTGAATTGTCGGGCACTACCCTGACCTTGACAGGACGTTTTGCAGGTTTACAAGCTGCTTATGCCGCTGCGGTTGGTTCGCACATCCATACCAATACCGCTGGTAAAAACGGCGGGGTGATCATCCCCATCAAGCCAACTCTCGATGCCGATAACCTCGGTGGCAGTTATTTTGCTGCTGACAACCAGTATACCTTGACCGCTGACCAAGTCAATGCTTTGTACGACAATGGATTGTACGCCAATGTCCACAGTGATTTTTCACGCAGTGGGGAGATCAGAGGGCAAATTTTGCCTGAGATCAATCGTTTTCCTCAAGCGGGAGCCATCACCTCTCCGCCCGATGGTGGAACCTTGACTTTGCAAGGCAAGTCTTCTACCCTGTTGGAGCCAAAATGGGCGGCTGGTACAGACAAAAACAAACTGGCCTACACCTGGGAATTGGCCGCTGATCCACTTTTTGCGCTGGTTGTATTCCGCCGCAATGTAGCGGATGCTCTGTCCATTTCCCTTACCTACGGTTCAATAGATACCTTGCTGGCTACGGCGGGAATCCCCTTGGGTGGATCCATTACCGTTTACCACCGCGTCAGAGCTTCGGATGGTAGTTTGACTACTGCCAGTGCAGTTGCATCTGTTGTACTCACTCGGGGTACCGTAACAGGTACCCGCGATTTGACTCCCGGCCTAAGTGAAATGACGGTATTCCCGACCCTAGTTGATGATCAAGTGAGTGTGCGCATTCGTGCCGAGGAAGCCATCAGAGGTTCCCTTTGGATCAGTGACGCGCTGGGCCGCAAAATGGCCGAACGCCAGGTGAGTTTCTCTGGGCAAAGTGTCAATTTTGAAACCTTTGCCGTGGGACAATTGCCAGCGGGTACTTATTTCTTGAGCATCTTGAATGATGGGAAAATTGCTACTCGGCGCTTTATGGTGAAATAGCAACAACCCACTAAAGCGATATTTTTAGCACAAAGGACACTAAGGCAGCACAAAGGACACAAAGACGTGACGTTGACAGGGCTTTCTACCCAAAATGAAGGTGAATAAAACCAAAACTCGGATTCATCGCTTTGTCAACGTCTCACCATTGTATCCTTTGTGCTGCTTTGGTGTCCTTTGTGCTTAAAAATTGTGTCGCTTTAGTGATTTTTGAAATTGGGGATCACGTGTCTCTGTTCCGACTCCCCTCAAGGCTGCACACTCACTGCCGTCCAACCCCCATCCACCACCAAGGTTTGCCCGGTAATGTGCCGAGCTTGTGGTGACACCAAAAACAAGGCCGCTTCCGCAATGTCCAGCGGACTGGCTGGCCTGCCCATGGGCGTGATATTGGACCAGACCTGATCGTATTCCGGATCGTTCAAGGTGCGTTCAGTAGCGGTTGCTCCCGGGGCTACGGCATTGCAGGTTATGCCATAAGGTGACAGTTCCACCACCAGGTTTTTGGCCAAAATCTGGATTCCACCCTTGGTCATGGCATAGGCACCCAGGTTTTTGTGGGCTTGGACTCCGACGACTGAGGACATCAGCAACAAACTCCCCCCTTCACCTTGCTCGCGCATTTGTTTGGCTGCAACTTGAGCCAGAAAAAAAGTACCCCGCATATTGAGGTTCATCACGTCTTCGAATTGGGTGGGTTGGAAAGTCCAAAAGTCGCCGAAGTGGGTAATGCCCGCATTGGCAATGGCGATATCGAGACGGCCAAACTCTTTCACGCAGGTTTGAACCATACTTTCAATAAAGTCAATCTGGCTGGCATCTCCGGCACAAGCCAAACAATTGCCCCCTTCCCAACGGATTTCTTCAGCGGCACATTCGGCCAGTTCTGGGTCTCGATCATTGAGCAAAACGGCTGCTCCCCGCAGCGCCAACTGTCGGCAGATTTCGTAGCCGATGCCTTGCCCGGCACCGGTGACTAGGGCAACTTTTCCTGTGAATGACATGGTTAGGGTTGAAAGGGTTTAAGGGTTCTTGGGTTTGTTCTCCGGCTCTAAGTTTTATAAAGGTGAGGTGACAAAAAGTTATATTCAAACAATAGCCCCAAGTGAGGCGATCAGCGGCAGAGCCGCCAAACGTCGATAGGGTTAAGGGAGCGAAGGTAGATTTAAGGTGCGTAGCACCGAGACTTTTGTTCCGGTGCTACATACCTTAAATCTACTGCTTGATCTAAATGCTACAGACGTTTGGCGGCTCTGCCGCTGGTCGTAACCACAAAATGGTACAATTTGTATAACTTTTTGTCACTTTGCCTTTATAAAACTTAGAGCTGGGGAACAAAGCTTGGAACACTGGAACCTTGCTGGTTTAATGCGAATCCCGCGTTACTGAGTCTCCCGATCCACCTTTGAGAAAATCCAGATCTGCTCCTAAGTGGGACTGCGTGACGTGCTGCTGGTACAAATACACGTACCCTCTAGCTTCAAAAGTTGGCGACTGCCAGACTGCTCTACGCTTGGCCAATTCTTCCTCGCTTACTTCCAAGTTGAGGCTGCGCGCGTCCACATCCAACTCAATGAAGTCTCCATTCTGCACCAAGCCCAGGGTACCCCCTGCGGCTGATTCAGGCGAAACGTGCAGTACCACGGTGCCAAAGCCAGTTCCGCTCATCCGGCCATCCGAAATGCGCACCATGTCTTTTACACCCTTTTCCAATAATTTGACGGGCAAGGCCATATTCCCAACTTCGGGCATCCCGGGATACCCTTTGGGTCCTACGGATTTGAGCACCATGACACAAGTTTCGTCAATGTCCAATTCTGGATCATCGATGCGGGCATGGTAATCTTCAATGTTTTCAAAAACCACGGCCCGACCCCGGTGCTTGAGCAATTCCGGGGTGGCGGCTGAAGTTTTGATGACGGCACCATCTTCGGCCAAATTCCCTTTGACCACTACAATCCCTGAAAGTGGGTTGATGGGTTGTTCCAGGTCGCCGATGATGGCTTTGTTGTAGTTGTCGAATTCCTTGGCATTATCGGTGATGGGCCGACCATTGACCGTGATGGCCGGGTGCAACATATCCCCCATCTCACGCATCAGCGCGGGAAGGCCACCAGCGTAATAAAAGTCTTCCATGAAAAACTGTCCCGAAGGTTGCAGGTTGGCCAGGAGGGGCACGCCACGGGAATGCACATCAAAATCGTCGAGGCTAAGCTCAACGCCAATCCGTCCGGCCATAGCCAGCAAGTGGATCACGGCGTTGGTAGAACCACCAATGGCTGCATTGACCTTGATGGCATTTTCAAAAGCTTCGCGGGTGAGAATATCGGAAAGGCGCAGGTTTTCCTTCACCATTTCCACAATCCGCATACCCGAATAATGCGCTAGTACCTTCCGGCGGGAATCCGGTGCAGGAATGGCGGCGTTGCCAGGTAACGACAAGCCAAGGGCTTCCACCATACAGGCCATGGTCGACGCTGTGCCCATTACGGCGCAGTGGCCCCGGCTCCGGCCCATGCAGGCCTCGGCGTCGCGGAATTCCTCTTCGCTCATTTGCCCCGTTTTAAAGGCTTCGTTGAAACGCCAAACATCGGAGGTGCCAATGTCGCCCCCCTTGTATTTGCCAGTTAGCATGGGGCCACCCGATACGACCAGGGTAGGAATGTTCACACTACAGGCCCCCATTACGAGTGAAGGTGTGGTTTTGTCGCAACCGCACAGCAGCACTACGGCATCCATCGGGTTAGCCCGAATCGATTCCTCTACGTCCATACTGGCCAGGTTGCGGTACAACATGGCGGTAGGCTTGATGAGCGTTTCGCCGAGGGACATCACGGGAAATTCAACCGGGAAACCGCCCGCTTCATAAATGCCGTGTTTGACCGATTCGGCCAATTCGCGAAAATGGGCATTGCAGGGCGTGAATTCCGACCAGGTATTACAAATGCCAATGACGGGCTTGCCTCTAAATTCGTGATCGGGAATACCCTGGTTTTTCATCCAGGCACGGTAAATGAAGCCGTCTTTGCCTTTTTTTCCAAACCAGCCCTGGCTACGCAGGGGGGATTGATTTTCTTCTGAGTTTTGTTTGCTCATGTTATTCTTGCGCTAATGTTTGGCAATAAAGATAGCGGTGGAAAGATGATCGGACGAAAAAATAGCTAATAAAATTAGGAAAAACCTTACGCCCATCGATAAAAATTGACTTCAAAGGGCACAATTGGCATATTTGCAAACACGTCTGTTTAAGTAAAAAGCCCAAACCATGTTAATCCCACATTTTTTCCATAAATTCATGCCATCTAAAAACCTGAAGCAACATGGGTATCACATTTTTTATTTTAGTCTTTTTCGCTTTGTTCCTGTTTTTCTCCGGTATTTTTACCGTAAAACAGCAAACCGCTCTGGTGATCGAACGTTTTGGCAAATTCCACAGCGTACGGACTGCGGGCCTGCAGTTCAAAATCCCCTTCCTGGACCGCACGGCGGGCCGTCTCAACCTGAAAATTCAGCAACTGGACGTTGTTGTGGAGACCAAGACCAAAGACAACGTTTTCGTCCGCTTGAAGGTTTCGGTACAATTCAACGTACTGTCCGACAGCATTTACGATGCGTTTTACAAACTACAGAACCCTACCGAGCAAATTACCGCTTATGTATTTGATACGGTGCGCGCCGAAGTGCCCAAAATGCGCCTCGACGATGTGTTTGAACGCAAAGACGATGTAGCCTTGGCCATTCGCCGCGAATTGGAAGAAGCCATGAATGATTATGGTTACGGCATCATCAAAGCCCTGGTAACGGACATCGATCCCGATCAGGCGGTAAAAAATGCGATGAACCACATCAACGCCGCCGAGCGCCAAAAACTGGCTGCAGAATACGAAGCTGAATCCGAACGCATCCGCATTGTGGCTCGCGCCAAAGCCGAAGCCGAATCCAAGCGCTTGCAAGGTCAGGGTATCGCTGATCAGCGCCGGGAAATTGCGCGTGGCTTGGAGGAATCGGTGGATTTGCTCAACAAAGTGGGCATCAATTCGCAGGAAGCTTCGGCTTTGATCCTGGTTACCCAGCATTACGATACACTACAACAAATTGGCCAGCACAGCAACAGCAACCTGATTTTGTTGCCCAACGCGCCCACTGCAGCTAGTGACATGTTGACGCAAATGATCACTTCCTTTGTGAGTACCCAGGAATTGGCTGAAAAGATGAAAATCAAAAACCCACCGCAGCAACGGGTCAAAACCTTGGATGTACCCAAAGAAGAGATATACCTGGAAAAGGAACAGGAGTAAAGCGTAGCTTTATTTTAAACCATTCCAAAGCAAAAGCCCCTGCTCAGTATTGAGCAGGGGCTTTTGCTTTTTTAATTCTCCTTCTTATAAAAGCGTTTGCGCTGATCGTTTGGATTGTCCATTGGCGTTTTGATTTTTTCCGACCATTGGTAATACTTTTCGTACGCTTCCATCGCTTTTTTGGTGTCAAAAACGCGCTGGTCAGGTACTTCCAATTCGTAAGGGGTGAAATCAGGCTCCGCCGTGAAAAAATCCTGCAACAAGCTGGCGGTCACATCGTACTGATTCACGTAAGGCACCTGTAGAATGTTGTAAATGGTTTTGAGGATGGAACCAAAGTTGGCGTGAGTATTGGAGAGATAATTGCGTTTGACGTAAGGCCCAGCCATCATCAGAATGGATCGGTGTGCATCGAGGTGATCGACGCCACCCTGCGGGTCATCCTCGGTAACGATGACCAACATGTTTTTCCAATACGGAGTTTTGGACAAAAACTGCAGGATTCGGCCCAGTGCCAGGTCGTTATCGGCCATATAGGAATGGTCAAAAGGGAATCCAGCCTGAGGTCTTACTCCAGCGCTGTGGTCATTGGGAAGCTGCATGGCAATCAATCCGGGCATGGTTTCTTTGCCCTGGAGCCAACGGTCGGTAAACTCCCGCTCGAATTGATCTACCCGCAACTGGTCCGGAATATCCATATCAAAGCCAGCGTAGAAGCGAGAGGTTTTGTCATATACTGCTTTTTGGAGGGGAAAAATAATGGGCTGTTTGGACCCGAAGGCAAGGTGATCCCATTCTTCCCATACAGCGGCGTATTCATTGCCTTCGCCGAAACTGAAAAAAGGAACCTTGTTGCGTTCCAGCGCTTCCCAAAGCCCCCCAATTTCGTTGTAATCTTCGGGGTCGATGGCACCAGTTGCTTTTGGAAAGCGCCGCCCAGGGGCACTTGAAAAAATCTTTTGAGTACCTGCAGCACTAGAATTGGCTTCCACCCATTCGTTGGGAATTACCCCCATCATCCAGTGGTGGCCATGGATGGAGGCGTCGGAGTCGCAGTAAAAATTGTCGGACATGGCCCACTGCTTGGCTATTTTGTGGTGGTTGGGCATGATGTTGGCCCCTTGAATGGTATCTTTTGGTGTTCGAACGCTAACGTTGAGTCCATATTTTACCAAACTAGGGTCTCCCTTTGCACCAGGAAAAGCGCCAAATACTTCATCAAAGGTGCGGTTTTCTTTGGTGATGTATACAATGTGCTTGATCGGGCTTTGGCCAGCCTTAGGCGTGGCGGGAAGTGGGCTGTTGCCAATTGGTACCGCTACCTTTGTGTAAGTATTCGCCAAGACCTGTGCGGTATAATTTTTTAAGGTAGCGGGATCAGGAACAGCCACGCGCTGGAAAGTGGCCTGCTGGATATCACCGATATAGGTACCCCGCGCGGGTTTGATAAAATTCTTACCTCCGTTTTGGCCTGCCCCCAAACCGCGAATCGAGGTGATGTACAAGTGCCTTTCATCAGGGGACAACAACACCCGCGATGGCCCCCAACCACTGGGAATCAAACCAATGGTCTTTTTGCTTTTGAGGTCGATTACTGCTATTGCGTTGAAACCCAATAGGGCCACGTACAAGCGGGTTTCGGCCTGATTCACACACAGTCCGAAAGGCATTAGGCCGCGATATTGATCCAGTTTTTTGTCCACTTTGATCGGGAACTCAGCCACCACTTTCAAAGATTTTAAATCAATCACACTGATCAAATCATTGGTCGCATTGCTGACGTAGGCAAAATTTTTACCCATGGCGACCGAGTTGGGGCTGGAGCCGCCCACGACTTCGGCGTCCTCCAGAAAATGGCCAATTTGGCGCCCTGTTTTAAAAATATTAGCGACACGATTGTTTTTCAAATCAATGGCAAAAACACTCATCGCTTCAGGAGCCAACGGGCTTCCCAAACCTGGAATGATTCGGCCATCCTCCAGGGTGTCGCCCACTACAGAAGCAAGCGTGTAAGTGCCGTATGGTGGGAAATCCAACATCATGGTATCCCGATTTTTCGGGGTGACTCCGGGTACGGCTGGGTAAGCATAAAGTCCCACGTTGGCTACCAGGGCTATTTCTCCGTCCCGACTGAGTGCCAGACCAAAGGGTTGACGACCCACCGGGATAGATGCAACAATCTTATTGGTATTGAGGTCAATGCGCACCAAGCGGAAGTTGCCACGATCCAACACCAAAAGTTCAGATTTTTTGGGGTGAAGGGCAAGGTCAGAAGTAAAACTGTCTTCGTATTGGACGCCATTGAGGCTGCCATTCAGGTCAATGCTCCCAATTTTTTTACGCTGAACCACATCAAAAATAACTACTCTACCTTTGTCGCCTTCACTGAGATAGGCCAACTTACCATCGTGCGAAAAAACGACGCCAAGGAATGAACCTCCATCCAAAGCTCCGGTAATGGATCGGTCGTAGGAAGGAATTCGTAGCGCATCTTGGAGGTTTTCGGTGTTGATCAAAGTAATCACACCGCTATGCAAAGTCAGTACTTGTTTGCCATTGGGCGAAACCGCCATGCCAAAGGGATCGTGGGTAATGCGCAATACTTCTCCAGCTGGGGTGACCCGGCGACCCGAAGGAAGTATGGCTTGGGCCCGAATGGTATCAATCTGGCAGTACTCATTTTTTCCAGGAACCTGGAGGGTGTACGATTTTTGAGCAAAAGTGGAAAACACGTTGCAGAGTAGAACAAGGAGGAGCAATTTGCGCATACAATTTATTTTGGTGCAAATTTCTTGAAAATCAGGTAAACAGGGGGTTAAGTTTCAGTGAACTAATTGAATCAAAATAAAAAATCTCGTATTGGTAAAGTTTAATTATTTTCATTGTTGGGACGAAAACAAGCCCATTCAGCGTTCAACTCAAAACGAAGTATCAAATATGAAAAACCTGCAAATATTGCTGTTGCCCCTCTGTATCCTGGCAGCAATATCCAGTTCGGGCCAGGAGGCCCTCGGTTTGCGCTTGCAACAATTCAGCGGCATCAACAGTACCTTGCTCAATCCGGCTCTTGGTGCCTTGTACCACAAAAAATGGGACTTGAACTTGGTCGAAACCGTCAATTCCGTGAGCAACAACTACGGCTTCCTGGAAAATTCCAAAGCAGGCGAGTTCAATCGATACCGCAGCATTCAGAATCTTTACAGCCGACCAGACATACCCGCCGATCGGACTCCCGGGCCAAATAGCCTGGTTTTGGACTATTATACCCGCAACAGCTCTTATTATGGCGACTTGACGGTGAACGTTTTGGGACCGTCTTTTTTGGTTCGCTTGGGCAAACACGGCATTGGGTTCACGACTCGAGCTCGGGTGGAGATGGAAACCATTTTTCCCACCGATCTGGGGTATTACACCTACATCAACAATCGGGGCAAAGTCGATATGACCCCATCCCACGTCAATGGCTTGGCCTGGCGGGAATGGGGATTGCACTACGATTACAGCATTGGTTCGGCGGATGATCGTCGACTTGCCCTGGGCTTTAACCTGCGGTATTTGCAAGGTTATGAAGGGTTTAGCATCTACAATGAGCAGTTCAGTTACCAGCAAATCAGTGCGGATAGTTTTGAGGTGAGCCCGGGTGCGGCTACCTTGGCTTTTACCAGGGGCAACCTGGGTACTGATGCCAATACCCCTTACCAGCTCCAACCACAAGGGAAAGGCTGGGGCCTGGACTTAGGCTTGGTTTACGAATATATAGGTGAGCGCTGGAATTGCAATGTGGGTGTAGCCGTGAATGACATCGGTGGGATTCGTTTTCAGGACAGTGCCCAGTTGTACCAATTTCGCAACTCATCTACGCTCCTTTTTGATACCAACCCTTACACCAGTTGGACTGGCCCTGCCGATCTGCCCAACAAAGCTGCGCAACTGAGCGGATTGCTTACGGGTGATCCAAGTGCAGCTTTGATTGATTCCTCCTTCACCGTAGGATTGCCGACCAATCTGGTATTGCAGGCAGGTTTTTACAAAACGGAAGGCCTGCGCTTTTTTGCAGTGTATCAACAACCCTTGGCGTTTCGTGACAATCAACTGCACAAAGCCAGCACCCTCTCGGTGGTAAGTGGATGGGAGAACAATTGGGTGGGGGCTTATCTGCCACTGAGCTTGTATCGCTGGCAGCGCTTGCGCTTGGGTGCAGCCATTCGCTTGGCTTTTTTGACCATTGGTACGGATAACCTCATTCCCTGGATGAGCCGAGGGAATCTCTCGGAAGCGGGTTTTTATGCCGCTTTGAAAATCAGCCCTTGGCCGAAAAATTGGTTCAACGGGGATAAGGTAAAAGCGGGGAAACAGAAAAGTGGGCGCGGGATGGATTGTTATGATTTTTAAGCGATTGCTTTGGCTAAGTTTAATGAGACTTTGTTATCATAAAGCTTGGCCAAAACAAGCTTGTATTCCTTCATTGAATGCAAGAAAGCTTTTTGATTTATTGACAAGTGGATTCATGTGTGAAGAAATTTTTCGAGCTACTTCAATTTTTGGTAAACCATTGGGGTAATAACCCACTCCTTGCAACAGCTTTTCAAGTGCTTCCCAAGTACCGCCCCTTATGTTATCAGGGTCACGATACTTTTCCTGATTTTCAAACTTTTTTACTTTTGGGAAAGCAGCTCTAATGGCATTTGGATCACCAAAAAACCAAGCCTCCAGTTCTTCAATAGCAATTCGGTTTACAACTTGAAATGGAGTGCTTTTGGATTTTGTCACTAACCCAGCCAACTCAGCTGCGGACTCTAATTTTTGCTTCAATAATCTGCAATCTTGGTCATCGCGATCTAAGAGGATAAATAGTCGGTAGTCACTTGTAATCCATGCAGCATAACCTTTTAGGGCACCATATAGTCCACCAAGCAAATCTGATTTTCCACTATATACCATTAATCTCCAAGTAACCTCATCATTTGAGACTAACTTGGGTAAGATATTGTTCAAAGCTGCTTCAGCGGAAGGTTCTTCTAATAAAAATTCTAGATGCATGGTTTATCTGCTTTTTTTTCTTTCGCCGCCTGAATTTACAAGAGGATCACCAACTTCGAAGAAACCTTTGATCCACAAATCACCCAGCATTGCCCCAGCATTCATAAATTCAGGTATTCCTTTCATGTCTGCTGCTTTTTTCGCTTGTGTAAAACCTTTTTCATCACGATAAAGAACCCATAGCTCATTAGGTTTTAAACCGTTTACAAAAAAAGGAGAATGTGTGGTTACTAGAAGTTGAGTATCGGCAGAAGCTTTTCTGCACTCTTCACAAAGTTCTAATAGTAAGCGCGGATGTAATTGATTTTCCGGCTCTTCAATCCCAATTAACCTTGGAGGCGATGGATCAAATAGAATACTCAGGTAGGCCAACATTTTCAACGTCCCATCTGAAGCATACTTAGACAGAATTGGTTGTTCAAATGGAGCATCTTTTATTTGTAAAAGTAACCGCCCATCTTCTAAAAGTTTTGCTTCTACTTTCTCAAGTCTAGGAATTCGTTGCGCCAGAGCGGCAAGAATTGTTTCGAGCCTTTTAGGATGTTGTTCTTTTAAATATTGAATCACATTGGGGAGATTATCCCCTGTTTCACTTAATCTTTCATGTGGCCCTCCTTCGGGAACTCCACGGGTGTTATCTGCGGACAAATAAGAGAGGTACCAGCCAGATATAAATTCTCTGAGTGCGCTAACTCGTGGATGTTTTGAAAATTGGCCAAGTGTATTTACAGCCAATGTCTCCCGATTATTTAGATTTTCAGTTATTCTTTCATCATTCTCATCTGGTAGGTCACCAGAAATAACTCGCCCTTCTCCTCTTTTAAAGTCTAAAAATCTAAATGGCCGGCCATGTGAACTCCTTTTCCATTGCAACCACTCTTCTTCAACTACTGGATTATTATTCTCCTCATTTATTTTTAAGAAATAGGTAATTAATGGCAAATCACTTTTTTCTCTGTATTTGATGGTGAATTCAATTGGCCCACTTGAAGTACGACTACGAATTTCTTTAAAGCGCCCTCGTTTATCCCATGCTTTTCTCACACCGATAGTGAAACATTCCGACAAAAAAGCGAATACATCAAATAGGGTAGATTTACCACTACCATTTGGGCCTAAAAATACGGTGAGCGGGGTCAGTTCTTTAAGTTCCAAATCTGCAAGTGCTCGGTAATTGCGAACTTTGAGGTATTCAATTCTAGGAATACTGCGCGAAGATTTTTTCATGAACTTAGATGCTACTGAGTTTTAATGACCCGAAATTACAACATTAAGGGTAAAAATGTGCTTTGGCGATACAATTTCATCAGTGAGAGAACCAATTCCATCCCATAAAAGCTCAATTCTATAACATAATCTTAATGCGAAATCGTGAATCCCT
>JAIYAV010000192.1 GCA_027488855.1 Saprospiraceae bacterium
ACCAATTCGTATAAAGTACAATTCAAGGAGCTGATCCAACAACTTCATGATCGATATGGCAAGGTGGTTCTACTCATCGATGAATACGACAAACCCATCATCGATTATTTGGAAAAACACACCATCGAGCAAGCCAAAGTTAACCGCGAGATTCTCCGCAATTTTTATTCCGTTATAAAGGGAGCCGATGAACACCTGCAATTGGTCTTCATCACCGGGATTTCCAAATTCGCGCAGGTATCGATTTTTTCACACCTCAACAATCTGCACGACATCAGCCTTACCTCGCAGTATGCTACTTTAACGGGTTACACCCAACAGGAATTAGAGTATTATTTTGAGGAGCATTTACAAGCGGTACAAGACAAACTTGGGGTAGAACGCCAAAAAATTCTGGATGAATTGCGCGAGTGGTACAATGGTTATTCCTGGGATGGCGTCCAGCGGGTGTACAACCCATTTGGCGTGTTGCGCTTTTTTGCGGCCCAACGCTTTACCAATTTCTGGTTTTCTACGGGTAGCCCTCGTTTTTTGGTGGAGCACATGCGCAAATTGGAAGTATTCGACATCGAGAACACCCCGGCCAACAACACCACTTTTGAGCGTTACGACATCGAAAACCTCGACCTGACTTCCATTCTTTTCCAGGCAGGCTATCTGACCGTCAAAGAACTAGATCTTTGGACGGGCGATATGATCCTCGACTACCCGAACAAGGAAGTACGCCAGAGCATGTACCAGTTTTTGATCGACGATCTGGCCAAAGATGCTCACCGCACCGATACCGGGTTGACTATCCGCAACCTCAAACAGGCTTTCACCCAAGGAAATCTCCCGCAGGTGCGCGAAATCCTGAACGGCCTGCTGGCCGATCTGCCTAGCGAGGTGTTTGACAAAAAATCGGAAGGATTGTACCACGGCTTGATCCATTTGGTGTTCAGCTACCTGGGGATGTACGCCCAAAGCGAGGTGCACTCCGCTCGTGGCCGCGCTGATGCGGTGGTGCAAACGCCTAGTGACGTCTACATTTTTGAGTTCAAATTCAATAAGTCCGCAGCCGAGGCCATTGCGCAGGTCAAACAAAAGGGTTACGCGGATAAATTCAGAAATTCTGGGAAAAAATTGACGGGGATTGGGGTGAATTTTAGCACGGAGGCGCGGGGAATTGATGAATGGGTGGAGGAGGTGTTGTAGGCTAAAGAGATTTATAAAATTGCTTATTTTACACTGTTTATCCAATCAAAAAATTGCTCCATGAGCGAATTCCAATGCTACCAATTCAAGTCTTTTGACCGTCCACTAACTGAGGATGAGCGCAAAGAGGTCGGCACCTGGTCGAGTCGGGCGCAGGTCACGTCTACTTCGGCTACCTTTATTTACCACTATGGCTCTTTCCGCAAAAGCCCGGAATCGGCGGTAGAACTGTACTTCGATGCCATGATTTATTTTGCCAATTGGGGCACGCGACGGCTGATGTTTCGGCTTCCAGCTTCTCTTGTTGATGCAAAAGCATTGAAGAAATACTGTGTCATAAATAGCCAAAGTGAAGATTACATCGATATCAAAAAAAGCGGGGCAGTTTACCTGCTCGATTTGCACTTGTCCAATGAGGAAGGTGGCGTATGGATGGAAGAAGATGATTTTGATATAGACGTATTGGGCAAAATCCGGGATGATCTGATGGAGGGTGATTACCGAGCGCTGTATTTGCTTTGGGCTAAATTTGCTGCGGATGCCATAGATGAAGACGACGCAGATGAAGAGGATAAACCCAACAAAGTCCTGTCACCCCCACCTGTACCGCCCAATCTGAAAAAATTGAATGCGACCTTAAAAGCCTTCATCGAGTTTTTTGAAATTGATGACTCGATTGTTTCTGAAGCTCAAGCTGCCAGCGTTGAGCGAGTAAAAGAGGTGATTGATTACAAAAAATTGCTTCACCTGCTTCCAGACAAAGAACGAATTGAGTGGCTGGAGCGGGTGCTTGAGGGGGAGCCTAAATTGGGTGTGTTGTTGAAAAAGAGGTTGGAGAAAATGGGGAAATTGTGAGGGGGAGAAATTATTCTATTTCAAGGTCAACCAATTCGTAATTAACATTTCGTACTGCCAGGAAAAATCGGTCTAGTTGGGATGCTCCTAGATGTATTTTGGCATTGGCGGGAATGGTTTTGCGGTAAATATTGGGATTATTTGCCGCAAATTTGCGGGGATTAATTTATTTTTTCACCGCATATGGGAGTAAATAACATACATTACGCCAGGGAGCAGCTTACGGCGTAATGTGAGTGAATACCATGAATCCGCAGGTTTATAGCTCAAATGCATCTAACATCTTGTAACCCGCTGCTTTATCGGCGGGACTCAAGGCCGCCCCCGTACTCACATCTATCATCCTTCCAGAGGGCACATCAATACGATTTCATGATGCAAGCCTCTGGAAGGATGTTAGATGTGAAGGGGGGGGGTATGCATTTAAGCCCGCCGATAAAGCAGCCGGTTACAAGTTAGATGTGATTGGTGCGAATACTTGGAGGACAGGAGGGTGTTCAATAGACTGTCGTAGGTAAAAGGCGAGTGGTTCAGGTCATTAACTGAATCCGCCCTCACACCCAGGATCGATTGGTTCTGTTTTTTGGCGCAACGGGAGCCCCGCTAGGGGCGCAATATGGGTAGTAAACGACCCCGACGTTTTCCCGAGTCCCGTAGGGACGTGATATGGGTATTTAGATGGCTATGATGATACCCACATTTCGTCCCTACGGGACTCGGGAAACTCCGGAAATCACCATTTACTACCCATATTGCGCCCCTAGCGGGGCTCCCGTTGCTCAAAACAGAAGCAATCGGCCCCCCTCACACCCCATGCCTTTCATTCACCACCACATTCTCCATCGTCCAATCCACCCTTCTCTCAAACACATGCTTCCGATACGCACAATCCTCCTTCATGCACAGCGGGCAGGAATTAGGCATACAAGGATCAATGTGGATGAACAACTCCACGGGGTTTTCGCGATTGTCATTGGCTAGTCGCTCCAATGCCTCCACTTCCTGGTGCGCTTCGCGGGTGGTGAAGTACCAGGGGACAGTCATGTGGCAATCGATGTGTAGGTGGGCACCATATTTGATCACCCGCAGGTTGTGGATGTCGATCCAGTGGGGCGAGCGATGTGCTTGGAGTTGTTCTACAATTTCGGCCACCAGGGCCGTATCCGTTTCGTCCATGATACCCGCCATGGCCGAGCGCACCAGGCCATAACCCGTATAGATGATCAGCAGTGCAAACAAGATGGCAATCACACTATCCAACACATACCAACCCGTGGCCCATACCAGACCCAGCCCGATGATCAGCCCCAGGGAGGACCAAGCGTCGCTTTGCAGGTGTTTGCCGCTGGCGACCATAATGGTGGAATCCACCTTGCGGCCCCTTTTTTCCAAATAAATGCCCATCATATAATTGAATCCGCCCGTCACCACGGTGAGGATGACCCCGATATCCAGCGCGCCAATGGGTTGGGGAAATTGCAGGTTGTAGATGGCCTTGCCAATGATGGAAATGCCCGCCAAAAAGATCAGTGCCCCTTCAAAACCTGCGGAAACAAACTCAATTTTGCCGTGCCCATAGGGGTGATTGTGATCGCGTGGTTGTGCCGCAATCACCAGGCTGTACAAGGCAAATGCCCCGGCTACCACGTTGATGATGCTTTCCAGGGCATCCGATAGCACGGCATTGGAATTGGTAAACCACCAGGCGATGAATTTGATGGCCATCAGGGCGATGCCCAGGATAAGGGCCCAGAGCTGCATCTGATAATTGCTCCGGGAGCTGGTGTTTGACATTTAGTTCCTTGTTAGGGCGCAAAATTACCAGAATTTAGGCACATTTTCCGAAGCACCTTTGATTTTGGTACAATCGGCGCATTCGGGATGGAAACCAAAGGTAGCCCTCCAGGCCGGATTGGTGAAATCGCGCCGACAAGGATCTTCGATGGAATACCGAAAAATGTCGCGTTCGGTGGCGGTGTACGCCGTATCTACCGCGGCTACTTCAAAATAGCCGAGGATGCGCTCTTTAGGATTGTCTACATTATAAATATTGCCCCGGACCGTCGCTGGAGGCACATCAAAAATGGTGCCTTTGGGGTTCCCGACCAGGTTGATGTTGTTCCAATAGTCATAAGCTCGCTCCGAAATCCGGTACTGCACCACTGCAAAGGCATTCCGTTCAAAAAACCGAACATCTGCCTCCACTCTGGTCACTTCCTGCTGGCGCAAGGTGAAAGCATCCTTGCGTTTGCTACCAAAAATCCGGATCGCATTGGGCTCGGGATCTTCGGTGATGTAACAAATCGGGAAATCAGGATAGAAGAGGTAATTCATAAACAAAGCGCCAAAATCAATGGAAGTCCTGCGCCATACCCGCGATACATCCCAGCGCAAATACACACCATCGGGATTGGCAGGAATGTTTACATCGGCAAATACCTGGAAAATCTGATCATAAGACCGCTCATCTACTTCAAGCCCTGGATAAACTCGGTCTAGCTGAACCGTGGTCGGCATCACTTCTACATCCGAACGATAATGCTCGCCGCCTGGAAGCAGCACATCCAACTGATACTGCTCGCCTGCTACAGCCCGAAACAGGGTGTCTTTCAGCTGATAGGTTCCTGCTTCCAGTGCTACAAATGGGTACTTGTTGGCCTTGGAATCCTGGATGAACAAGGTTGCTCCGCCGATTGGCGCACTATCTGCTTGTCGTTCGAAAGGGTTAGACCGAGTTACCCGAAACAGGTGTTTACCCGGCTGGTCAGACAAAGTTCCAAAAATGACCACCTGGTCTTCCTGCTGGCCCAACTCAAAATCAATTTCCTTGATGCATGCACTACACAGCAACAACAATACCAGCAAGCAAGCACAATTTTTAAGCTTTGTCATCTTTTTTCATTGAGGGTGTTCGGAAATTTTGTTTCCCGTACCATCCCTAATTTACCAAAATTTGGGCACTTTGGTGGAATGCCCTTCGATGTTCACACAAAATGCACACTCGGGGCTATAGCCATAGGTAGCTTCCCAGGCTGGTTTAGTGTAATCAACCAGGCAGGGATTGTTGATGTTAAAAGGAAAGGTGCCACGATCAGCATACGTATACGCAGTATCGACCGAGGCTAGCTCAAAGTAGCCTAAAATGCGTTCTTTGGGGTTGTCTACCTTGTAGATATTGCCTCGAATGGTAGCAGGTGGTACATCAAAGATCGTCCCTTTGGGATTGCCCACCAGATTTATTTTATTCCAGTACTCATGGGCATTGGAGGAAATGCGGTATTGCGTTACTTCAAACGCATTGCGTTCAAAAAACTTTTCGTCGGCCAAAATGCGGGCTATTTCCTGCTGCCGCAAGGAGAAAGCATCCCGCCGTTTTGCCCCGAAGAGCCTTATTGAATTGGGTTCGGGGTCTAAGGTCATGTAGCAGACTACCGGCGGTTTAAACCTGAAATAGTCTTGAAAAAGAGTTGCAAAATCAATCGAAGTGCGCCGCCATACCCTCGATACTTCCCAGCGCAGGTATACGCCATTGGGATCGGCAGGAATTTTGACATCAGTCAAAATTTGTAAGGATTGGTCAAACTCCTTTACCACTATCCCCGGGTAAACGCTGTCCATTCGTACCGCGTTAGGCATGGTTTCCACGTCCGAGCGGTAGTGCTCACCATTCGGTAATTTAAGGTCCAATTGGTATTGTTCTCCCGCACTTGCCCGAAACAGGGTGTCTTTTAGCATATAGGTTCCTGCTTCCAGTGCTACAAAAGGGTATTGCTTGCCTTTGGAATCCTGTACCAACAAAATCGCCCCCTCAATGGGCCTGCTGTCTACCTGGCGCTCAAAGGCATTGGTACGGGTTACCCGAAAGATGTGTTTGCCAGGCTGATCGGATAAAGTTCCGAATACCACGAGCAAATCTTCCTGCTGGCCCAATTCAAATTTGAGTTCTTTGATGCAGCCACTGCACAACAAAGCCAATAGCAACCAGGTGTATTTTTTAAGCTTACTCATCATGCTTTTATTAGCAAATGCACGGCGAACCGTTTTTTGGAATTCAATAAAAATTAAGATTTACCAAAATTTGGGTACCTCTAAAGAATACCCTTTAATGTTGACACAATAAGCACATTCGGGGTCAAAATAAAAAGTCGGTGCCCATTCAAATTTGGTAAAATCGCGCCGACAAGGGTCAGCAATATAGCTGGGAAACAGCCAGGCGTCGCTAAAGGTATAAGCTGTATCTACTGCTGCCACTTCAAAATAGCCCAAAATACGCTCAGCAGGTTTGTCCACCTGATAAATGTTGCCACGGATAGTGGCTGGGGGCACATCAAAAATGCTGCCGTTCAAGTTGCCCAAGAGCTTGATTTTACGCCAATATTCGTGCGCATGCTCCGAAATGCGGTACTGGGTCACGACAAAGGCATTGCGCTCAAAAAACTTGTAGTCGGCCTCAACTCTGGCTACCTCTTCCCGGCGCAAAGCAAAAGCGTCACGGCGTTTTGACCCAAAAATGCGCACTGCGTTGAGTTCCGGGTCTTCGGTCATGTAACAAACATCTGGAGGCCTGAATCTGGAATAATTCTGAAATAGTGTCGCCAAATCAACAGAGGTACGCCGCCAGACCCGCGTTACCTCCCAACGCAGAAAAACCCCCAGCGGGTCGGCAGGAATGTTTACGTCACTGTATATCAGCAAAGTTTGGTCATTGTCCTTTACTTCTACATCGGGGTACGCTTTATCCATTTTAACGGGGGTAGGCATCATTTCAGGGTCGGAACGAAACTGTTCTCCACCGGGCAGAGTCGCTTCCAATTGATAAGTTTCGCCTGTCTTAGCCTGAAATAAAGTATCTCGAAGCATATAGGTTCCAGGCTCCAGTTCCATCAATGGGTATTTTTGCCCCTGGCCATCACTTACCCAAAGTTTGGCTCCGCTGATTGGTTCACTATCTACTTGTTTTTCAAAAGCATTGGTGCGAGTTACCCGAAAGAGATGTTTGCCAGGCTGATCAGACAAAGTCCCAAAGATGACTACCAAATCTTCCTGCTTGCCCAACTCGAAGTTGAGTTCTTTGATGCAGCCAGTACAAAGCAAGCACAGCAGCAAACAAAGATAGTTCAATTGGAAAAAGGAATTTGTTAACCACTTCATACCATTGTGCTTTTGTTGGCCAAAGGCTCAAAAAGTAAAATTGTACGAAACCGCCGGAATTGCTGCCCCCACCACTGCCAACTGATAGGCCGAAGGACGACCTACTTCATTGCGGCGGAAAAAGATGGAAAAAGGATTGGCTCGACCATAAACATTGTAAATCGAGGCGGTAAAACTACCCCGAATCCCTTTGAGGCGCGTTTGGCGATTGTCTACCGTCCAGGCGATGTCCAGGCGGTGGTAGTCGGGAATGCGGTACTGGTTGCGATCTGAAAAATTGGCAAAAGCCGCATTGCCCAGGCGATAACTCGATACCGGAATGGAAATGGGTCGGCCCGTGCTGTAGGTAAAATTAAAGGTAAAACTACTGGTTGGATTGAGCTGAAGGCGGCTGATCAGGTTGATCTGGTGGGGTTTGTCAAAATTAGCCGGAAACCAGCGCCCAGCATTGACTGTCTCCTCCGCCGAAGGGCCTACTACCCTGGCAAACGAACGCGCATAGGTATAGCTGAACCAGCCGCTGAGTTTACCTTGGGTTTTGCGGATGGAAAATTCAGCCCCGTATGCCTTTCCTTTGCCCGCCAAGATTTCGGTTTCCAGGCGTTGGTTCAGGATCAGTTCGGGCAAATCTTTGTATTCCAGGACATTCAGGATCGATTTGTAGTAAAATTCTACTGAGGTTTCCCATTTTTTATCCGCAGCATCCAAAAACCAGCCGATCGAATATTGATCCGCAATTTGGGGTGGAATGTACAAATTGGAAGCTTGCCACACGTCCACTGGTGTAGGTGCCACCGTGTTGGAAGTCAAATGGATGTATTGCCGCAGGCGGTTGTAGCTCATTTTGAAGGAGGTATTGTCGCTCACGCCTAATTTGATTGAGGCCCGAGGCTCCAAACCGCCGTAAGAAGTAATGACTTCACCTTGCCCAAAAACCGCCGAATCCCGAACGCTCAAGGTTTCGCGAGGCTGCCCTTCAGCATAGTACCAAACGGTGCGCGGCCCCAAGTTTTGGTAATAACTATAACGTGAGCCCAGAGAGATCGAAATCCGTTTGGAGACCGTTATTTCATCCTGTGCATACACTGCAAACTCCCGACCATTGTCTTTGGAGACCTGCTCGGGCAAGAACACCGAAATATCGCTGAGTGGCCGCAGGGTTTCGGGTTTGGCAAAATACTGGCTGCCTTCGGCTCCAATGCGCAACGCATGAGCAGTACCCACCGACAGCACATTGTCAATTTTCAGTTTTACATTGTTCAATCCATTGCGCAGAGCAAAGGCATCGTTGCCCTCTGGGTCAATTTGCTCAGCCCGGTAGGCACCATAAGAAAGGTGTATTTTGGTAAAAAAACGATCCGAATGCACCCGGTTCCAAGCGGCGGCCAACTGATAATTCTGCCAGTTGTAGCCAAAATCTTTGGCATAGCGAAAATCATCACTGCTGGTAAATCCCATCAAGCGGAAAGTGTTTTTGGCATTGACCCGCCAGGTCAATTTCAGCAGACCATCGTTGAATGCAGCTTTGCTGTCCTTGATGGTGATGTTGGCACTTTGTTGCAAGACAGGGCCTAAGTAGGACTGCCGACCGCCAACTAAAATCGATAATTTGTCTTTTTTTATGGGGCCTTCAACCACCATCCGGCTCGCGATGAACCCAATACTGCCCTTGCCTGTCCATTTGCGCATATTGCCGTCTTTGAGCTGGACATCCAACACCGAAGACAAGCGACCACCGTATTGCGCAGGAATATGCCCTTTGTACAAACTAATTTGATCTACTGCATCGGCGTTAAAAATGGAGAAAAACCCCAGAGCATGGGCAGAATTGAACAAGGGTGCATCGTCTTGCATGACCAGGTTTTGGTCGATATTCCCGCCTCGTACATTAAACCCGGCCACCCCCTCGCCAGCATTGGTGACCCCTGGCAGGGTTTGCAGGCTTTTGATGACGTCGGCCTCACCCATCAAGGTAGGCAATTCGTTGAGGGATTTGGCGCTGAGGCGTTCGATGCCCATGTTGGTACTCTGGGCCCCTTTTTCGACTGCCTGTGCCTTGATCAATACCTCATTCAATTGTTGGGGCATGCTGATCAAGCGCACAGGCAAGTCACCGTCAGCGTACAAACTCACATAATTGAGTTGGGATTGGTAGCTGATGTAGGTGATTTGCAGGGTGTATTTTCCGGGAGCCAGTTTGAGTTGAAAATTGCCTTTTTCGTCACTGACTTCCCCTTGTCCGGTTTCCCGCACGAGCACGGTGGCGCCCAGGATGGGTTCGTTGCTCTCATCGTCCTGGATCTGGCCTTTGATGCTCAACTTCCCTCCACTTGGGGCTGAATTGGCTGAACCAAAAGTGAAACTTTTTTCGGCAATGCTGGACAACACTGGCGCTTGCCATTCCCCGGCTTTCCATTTTTGGATCATACTTTCCACAAAAGCACGGTTCCGTTGGTCTTCGGGCACCAACACCATTTCATTGGGCGACCATTTGGTAAAGGTCAATAAACTGCCTTCCAAAAGCTTTTTCATCACCTGATAAAAAGGTTGCCCTTTGAACTCAATGGTGATGGGATAAAAAGGAATTCTTTCAGGGATGTAATAAAACTTGACGGGATAGCGCGACTCCAAATCGCTCAGAATATCTGGCAAAGTGCGCTCCTGGTAAGCCCCCGTAATGGAAAGGTCAAAGGCACTAGTCTGTTGAGCCTGCAACAGGTTTACAGCCAAACACAGCAAGCCACTGCACAGCAATGGCAACAAATTAAGTTTCATACATTAATTGGTCAGTACCGATTCTTGTGGGTAGCGGTAATTCTTGCAATCTTCATCTTAGCCTAATCAAGGTAGTGATTGCACCCACTCTTCCCACAAACATAACCACAATTAATGTGATTTTGCTAATATCGGACAGTTAAAGGGTAAAGCCCAGATAACGTACCTTGCCCTTTTCATAGCCCATAAAATTTTTCACAGAAGGCTAAGACAATAAGTCGAATCAGTATCTTGGTTGATCATGTACATAAATTTTTGACTGTAGAAGCCCATAATACCTTGTTTATGAAAACTTCAACTCGCGAATTACTCATTTTCACCCTGCTGATCATCTTCAGCAGCAACTTGTCGGCCCAACCCAAAACCCAACACAACCTACAATTCTCAGGCATGCCCACCCAATGGTACGAAGGGCTACCCTTGGGCAATGGTTGGCTAGGAGGCCTGTTGTGGCAAAAAAACGACAAAGTCCGCCTCAGCCTGGATCGGGTCGACCTTTGGGATGATCGTCCTATGCCTGAAATTGAAAAATTGCGCTTTGCCTGGGTAAAAGAGCAAGTCTTGAAAAACCAATATGACACCGTGCAAGCCCTCGGGGATGTGCCCTATGAAAAATACGCCGCGCCCACCAAAATTCCCGGTGCTGCGCTGGAGTTCGATTGTCGTGCTTTTGGCGGTGTCAAAAAAGCAAGTTTGAACATCAAAGACGCCTATGCCCAGGTGGAGTTCAACAATGGCGTCCAGATGAATCATTATGTTCATGCCTCTGAATTGCGTGGTTTTTTTGGTTTTGAAAACCTTAAAAACACTGAACTCCTGCCTGAGTTACTTATACCCAATTACAATACGGGCCAAAGCGGAGCGACTGGCAATAGTGTTGAGGGCCAAAGCCTCGAACGTTTGGGCTACGCCAAAGGAAGCGTGGATAAAAGCGCCCAATCCATGCGCTACCATCAGCCCACCTGGGATGGGCATTATTACGAAGTGTTGGTGGAGTGGCAATGGTACAAATCGAACTCGCTGATTGGCCAATGGACCATCAGCGTGGATCAGCCTGCCGTGATGCCCCCTCTCCCACCCCAGTCTGAAGAACCCACCCCCTGGCCCAGCCATCAAGCCTGGTGGCAAAACTATTGGAGCAAATCCAGTGTACAGCTGCCAGATAGCCTGCTCGAAAAGCAGTATTACCTGGAATTGTACAAATTTGGCAGCGTAGCCCGCAGCAACACCCCGCCCATTTCCCTGCAAGCCATCTGGACTGCCGACAATGGCAATTTACCGCCCTGGAAAGGAGATTACCACCACGACCTCAACACCCAGTTGAGTTACTGGCCGGGCTATACCGCCAATCACCTCGATTTGACCGCTTCGTTCACCAATTGGTTGTGGCAGACCCGGCCGGAAAACAAACGTTGGACCCAGCAATATTTCGGTACCTCAGGGCTCAATGTACCCGGGGTAAACACCCTCAGCGGCAAACCCATGGGCGGCTGGATTCAATATTCGATGAGTCCGACCACCAGCGCCTGGCTGGCCCAGCATTTTTATTGGCAATGGCGCTACAGTATGGATCCGGTTTTTTTGAAGGAAAAGGCACGGCCTTATCTATCGGATGTGGCGCAATATTTGGATGAAATCACCAAAAATGAAGGGAAGGGGCGCATGCTCCCGCTCAGTTCCAGTCCGGAAGTGTTCAACAACAGCATCCAAGCCTGGTTTTTAACATTCAGCAATCATGATCTGGCACTGGTGAAAAATGCATTTGCCATGACCACCCAATTGAGCAAAGGTGCTAAGGCCAAATATTGGCAACAAATCCTCCGGGACTTGCCCGCTTTTGCTCAAAACGATCAAGGTCTGGGCATTGCCCCTGGTTTGCCTTTTGAACATACCCATCGGCACCACGCCCATTTGATGGCCATTTATCCGCTCAAAGTGCTCAATTACCAGCGGGAAGCTGATCGGAAATTGATAGAACAATCGCTTGATCAATTGCAAAAAATAGGTACCCGGGAATGGACTGGTTATTCTTTTGCCTGGGCAGCTTGTTTGCAAGCGCAAGCCAAACGGGGGGATCAGGCGCTCGATTTGTTGCAAAAATTTGCCAATAATTTTTGTGTGGCCAACAGCTTTCACGTGAATGGTGATCAAAAAGGGGGGCAATTCTCCAATTTCACCTACCACCCTTTTACCCTGGAAGGGAATTTTGCCTTTGCGCAAGGCATCCATGAATTGTTGTTGCAATGCCACGATGGAGTCATTGAGGTGTTTCCGGCTCTGCCCAAAAGTTGGAAAGAGGTCTCTTTTGAGTCGCTAAGAGCAGAAGGAGCATTTTTAATTTCGGCGATTCAAAAAGATGGAGTGCCACAATCGATCCAGGTAAGGGCCGAGCAAGGTGGCAATTTACAAATCAAACTACCATCTGGCAATTGGCAGGTGCCTCTTGCTGTTGAAAAACGTTTGCAAAAAAGCTCCAGCTGTTGGCATTTGCTGCTAAAAAAGGGAGAAACCATAGTTTTTACCTCCAAAGAGCCATAAAATCTTTGGTTCACACAAGATTCAAATCGCCATTGAATTCATTAAATTTAAATAAACAAACAAAAATCACATCAACACAATTCGCTTTAAATCATATTTTTAAATAAAATATTGCCCATAAAAATGATTTATTTTAGGATATAAAATATAGTGTTTTGTCCTTTTTTTTCGCCGTAAAGCCAAATACCTTGCAGCATAGTAAAACTGAAGTTCAGGAATTTTACTAGAACGCTGATTATTTGTCAAGTCCGAGATAACCTTGCTCGCGAAGCCGGGTTTTCTCGGAACTTTTTACCCGTCATTTTTCAACCATGATTTTAACCACACTGATGATACTGTAACTTTTGATTTGCCCTCATAGAACACTTCTTTAAGCTATCTCCATGAAGAGAAATTCCCCCTATGCACCCAAATCACAGTAAGCAATAACCACATACACGCTATTGCATGGGCCAGCTCTGAGATGATCATTCGGAGTTTGGCCCTAACTTTTTTAGGCGCATGCGCTACAAATTTTGGCCATTCACACTGTGTAAGGAACGGGTTCAAAATAAAGTAACAATTTGACTGGACTCTTTTTCGATTTTGCTGCGTTGCTCCTCAGTTACATAGTTCACTATGCGCCTTCCTCGCGCCTTGCCAAATCAAAAAA
>JAIYAV010000122.1 GCA_027488855.1 Saprospiraceae bacterium
AACCACTCTATACTCTACCTAAAATACTTTTTTTCGTTACTTTGTACCGTTTTCTATAGCTAAGTCTGCTTTAAGCCCTCATCTTTGGCTTTCTGCCCTGACTAAATGGACAGACACTACTTAGTAAAATAGTAATAACTTAAGGCCGACTAAGGTTCTCGGTCTTGGTGGCCATAGATATCTGCCATACAGCCTGTCCATTGGGCCTGCGCTAGTTCAACGGCGATTATTGCAGCAGTGGTCGCTAATCCTACACATCCTAGATAAGCTGCTGTCGTACCAGCACAAGAATAAAGAGCACCTATATAAGCCACACCTATTGCTGCCATCTCAGCGTCAAGAATATCTGAACAAGGCAATCTCGCAGTTCTCAACCTGACCAAATTACTTTCTGTAGTTGAATAGTCGTTTATATTAAGCAGTTTCTCATCTAAGGAATTTACAGCCATTTTCAAAACGTTCTCATTAATCCCATCTCCATACCTCTCTTTGATGCTCATAGCTTTGGTAACTAAATAATCCATATTGTCCTCAACATCAATAGATTTTAGTATAGCTTTGATCTCAGCCTCATTTGTTGAAGTTTTTAGTTTATCTAGCAATGAGGGGTCTGCATTCTTTGATTTCACAATCAAAGCTTCAAAATTTTTAAAAAAATCCTTAAAATCTTGGTCTTTAACCAATTCTGCACTTACCCACTCATCGGATTTTGGAATTACATTCTCCTGCTGGCACGAAAACGTAAAACCAATTGCAAGAATCAAAAACATGAACTTTTTTTTCATTTTTTTTTCATTTAAGTTAAAAAATACATTTTGAGTATCATTTACTCTTACTACAAATCTACCCCTCCTCACTGCACAAATCATGCAGTGACCAAAATTCCTGTAAAAAATTTTCACCGCCTTTAATTTTCTCCGCATCTACCCTCTGTACAAACAGTTCCCTGCGGAATTCCACATCCGTTGTATAAAAATAGGATTCCCGCTGTGAGCAGTACTCCACCGGAGCACCCAAGTTCCTCAAAGTATCAATGAGCTGATACACTTTGCGTTCGCATACATTCAAGCGGCGAGCCAGTTCGCTGGGTTTGCCGGTGGACTTGCGGCGAATGAGGCCGTCAAGGCGGTCGATGAGATCTAGGATTTCGAAGAATTTAAACATAGGAGAGAACAGTTTATTAAAGAATGACGAATTATTCGAATGACGAATGACGAATGGGACGGTTGAGTCTGGAAGTGGTAGGAAATTTGAAATTTGTTTTCCACTTCTGTTGAATGACGAATTATTCGAATGACGAATGACGACAAAGCAAATGACGAGTTTTTCGAATGACGAATGACGAATTTGGAGCGTTGCTCTTGAGATTTGTTGGTAGTTACAACCAAAATGGAACTCCAATCTTGAGCTTTCAAAAACCTCAGGCGCATCCACACTATTCGTCATTCGTCATTCGAAAAATTCGTTATTTGCCACAGTTTGCCAATCAGCCTTTCCAACATCCGCCGTTCCTTGGTCACAATCCGCGCGGTGCCGCTCAGGTTTTGGCGAAAAGGAATGATTTTGTTGTAGCTGCTACGTAGCGTATCGGGTAGTTTTATCTCCAATTGGTAAAAGAACTTACCCTCTTGATCAGCGGCGGGCAAGCGGGAAATATAGCTTACCGTGCCCTCCAGGTAACCAAATTCATCAGGAGGAAAGGCGTCGAGCTCAATTTGTACCCGGTTGCCCAGGCTCATGCGACCGCTACCCGTAGTGGGGGCTGTACAAATGGCCACTACGCCCTCGGAGCTAGCTGGAATGATGGTTCCTGGGGCTTTACCCGCGTTTAGAAATTGTCCTTCACCCAGGCCCGTTTGCCAGACCAACGTACCCGCGATGGGAGCAGTGATGAGGTATTGAAGTTTCCATTGCGCCAGTGCGGCTTGCAATTGTTGCGTAGCTTGTTGGTAGCTGCGGGTACGTTCTTCCTGGCCGGTTTGGCGTTCTGCACGTAGGCGGAGCTGTTCGGTACGGAGTTGTTCGGCGCGCATGCGGTTTTGGATGGCCTCTTCCTTCATGCTGTGTGCTGAGCGGCGAGCCTGGAGCCAGGCCGTTTTTTTGCCCTCCAATTCCTGGTCGCTGATGACCTTTTGCTTGTTCAGGCTGCTGGCTCGATTGTAGTCGCGTTGCACCAGTTCAACTTCTTCGGTATATAAGGTGCTGCGCTGATCGAGAGCTTGGGCCAATTCGGTATTGCGCTGGGCTTCCTGTTGCAAGGCGGTTATTTGTTCCTGGGTGATGGTTTGCGCTAGGAATTGCTGTAGCGCTTCCCGGGTTTGCAGCCAGGAAGCAAAACTGGCTTGTACATCGCCAAGCTGCAAAGGGTGGCTCGGTAATAAAATGGTACTTTGTACAGGTTTGGCAATGGCGCTTTCCACCCATTGTAGGTCTGGCCATTGGGCTGCGCTATGGATCAAGCCCAGCGTTTGTCCAGCTTGTACCCATTGCTGGTTGGGCACCAATATGGACTCCAGTCGACCCCCGTTGGCACAAACGACTTCCACCGGAGCTTGTTGGGTGCGCAAAAGCGCCGTAGCCTGGATACGGTCGGGGTAATGGATGAACCAGCTCATGGCCACGGCAATTGTGGCAATGGTACACATGAGTCCCATGCCGGAGTGGAGTAGCCAGGAGGGGGGAGTGGCGAGGAAATCCTGCAGGGTGTCGGGTTGGGAAGACGGGGAAGTTGTTGTTGGCATAGAAGTTGTTTTTGAGGTACGAGGGAAAGAAGTACGAAGTACGATCAAACGAGGTACGAATACCGGATGCGCTCGGTATTCGTACTTCGTACCTTGTCACTTCGTACTTTGCTTCATTCATTTGTTCTAAGCTTTTTCAAAGTAGCTACGACAATTGCCAGTAATTCATTCGTTTCTTTCCACAGTGGTTTCAAGTCTGTTTTGGCATCGGGATGTAATTCAGCGATGATTTCTAGCCAATACAGGGTTTCGTCCAGCTCTTCTTCTACAATTTTGATTTTATTCAAAAAATCCTTGGCGGACTTCGCTCTGCATGCGGCACGGTAATTGGCTCCAGGTGAAGTGGCAGAACGAATCAATTGTGCACCAAGAATTTTGAATTCCTGCTTTAATGGCAGTTTTCTGACCATCAGGATTATTGCAATGGCTAGTTTTTTGTAGCGCTCTTTCAGTTGTTGAGTCTGATCCATGATTAAGCGTTTTGAAGTACGATCAAACTAAGTACGAAGTGAAGAGGTACGAAGTACGATCAAACGAAGTACGAAGGAAAGAAGTACGAAGTACGATTTGGCGCTGCATCCGGTAATCGTACTTCGTCTCGTCACTTCGTACTTAGTTTGATCGTACTTCGTACATTGTCACTTCGTACTTCGTTTAACCGTACTTCGTACCTCTTTCCTTCGTACATTAATCTCATTTTCCTAGCTCCAACTGGTTCTTCACCAACGTATAATACGATCCTCGTTTCGCCGTCAACTCCTCATGCGTTCCCAATTCCACAATTTTCCCTTGATCCAATACGACGATCTGATCCGCATGCCGTACCGTACTCAAGCGGTGAGCGACCACAATCACTGTACGCCCTTGATAGAAGTTATCCAATTGTTCGATGATTTCTTTTTCGTTGTTGGCATCCAGCGCGTTTGTGGCTTCGTCGAAAAACAGAAACGCTGGGTCTTTGTACACGGCGCGAGCAATCAAAAGGCGTTGCCGTTGGCCCTGGCTGACCCCGTTGCCTCGTGCCCCAATCATGGTATTGAAACCCAAAGGGAGCGATTCGATGTAGGGGCGAATGTTGGCGATGCGCACCGATTGCTCCAATTGGGCGGAATCGGGAAAACGGGCACTTTCAGAAATGTTGTTGGCAATGGTATCTGAAAAAAGGTACCCGTCTTGGAGCACGGCACCACAGTGTTCGCGCCAAGCATCGGATTGGATTTGGTTGAGCAAGGTTGGGCCAATCCGAATGCTGCCTTTCTCGGGGTGGTAAAAGCCCAGAAGGAGTTTGAGCAAGGTGGTTTTGCCACTGCCACTCGCGCCTACTATGGCTGTAACTTTGCCACGAGGAATGTTCAGCGTCAGGTTGTCCAAAACCCATTCACTGAGTGGATTGTAGCGAAAACAAACCCCATCGAGGTGGATGTCCCCTTGCGTGGGAATGGTTGGGGATTTGCTGTCGTCGTGGGCGTCTTCATTTTCCTGCTCGTGGATTTCATTGAGGCGTTCGAGGCTGATCCGGGCATCCTGGGCTGAACGCAAAAAACCAATGAGTTGTTGGAGCGGCCCGTTTAATTGCCCTACGATGTATTGTACGGCCAGCATCATGCCCAGGGTCATTTGCCCAGCCATTACCGCCTGAGCGGCCAGGAAAGTGATAAAAATGTCCTTGAGTTGGTTGATGCCCAAGCCGCCCAAGTCCTGGTATTGGGAAATGTTCAAACTGCGCATTTGGGCGCGCAGGAGTTTAATCTGGATGTCCAACCACTGGTCGCGGCGCTTTTGGCGACTGCCCTGTAGTTTGATTTCGGGCATTCCTTGGATGATCTCTAGCAGTGCGTCCTGATTGCGGGATTGGTGGCGAAAGGAGAGGTAGTCGATTTCTTTCCTTTTTTTCAAGAAAAAGGCCACCCAAAGGGTGTAGGCTGCCGCCGAAATCGCAAAAACGGTAAAGATCGGCAAAGAGTACCAGGCCAAAACGCCACCAAACATGACCAAATTGAAGAGCGACAAAATCACCGAAAGGGCGGACGACGTTAAAAAACTCTGGATGCGCTGGTGGTCGCCGATCCGCTGGAGCAAATCCCCGGTCATTTTGCTGTCGAAAAAACCCAGTGGCAGGCGCATGAGTTTGGCCAAAAAGTCGCTGATCAAGCTGATGTTGATGTGACTGCTGACACGCAGCAAAATCCAGGATTGAATGAAGCGGATCGCCATTTGCCCAGCAAAAAGCATAAACTGCCCGAGCAGTACCACGTAAATGAAGCTCAAATCCCGCAGGGCGATCCCGTTGTCAACCACCGATTGGGTTAAAAATGGCGCGAAGAGTGTCAAGATGGCACTTAGCACCATGCCCATGCCCAATTGAATGAGCATACGCCGATGTGGTCGCAAATAGGCCAACAAGGTGCCGAAACCTCGTTTGCGCTCACCGGGGTTTTCTTCTTCATAAAAATGCGGGGTCGGCTCCAGGAGCATGGCCACTCCTTTGTCCTCGTCGCTGAGCCAAGAGTCGAGAAATTCGCTGCGTTTGAGTCGGATTTTTTGCCCAGCGGGGTCAGCAATCCATACAAAGCGCCGGCTGATGCGAAAAACCACCACGAAATGGCGTTGTTGCCAATGGGCGATCAAGGGGAGCGGAGCTTGCATGAGCCCAGGTATTTCTCCGGTACTCGTGAAGGGAACTTTGACCGATAAGGTGCGAAAGCCGATTTTTTCAGCTGCATTGCCAATGCCATGCATGCTCACCCCTTCCCTATCAATGTGGCAGTGGATGCGCAAGTAAGTGGCTGAAAAATTGCGCCCATAGTATTGAGCAATCATCCGCAGGCAGGTTGGCCCGCAGTCCATGGTATCGTGTTGGCGATACAGGGGGAAGTAGAGTTTTTTCGAGCTGGGTTTTACCATAATAATATAGGGGGTGTTGGGAATGACGGATTTTTCGAATAACCTTTATGAATGACGAATTTTTCGAGTGACGAATGACAAATAGGGTGGATGCGTCTGGAATTTTTTGGGGAACTCAAGATGGAGTTCCACTCAATTACCGACACTTATCAGTGAATACTGAGCACACGCTCCCATTCGTCATTCGTCATTCGAATAATTCGTCACGCATATAAGTCATTCGAGAAATTCATCATTCCTCAATGATTCATATAGCACGATTGTCTACAAGGCGCCTTTCCTTGTAAACGAGTCACCATAATTCTACCTTTTCTTTGATTTTGTTCCCTTGAAACAGGTGGGTACCGGGTTACAGTTGATTTTACAGTTTTTCCCAATAACTTAGTACTTATACTGTTTCTTTCTTTTCTAACGCAAGTATAATGCAAAAAAAAAAAGCAAAAGTCAAATTTTAACTAAAAAAACAATGTGCAGGAGTAAAAAAAATCTGGATACTACATACAATCCTACATTCCGCTACAATGAAATCCATCCATTCCAGCGGAATCCACCAAAAAATCACACATTCCGCTGGAATGAACCCTCTCTATCCCAGCGGAATCTCCAATTTTATCCCCTATTTTGCGTTACAAACAACATGCAGACCTTGTTTACATGAAAAAACCACCCTACGAACCCATCCTTTTCACGCTCCTCCTGCTCCTGGCCCTACTCCCCATTTGGTCAGTCACTTTTTTTGTCACTGGCGATGGGCCTTGCCATTTGTACAATTCTAAAATCCTGCTTGATTGGTACAGTGGTGAAGCACTGGATTTTTACAAACCCTTTTATTTTCTCAATCCCAATCTGGATCCCAATTGGTTGACCAATTTGACGCAGATACCACTTCTGATGCTTTTCCCTGCTCCGCTAGCCGAAAAGCTATTTTTCAGTCTGTACATTTTGCTCTTCGCGGGTGGCTTTCGTTTTTTGTGTCGGCAGATCAATCCTGATGCTGTTTTTTTGAGTGCCCTGGGTATTTTATTCGCTTGGAATCACATTGTGATGATGGGCTTTTTAAACAATGCCCTGAGCCTGGCGCTGTGGTTTTGGGTGCTGGGGTATTGGTGGAAAGTGCGTGCTTCTGGAAATATTTTTGCCTTGTTGTGTTTGGCGTTTTTATTGTTTGCCTTGTATTTAGCGCATCCCATTGGCTTGTTTTTTACTGGATTGAGCATCCTAGCAATGTTGGCGGGGCAGTTTTTTTACCAACAAAAACAAAGCAACTGGAAATCTGCCTTTAAATCCATGTTGTTACAGGGCGGAAAAGTGTTGCTGTTAAGCCTTCCCGGGCTCATTCTTTTTGCGCAATTTATCCTTAAACGGGAGTGGCGACCTGAAACGGGGCCGAGTTGGATCAAGATACTGGACAATCTGGTTCGGCTCACCGCATTGATCAACCTCAGCCGCGCCGAAAACGCGGTGGCCGCCGCCGTAAGTATTTTTTGTATCCTCCTGTTTGCCTTGGCCCTCCGTTTGCGTTGGCGCGAGCGACGCTGGCTGGAAAGTGATGGTTTATTGATTTTTGTGGCCATCAGCTTTGGGGTGATTTTGTTTCCTCCTTCTGGCCTGATGGGTGGTCTGGAAGTCCCGCTGCGCATGGTGATGATTCCTTTTATCTCCCTTTTGCTCTGGATGGCAACGGTGAAATTCCCTCCTTGGGTAAAACAAATTTGTATGGGTTTCGGACTGTTGGCTACCCTGGCTTTTTTATGGGTACGCTTGCCTATTCACCGGGCAGCGTCGGATTACGCAGCGGAAGTGTATTCCTTGCGCTACCAAATCCCCGATCAATCGCGCATTTTGGTGTTGAATTACGATTGGGATGGGCATACGCCGGAGGGTAAAATAATCGCTGACAAAATTTGGCTCTTCACCCACCTTGATTGTTACCTCGGCGCACAAAGCAGCTTGGTCATATCCGACAATTACGAGGCCAACTTTTGGTATTTTCCCACCGTTGCCCATTGGGAAACCAACATGTATACCCAGACGGATAAGGATGGCATCAATTTTGACCATCGGCCGCCGCGTGCAGATATACTCAGCTACCAGCGACGTACGCAGGGGCAAGAGATTGATTATGTGTTGTTGTTGAGCCCCCGGCCGGAATATGCTCAACATCCGTATACACTGGAAATTATGGAACAATTGAATCAGGCTTATACTAAGGTTTCGACTACGGAATTGGGACGAGCGATTTTGTATAAGAAGAGATAAAAGAAAAACTAGTCCGCATTAACTCATAAGTTTCATCAAAACTATATTCCTTATGAAAACACTGTTTGTGCTTATCTTTAGTTTGTTCGTAGGCATCGCTCAGGGCCAGAACTACATTCCTTATTACAACCTGGTCAATGAGGGCAATAAACTCTTGTACCACAAAAAATACCAGGAAGCAGCCGATCATTATGAACAGGCGATGAGGCTGGTCAAGTATGTGCATTGTGATACTTACACAGCAGCGGCGATTGCCCAATCGCATTTAAACAACTACAAAAAAGCGACCGCTTATCTTGAAAAGTCGATTGGGCAAGGCGGCTGGACCTACAGCCATATTAAAGGGGCTAGATTCCAGGATGAATTTGCTGCGACTCCTGCTTATGAAAAATTAACGTCAGAGGATGCTGCGCTGTTTAAGGTTCAAATAAATGCCATTTACGCTCATCATTTGGATAGCCTATACCATATTGATCAGGACTCCCTCCGAAAAGATGGAAAGCATCAAGAGTCAGTAATGTATTCAGATAGTTTGATTTTTGCTGCTTTGCTTAATCTAATTGACAAGTATGGTTTTCCGTCCGAGCAAATTGTTGGCCTTGACGCAGCGCACCAAGCTGAAATCATCATCCATCACAATGCGCGCCTTCCAAAAAATGAGGCGTATTGGCCCTTATGGCAAGATGCACTAAAAAAAGGGGAGCTCAAACCTGAAGTATATGCCTGGATGTACGATCAGTATTTGGCGTGGTTCAAAAAGGAGACTCCTTATTTTTATCATTGTATTGCCCCCATTGATAAGTTAAGCAAGGCTGAATTGGAACTTGTAGATCAGCACAGAAAAGAGTGGGGTGTCCCAGCTTTGGCTGCTTTTGCTATTGAAACGAATGGTGGCGGGATGAGTTTCACCAAACTGTATTGAATTGACGAATAAGTGAAAAGTGAAAAGTGAAAAGTGAAAAGTGAAAAGTGAAAAAAATAAACCAAAAGGTGAAATCCAAATGGTGTACCTGCTTTTCACTTTTCACTTTTCGCTTTTCACTTTCTAAAATCCACTATTCTCCCCTCCATCCTTCAAGTCATCATTCTTGATCTTGGAGTTGCGCGTTTTAGGCGGCTTGTTGAAGTCCAGTTTACCAAAGCGGTAGCTGAAGGACAAGCCGTAAGAGCGTTGTGCAAAGGAGTAAGAGCTGGTTTGGCGGAAAGAAGCGCTCTCCAATCGAGTTGGGAAAGTAACATCCCGCTTGAAGGGCTGTACCGCCACGATGCCGATGCTGCCTTTTTTCTTCCAAATCTCTTTACGAACGCCAAACTGACTGCGTGTATAAGCAGAGCGCACGCCCTGGATGCCTACCCGTGGTGAGAGGTAAAAACCGTTGGCTTCAAAACGCAGCGTTTTGGATATGTTCCAGTTAACGTTGAGGTTGCCATTCCAAACAACGCCAGAGTTGCTGACGCGTTCGCCACCAAGGATACCTTCACCCGTGTAGTGTGAAACGGTCGCTCCGCCGCGGAGTTGTACTTTTTTGATGGTCACTGAGGAAAAGACGTTGAAGCCAATCGTGGTGCTTTTCCCAATGTTCTGATAGGTAGTGATGCTGATGCCATCGTCGATTTGCCCCAGGAATGGTTTGATGCTGTTGATCAAAGCAGCCTGTTCAGCCGGGATGTTGTCGGCATCATTTACCACGATGGTGAAAGGTTCGATGATGGCATTGGTGAAGCGGGTGAAAATACCAGCGTTGATGACCGCACCGCCTTTCAGGAACGTATTGTAGTTCAATTCCAGTTGGTCGGTTTGTTCGGGGAACAAAAGTGGCGTTCCCACCGTGATGTCGCGTGGGTCAGTCAACTCAATGTAAGGATTGACAAAACGAAGACTGGGGCGTTGGATGCGGTTGGCGTAACTCAACTTGAGCGAAGAGCCTGGTTTTTTCAGGTTGTAATTCAGGATGATGCTCGGCAAAAAGTTGTCATAATCCGAGCTAAATGGTACTCGTTCCGCATTCCGGTATTTGCCCGCGATGTCCGTCCGCTCGTACCGGGTGCCCGCAATGATGCCCCATTTGTTGCCCAATTTGACGTTGAAAGAAGCATAAGCAGCCAATACATTTTGATCGTATAGGAACAAGTCGGAGCGCTGTGGATCTTTCACATATTGTTGGCTACTTTGATCCCGTTTGCTATAAGAAAAGTCGCTGTCGATGTCGCGCATTACGCCTTTTAGGCCAGTCTCCAACTTTACTTTTTTACTAAAAGGATGCGTGTAATCCAATTGAAGGGTGGATTCCAGGTTGATGCCCCGGTTGTCGTTTTTTTCATCACGCAACAAACTGGCGTCGTTGCCGGATTGGTTCAAACTGTTTTTGGTAAAACTGTTCTGTCCCGTCAACTGAAAGGAAAAAGCCAATTCTTGTTCCGGCGTTTTGAATGTGCGGCGGTAATCGGAGTTCCAGTCAAAACCTCCACGCAGGGAATTGGCCTCGGAAACCCGGGTGTATTCCTGGCGGAAACCAGTGGCGGGATCGAGGAACAAGGCGTCGGTGGTGTTGTCCTGAACCTGACCAAAACCATTGAAGGTCAACGAGGAGTTGATGCTGTTGTAGGCATTGAACTCGTAATTCATACCGAGGGTGCCACGTGGGCCGTAATAGCTGCTGTTGCCATTGGTCTGTTGATCGAGGGTTCGCGTTCCGGTGCTGAGGAAGTCCTCACGCAGAAAAGTAGAGCTAGAAGGGCGGGGTGGGGTGTAAAAAGTTCCACCCGTGAAATTCAAGCCGAAGCGCCCTCTTTGGTAATTCAAAGAAAGGTTCGCGTTGTTGGCGCGAGTCCCACCCGATGCAGAGATGGTTCCCGTAAAGCCCTCCGCCGATTTCTTTTTGGTGATGATGTTGACGATGCCTGCACTGCCTTCACCGTCGTATTTGGCCGAAGGATTGGTGATCACTTCCACACTTTTGATCTGATCTGCCGGGATGGATTTGAGGGCATCTCCAACGTTACCACTAGAAAACAGGGCCGAAGGTTTGCCATTGATCAGGATTTGTATATTGCTGGAGCCACGCAAGGACAGGTTACCATCACCGTCTACTGCTAGTAGTGGCACACGTTGTAGGACTTCCGAAGCATCGCCAATACTAGTGGTGATGTCCTTATCGGCATTGTACACAAACTTGTCAATTTTGTTTTCCATAACCGCTTGCTGACCTACCACTTCCACCGTTGCCAGATTGACACTCTCTGCTGGGAACATAAAGTTTCCAGTGTTGTAGTCAGGTTTCTGCGGAGTCAAGGTGATGCCCTTGATGCTTTTGTTGCGGTAACCGATGAAGGAGAACTTCAAATCGTATTTCCCCAGTACAACCTCAGGGAATCTGAAGCTTCCTTTTTCATCCGTAACCACCCCATCTATTTGTTTCTGCGTTTGGGCATTGAGAAGCACTACCGTAGCGAATTCAACGGGTTGGCGGGAGGAGGAATCCAGTAGGATACCAAATATGCGACCTGTGATGCCTTGGCTAGGTTGTTGCCATGCACCTGGCTGCCCACCCATTGCTGGTGGTTGAGTTTTTGCTGGAGTACCTGGAGTTTGACCAGGCCATGGTTGGCCAGTTTTTTTTGTGGTGTCCTGGGCTGGTTTTGCTACTGGTTGTTGGGCAAAAAGCATGGCACCTAGGCCAAAAAAAAGGAGCGTAAAAATGGATTTTTTCATTGCTTAGTCCGTTGTATTACGGTGTTTATAACTGTTGCAAAATGATAAATTCGACTATTTAGAAGCCATCATTGCCTTCTCTTTGTTCATCACCACGGCCATTTCGCGCTTTGAAGTCCAGTTTGCCAAAACGATAGCTAAAACTAATTCCGTAGGAACGTTGAGCAATCGCGGTTTGACTAAACTGTTCGAAGTTTGTCCCGTTCAAGCGGTTAGGGAATTTCAAAAATTTGGCGAAGGGTTGAACGGCTACGATCCCGATCGAGGCCTTCTTTTTCCAAATGTCTTTGCGTACTGCAAAAGAACTTCGGGCATATGCGGATCGAGAGCCTTGCAAGCTTACCCGAGGTGCGGAATAAAACCCATTTACTTCTGCACGAAGGGTTTTGGAAAAAGTATAACTTAGGTTCATATTTCCATTCCAATAGGTACCGGAGTTGGTCAGGCGTACGCCATTCACGAGTCCTTCGCCACTGTAATGAATGACTGTTGCATTTCCTCTTAATTGCAGTTTGTCTTTTAACGTGATAGAGGCAAAAAGGTTGCCCCCAAAAGTAGAGCTTTTGCCAATATTCTGATAAGAAGTCAAACTCACCCCATCGTCGATGATGCTCAGGATGGGTTCAATGATGTCGCGAGTGGCGCGGTAGAAAGTGCCAAAGTTCATGTTGAACACTTTGGAAGATTTGCTGAATGTCAGTTCGTATTGATTGGTAACCTCGGGCAGCAGTAAGGGGTTTCCGACTGTGATGTCGCGGGGGTCACTCACGGCTACGTATGGATTGACGAAGTCTTCTTCCGGACGTTGGATGCGTTGTCCGTAGCTGAATTTGATGCCGCTGAGTTCACTGAGTTTGTAGTTCAAGGTGGCACTGGGCAGTACATTGCCATAACTGAAGGTAAAAGGTTGACGCTCGGCGTTGTCATACTTCCCACTGATGCTGGTCCCCTCATAACGAGCGCCGGCCAAAAGAGCCCAACGATCGGACAATTCTACATTGAAAGAGGCATAACCAGCGTATACGTCTTGCAGGTAATCAAATTGATCAGAACGCAATTCATCCAATATGAAAATTTGGGATGCTGCATCAAAATTTCGATATTCAAAATCGCTGTTGATGACGCGAAAAATCCCTTTGATCCCAGTTTCAAATTTCACTTTTTCACCAAAGGGATGGATATAATCCAGTTGTAACAGGGTCTCGCCATTGCGCGAGCGGTTGCCATTGCTTTCGTTGCGCAAAAGGGTAGAATCATTTCCGGACTGTTGCACGAGGTTTTCTACCCGATCTTTGTCATTTTCCAACTGAACGGCAAAGGTCAGTTCTTTTCCTGGTTTGACAAAGGTTCGGCGGTAATCAAAACTCCAATCCAGGCCATTGCTTCGATTGTCTCCAAAAGATTCGCGGGTATACTCCTGGCGTAGGTTTGCTGCTGGATCGACAAACAAGGCATCGGTAAAATTGGTGCTTTCTCTATTGCGATTTCCAAAGTTGACATTGGATGAAATGCGATTGTAAGCATTGATGTCGTAGCTTAATTCAAGGTTACTTCTGCTACCAAAGCCTACACCATCACCTACTCCATTTTGGGTTAGTACGCGTTCACCTGTGGCTAGAAAATCCCGGCGTACAAATTCACTGATCGATGGGCGGGTAGGATTGCCTCTGAATCCACCACTGAAATTTAAACCGAAACGCCCTTTTGCATAAGTCAAACCTAAATTACCATTATTAGACCGAGTCCCCACTGAAGCCGAAACATTACCCGTAAATCCTTGGGGCGCTTTTTTGCGGGTAATGATGTTGATGATGCCCGCGCTGCCTTCCCCATCATAACGCGCCGATGGGCTAGTGATCACTTCGATGCTTTTGATTTGTTCAGCTGGAATGGATTTAAGCGCCTCGGCTACGCCTCCCGAAAAAATGGCCGATGGGCGTCCGTTGATCAGGATTTGAATGTTGCTTGACCCCCGCAGACTGACCCCGCCGTTTACATCCACCGAGAGCATGGGAACCCTGGACAATACATCGGAGGCATCCCCGCCAGCTGTTGACACGTCTTTTTCGGCATTGTAGACCAATTTATCGATCTTGTTTTCGACAATGGAGGCCTGTCCAACTATTTCTACCCCTTCCAGCACGTAACTGTCCGGTAAAAGGTAAATGGTGTTGATATTCAAATCCGGCTTCTCTGGGCTCAACGTAATATTGGAAATGGTTTTGTTTTTGTAGCCAATAAATGAAAAGACCAACTGGTACTTTCCCAATCCTATTTCACTGAATTTGAATTCTCCTTTGTCATCAGTGGTCAATCCATCCAACTGGTTTTGAGATTGAGCGTCGACCAGCATTACCGTAGCAAACTCTACTGGTTGACGACTTGTAGAATCGATTAAAACCCCAGCAATTTTTCCTTTAATGGTAGATTTCCCTTCTGGTTTACCGCCAGGGTTTTGTGCAAATAAAAAACAAGAATAAAATGTTGCAATCAGGACAAGGATAGAATACTTCATGTTTACAGTTTGATGGACACTGAGGGCAAAATTACGTTGCTTTATGGCCCAATACACCTGTTTAATGGTTGATGGAGTAGAAGTGTTGGATAAAAAAGGAAAAAAATGCCCGATAGCAGGAGGGTGTCGACGAAAGGACTTGAAACGTTGATTTTTTTTCAACAAAATCCTCAAAACCAAGAGCACAAAACTATATCAATAAAAAAGGGCCGTCCTCAGTCGGTACGGCCCATCATTCATGAGAAAACCACTTAGATATAAGGAAAGCAAGATAGGAAAGACAAGTTGAGTAGCTTGTTTAAGCAAACTTAAACAGCTGTACAGGGGCTTGAATCACTTCATTCGGCACTATTCAAAATCTTCAATCTCATTGTTGCCTCACTGCATGGCATCCAACTTATTCAATTGATAATGCTCGATGATTTGGGTGAGGTGTTGAGCGTAATCTTCCATGGGGTTGTAGCCCATTTTTTCCAAAGCTTTGGCCCAACGATTGTAGTTGGTTCCATACTTAAACAATTCAGGATGTTCATTGCGCAGATACAGGCTATGGGCTCTCCAGCTTTCCCAGGCAGTAGCTACGGGCGTATTGCGCAAGGGGATGCCAAAATGGTTGTTGCTCACTACAGCATCGTTGAGGGTACCTGCTTGGCTCTCTAACAGGGCTTGTGCCATCTTGATGCTGGCTGGCACGCCATACAGTTGCATTTCGGTTACGGCTACTTTGCGGAAACGTTTGATGTAAGCATCAATTTGTGCTTCCTGCGGGTTTGATGTTCGTGTGGACTCCGTGCTGCTTGGTTTTGTCGGCAGCGCAATCGATTGAGCCATTCCGAATTGGGTTACCCCAGCCTGATCGCTGCTTACTGCAGATCGCCCGATTAACCATGAGGGTAGTTTTAGGTTCAGGGTGAAGCGGAGGTCTTCTTTAAAGACCAGAAACATGGCCACCGCCAGAATACCAATTTTAAAATACGGCACCCTTGGTTTTTCAAACAAATTGTGCTTGATCGAGTGCACGAGGTATTTTCCGGCGACATAAAGCTTACCGATGCCCATCCATGTTTGACGAACGAGGTCAATCAAATTTGGGTAATTGTCTTCAGGATTGTTGTGGTTTGCAATTCCAGCAGAGGGGCGTCCATTACGGTGCGGCCCGCTTTCATTGGATTGATTGGTGTAGTATCTTGGTTGTGATGCGCCCATGATGGTTGTTTTTTTAAGCGAGTAAAACATTCAGCAGCTATTGAGTAGGTAAGCCTCTCTGTACCTGCTGGCAACACAACAAAGATAAAATTAAAAGTTTTAAAAAACAAATAATTTTAAAAGTTTTTAAACAAAAAAGTTTTCATTGAATATTAATAGGCGCTAATGCTCAATTTTTGAGTAGTTTATAATTTGCAAAAAAAATACGGGCACCTCTTATCACAGAGATGCCCGCATTTTTTACCCTTACACGAGTAGTGTTGATCGATTAATACCGATCGTCTTCATCTTTGTAACGGTCATTGGTGCCGTAGTCGCTACCTTTGTTGTCACGGTAACCGCCGCCGCCGAAACTTCCGCCGCCGTAGCCACCGCCACTGCCGCCTTTGTTGTCACGGTAACCGCCGCCGTCACGACCACCACCGTAGCCGCCGTCACGACCACCGCCGTAACCACCGCCACCACGATTGCCGCCACCGCCGTCGCCACCGCCACCACGGTTGCCGCCGCCACCGCCGCCGTAGCCACCGCCACCGCCGTAGCCACCGCCACCACGATTGCCGCCACCGCCGCCGTAGCCACCGCCACCACGGTTGCCGCCGCCACCACCGCCGTAGCCACCGCCACCACGGTTGCCGCCGCCGCCGCCAAAGCCACCTCTGCCGCCGCCACCACCTTCACGTGGTTCAGCTTTCTTAACTACTATCGTGTTTCCGTCAAAGTCAGTTTCATTCAATGCATCAATAGCGGCTTGCGCCTCGTCGTCGTTAGGCATTTCAACGAAGCCAAAGCCTCTGGATTTGCCAGTGTCGTGGTCCATGATAACTTTTGCGGAATCAACTTCCCCAAAAGCTTCGAAAGCTTCTCTAATGTCTTCACTAGATGTCCCGAAATTGAGTTTTGCAACAAAAATGTTCATTTGAAAAAAATAAAGGAATGAAATAATTATGGATTAAAAACAAAAACAACTGATTTTGATGATGTAAAGCCGCTAAGTGAAGCAATGGAAGTGAAGTCAAAAACACACTCAATCAAATCAGCTAAACTTAAAGGCGAACAAATCCTTCCCAAATTTAAGGTAATGTATACCAATAATTCAAGTGGGAGGAAAAAAAAAACTAAAAAACTCCTACTTTGCAGGGTGATGACTCGAATAAAAACATTTATTACGCGTGTTTTTTGGCCCAATTTTGCTGAATTCAAGGAGCGGCTACAGCTCATTAAGTCGCTCTTAATCAACTATCAGCAAGTAAAACCCCTCGGCATTGCCCTGGGTACTGGATTTATTTTCATCTTTTGGTATATTTTCTGTTTACCCTACCCTCTTTTTGATGCTCCAGTGAGCCAAGTAGTGGAAGATGTTCATTTTGAGCTGCTTTCAGCCCGAATTGCCGCTGATGGCCAATGGCGTTTTCCGGAGCCCGATAGCATCCCTGAAGTGTACGTTCAATCCTTGATTGAGTTCGAAGATCAAAATTTTTACCATCACCAGGGAGTTGATCCTTTTGCGCTCCTGCGCGCCGTTTTTCAAAACCTGAGTCATGGTCGCATTGTGAGTGGCGGAAGCACCATCAGCATGCAGGTGATTCGGATGGCGAAAGGAAATCCAGCGCGAAGCATTCCCCAAAAAATGATGGAGGCCATTTTGGCCACTCGCTTGGAGTTTGGATATTCCAAAGCCCGAATTTTGCGCTTTTATGCGGCCAATGCTCCCTTTGGAGGCAATGTAGTGGGAATTGAGGCAGCCGCCTGGCGTTATTTTGGTAAGTCTCCAGCTTTACTCTCCTGGGCGGAAGGGGCGCTCCTCGCCGTTTTGCCCAATAGCCCGGCGCTGATTCACCCTGGCCGCAATCGAACTGCACTGCTCAACAAACGCAACAAACTCCTGGATCGACTCGCGACCAAAGGCATCATCGATAAAACGACCTGTGAATTGGCCAAATCGGAGGAATTGCCCGAAGCACCGCATCCCCTCCCCCGTTTGGCACCTCATTTGCTGGATCGGGTTGCGCGCGAAAAAGGCAATTTGCGCATCCGCAGCAGCATTCAACTTGGATTGCAAGAGCAGGTGATGGATCTGGCCCAACGGCATCAACAATTGTTGAAATTCAGCCAGATTCACAATCTGGCCATTTTGGTGGCAGATGTACGCAGTGGCGAAGTCTTGGCCTATGTCGGGAATGCCCCACTAGCAGGTGCTGAACATGGTGAACAGGTCGACGTCATCACTGCGCCCCGCAGCAGTGGGAGCATCCTCAAGCCCTTTTTGTACGGCTTAGCGCTACAGGATGGCCTGATTTTGCCCCACAGCCTATTGGCCGATGTGCCGATGAACATCAATGGTTATCGCCCCGAGAACTTTCAAGAGGGCTACGATGGCCTTGTGCCAGCGAGCGAGGCTCTGGCACGGTCGCTCAACATTCCTTTTGTGGACTTGCTCCGCCAATACGATTATGACCGTTTTCATTTTCAGCTCAAAAAATTGGGGATGAGTACTTTGACTCAAGCTCCGGGGCACTATGGGTTGTCCTTGATTTTGGGTGGCGCGGAAACCAAATTGTGGGACCTTTGTGGCATGTATTCCTCTATGGCTAGGGTCTTAGGGCATTTCCCGCGCTACAGTGGGCGCTACGACCCGAGCGATTATCGGGCGCTCTCCTATCTTCCCCTTCCGGCTCAGATCGTTCCAAAACTTCAAGACTTGAGTATCAATCCTGAGGTTTTATCGGCGGGCAGTATTTGGGCGGCTTTTGAAGCCATGCAGGAGGTACAACGCCCCGGTGCCGAGGGAGAATGGCAACAATTCAGTACGAGTAGACGAGTAGCCTGGAAAACGGGGACTAGTTTTGGCTTTCGGGATGCCTGGGCGATTGGGGTCACCCCTGAATACGTGGTAGGGGTTTGGGCAGGCAATGCCGATGGCGAAGGACGACCGGGTTTGGTAGGTACTTTGGCTGCTGCTCCAATTCTGTTTGAAACCTTTGGTTTGTTGCCCCCTACTTCCTGGTTTGATACACCTTATGACGATTTGGCTAAAGTGGAGACCTGCCGGGAGACTGGGTTTCGGGCTGGGCAAAACTGTCCCATCGATACTTCCAGGGTGCCCAAAAAAGCATTAAATAGCCCGGTTTGTCGTTTTCACCAATTGATTCACCTCGATCAAACCGAAGCGTATCAAGTCAATGCACAATGCTATCTGCCCAACAAAATTATCCACCGTCACTGGTTGGTATTGCCGCCCCTCGAAGAGTTTTATTATCGCCAACGCCACCCCGAATACGCAGCCCTACCGCCTTTTCACCCCGATTGCCAGTCGGTAGTTGGCAACGAGGCCAGCCCAATGCAATTGATTTATCCACGGCAGGTCAGTCGGATCTTTGTACCCGTTGATTTGGACGGGCGTAAGTCCAAGACTATTTTTCAAGTAGCCCACCGCCGGGCCGATGCCAAAATCCATTGGCACATCGATCAGGATTTTGTCGGTACTACCCAGACCTTTCACCAGTTTGCCCTAGAGCCTCCTGCCGGTAAACACACACTTACTTTGGTGGATGAAAATGGTTATCGCCTGGAACAAAGGTTTGAAATCATTCTGAAACAACAGAGACAATAAGATGGGTAAAAAAAGAGACTCCCGCATCAAGGAAATACCGATGCGGGAGCCGGACAACATACTATGAGAAAACTACGTCTCAAAGATAGCATGAGAATAGTTACTAAGTGTGTTCCAATTAGGCTATGCCACGGACACGTGCTGAGTGGTTGTTTAAACTTAGAAAGCGGTAGGTACGGTGCAGGAATAATTTCAGTAGAATCGAAATTGTGCAGAAAAGCTGAAAAAAATGGCAAAAAAAAACCTACACCCAGCATAGAGAGTGTAGGAGAATTAAACATACTATGAGAAAACTGAAACAAAGATATAACCGAAGCTCAGAGTAGCAAGCTTCGTTTAGGGAACGGTAGGAAATCTCAGGGAACGGTAGCATCCCTTTAGGAAACGGTAAGTGAAGTGGTGAATTTGTGCAGGCAGGTTTGCCTTTGTGATTAGACTTGACAAAGATATACTTATTTTTTGAATATTGCAAATCTAGTTTATGTTTTCATCTGGTGCGATCATCTGACGTGCGAAACCTGGTCTTCTTCCAAGATTGGAGCCCGCCGAAAGCGCAGGAAAAGTTGAATTGTAGCCAGTACATCCTTCTCGCAGTAAAACGAGATCCGGTCTACATCATTTTCATCCCAATACACGCGGCCAACCTGACTGCCATCAATATCATCCTTGGGTGAAGGGAAATTGAGTAAGGCGGCAAGTACCTTCAAGGAAGTGTAATTTTTGCGGTCGCCAAATTTCCACATTTCCATGGTATCCAACAGATGGAGGGTCTCCCAGGGTTTTTTCCCTTCCAAGTCCAAAAGTTTGGGGAAAGGCATTTGGTGTACCACCATCCGCCGACAGAGGTAAGGGATGTCAAACTCTTTGATGTTGTGGCCACAGATGAAATGTTTGCCCGGACTGGGGTAATGCTGGGCCATGAGTTCCGAAAAATCTTTCAACAACTGCGCTTCGTCGTGTCCGGCAAAAGATTTCAAACGCACTTTGAGTCGTTTGTCATCTTTGTCTCGATAAACCACCCCGACCGAAATGCACATGATTTTTCCAAACTCGGCATAAATGGCTGCGCGGTCGCGGTAGGTCGCGTTCAGTTCCTCCTCAGTCGCATCCGCCTCGGTTTTGAATAGGGAGGTACTTTTTCCCTTCCAAAGGTGTTGGAAATCTTCCGAAAGCTCAGCATATGTGTGGGTTACGCTTACCGTTTCGATGTCTAAAAATAAGACATTGGCAATATCGATTTGTTCCAGCATCTCCAATTTTGTATTTGAGTAGACAATATTAGCAAACTTCGGGTCGTTGTGCAATTGCTTTTTCTGGAATACAAAAAAGGATTGAAAACAGTTCCTTTTTTTCTTATTAATTGTTTGTCTTTTGTATTCTCAAAGCTTTTTTAAACAAAAAACCAAAAAACTATGTCAACCACATCTGGAAACAATTCTAAAAGCACACTTCTTATTGCCGCTGTTGCAGTTATTGTAGTGCTGTTGGGCATCAACGGTTATATGATTTACAACCGTAGCGAATTGAAAGCCAAAAACACCCAATTGACTGAAAATCTGGATGAGACCACCAAACTGAAAGAAGAGCTCAACAAGCAGTATTATTCTGCTTTGTCGGAGTTGGAAGGTATGCGTGGCACCAATGAAGAACTGAATTCATTGATCGACCAACAAAAACAAGAACTGGACGCGTCTAAATCCAGAATCGAAACACTGCTGAAGGACAAAGGCAGCTTGGGTAAGGCGCGTGCTGAAGTGGCTAACTTGCAAGGCCGCATCAACCAACTGCTCGCTGAAGTGAACACGCTGCGCGGTGAAAACGAAACCTTGAAAGGAGACGTATCTCGTCTGGGTGAAGAAAAAACACAATTGGCGACTTCATTGGAGGCTGAAAAAGCGACTACTACACAGCTGAGTACTGAAAAATCTTCTTTGGAAACGGCAAAGGCGGATTTGGAAAAGACCAAAGAGGATTTGGCCAAAAAAGTAACCGCAGCTTCCGCCATCAAGGTTCAGGAAGTAGGTGCTACTGGCTTGATCACCAAAGATCAGAAGAAACCAAGCAAGAGCAATAACGCCAAAAAAGTAAACCAAGTGGATGTTTGCTTCGAGATCATTCCAAATGACAATGCGGAAGTGGGTCAGGAAGTGTTCCACGTACGCGTCATCACTCCAAAGGGTGAAACGTTGGCGTCCGAAGGTTCTTTCACCAGCGGCTCTGGCGAGGATGTACCATTCTCTAAGGCAAAATCGACCAGCTACAACAAAGGTGAATCTAAAGTTTGTGCTTCAATTGCACCCGGTGCACCTTTTGAAGAAGGTGACTACAAGGTGGAAGTATACAACAAAGGTTATCTTTCTGGCAAAGGTACTTTTAAACTGAAGTAAGCGCTCAAGGGTTCCAGGGTTCTATCCGGCACTTTGACTATGCTCAGTGACCGGATGGAACCTTGGAACCTTTTTGTTCCTCTTCTGTTCTAAAGCCTTATCTTTGAAATCTCAATTTTACAGTCATGTCTGAGCATCAGAAAGAGGAATTCATCAATCCAATTGATAAGGATAAAATCGCCGAAAATCCGCACTTGTTGCCCTATGCCCATACGCGGGGCGGAGTGAACATCAAGCCGATAGACAAAGGCAAAGTCAAAGGGCGGGCAGTCACCGCCATGTACGAACAAACGGAAATGGACCTCGACCAAATCCGTCAACAAATAGAGCTGCTTGCTTCTCAAGCCAAATCCATCCAAAACCGCGTCTCCATTTCTGAGCGCATCTACCTTGCTGAAATGAATTTTGGGCCAATCATTGGCAAAATCTACCACTTGTACCGCCGTGACAATGGCAAAGACGTCATGTCGATGATTTCTCCCAGCGAATGGGGTCGCAAAGCGCCCTACGAATTTGTCGCCACCATCAAACTACTGGCCGACCATACCTGGGATGTACTTGCTACGGGTGAGTTGGAGTTGTGATTCTTATTTATCCAGAATCTCCGCGTCTTCCAGGATAAAACTCATTTCGCGGTGATCACTATCGTTGAGCCTGAGCTTGCCTTTTACTTTGAGGATTTCGTCGGTTTTCAACTTGTGAATGGACTGTTTAAAATTGATTCTAGCGACCGTTTCCGGGCCAGCTCCCCCACAAAAAAAACAGCTAGAATTGGGTACCCGCGACAGGATGATGGAGCGGGGAGTCTGTAAATCGGTGGGCACAAAATACCCTTTCAAGGTCACTTCCTTTCCTTCCAACAATCGAATGGCCCAATCAAATTGAGGAACCTGGATGTTCATTCCGTAATCAGCTTGGTATTTGGAGCTAAACTTCACCCGGGCAAAATTCTCCCAGGCAGAATTTTGCGCCAGCAACAAATGACAGGTCAAAAACAGCACTGAGCAGCTAAATGCTTTTTTTACTTGATCGATTGGAAACATACGCAGTTTAGATTTTCTACAAAAGAACTCAATCTTTACTTATTTGGCCCTGCAACCAATTCCGAATCGTCCAAAATGAAGTTGAGTTCATCCAGATTGGAATCATTCAACCGCAATTTTCCCCGAACGGTGATGATTTGATCGGTTTTGAACTTTGGGGCCTTTCCCTTAAAATTGATCATCGCAATCGACTCGGGGCCAGCACCGCCGCAGAAGAAACATTGCGACATGGGCACCTTCGACATCACGATCCATTTGTCTGAATGTACTTCGGTGGGAATGTAGTAACCCCGTAGGCTGAAGTACATGCCCTCCAGGGATTTGATTTTTTCATCAAATTTTGGGGTAACCACGTATACCCCTTCATTTTTGAAAAACTTGGTTTCTGATTTTACCTGAGCAAAAGCTTGCCAGCCCAAACTCTGTGCCTGGAGTGCTGAGGAAAAAACACCACCAAACAATAAAATTACAGCAAAAAGGACTTTCATATCTTAAGATTTAATGCAACAAAGTTGCAAAAATGACGATTCATTTCCATTCATTCAAGGAATGTGTTAATTTTTAAAAAAGTTTTGAAAGTTGTACTAGTTATTTCAAAAACTTTTCTCAATTTAGCGTCATGAGAAAATCACATCGGTTTTTTCGCCTCCCATAGGTCCCACTACACATATCAGTTTTTATCCCGTGAGCATCCATTTAAACCCCTTAATGGAGTGCAAAATCATTTAATCACGAACACACAACAAAAAACTGGTTGGTCATGCTAGTACTTATCGTAACCTTTGCCGCTTTTGTCGCTGGGGCCGGTATCATTACCGCTATGAATACTGCACCCAAGGGTGCTCGCCGCTAGAAATGCAGATCATTGGACATTTTCGCTGATGATCTACATTTCGCGTCCCCCCGCGTTTTTTTTACTGGAATTCGCCCTTCATTGTGGCAACACCGCTGGTCTAGCCCTCTTCAGCCCTCTTTAGGAAACCCTTTTATTTTTACTTAGGTCCATTCAGGCCAAACGCTAGTCAGCCTATTTACAAGGCGTCCTACTAACAAGAGTAAGTGCTGTACTTCGTCCTTTGTGATGGGGTACAGTCTTTTTTTTGGGGTTTAGGGGTTGATTTTTAGTAGACCCCATTTGCCATTTTGTTTAGACCAAAAAGTTCGAGCGTCCGATAAATAAGTAACATCCTCAAAAAGTGGAGGGATCAATTCTTCGTCAGGCTATAATACAACTAAAGCTTAATGAATTTTCCCCAGTAGATTTTCCCATCATCACTCCATCCCTGAAGGTAAAAGTGCCCTGCTGATAGCCCCTGAACATCAACAAAATGTTGGCCTCGTACAGGTGTCAGTTGCTTGAGCAAAACTCCGCTGGAGTGGTACAAGCGCAAGGATTTAAATGCTTGCTCAGCGCCAGATTCAAAATAGAGGCGATCTTCCACTGGGTTGGGAAAAATGCGGATGGGTAGAGAGGGTACTGCTCGAGCTGAAGTGACGATATTGCAATCCGCATCAGTACCGATGCAGTGACAAATTAGCCCTCCTATTTTCAACCAAGGTGAAATTGGATATCCGTTGCCATTCCAATCTTCAAAAAAAAGACCATACTGTTTGAACCCAATCCCTTCCATTATCTCTGCGTTGTTCTCCCGGATTACAGAAGCCCAATATCCATCTACATTTATGGTGCGCCGTAGTTTATCCACATTTTGATTAGGGTATGCAGCAGCACAGTTGTATGGGGTATAAGTGATGCTGTCTACAACCAATGACGATCTTAAAGACTGGTAATCAGCAAAAAAACAAGATTTAAGTGTATCCCCTTTTGCGAGGTTAAAATCAAAAAGCAATAGTTCATCATTGGTAGCACATTTGTAAAAATTAGCTTTAGGAAAAAAAATTCCGAATACCTTGCGTTCAGGAATCTGATCTCGAAGGAGCGCGATTAACGCCGTTTTAATTACGCGTGGAAAAGGCGACAATTGCTCTTTTGAATGATCAATAAAAAAATCATCTCGATACACCTTTTTGTAACCTTGGCCATTTACTATGGTGTCTCCCCGGATGGTCCAACTGTAATATTGATCCCCCCACGGTTTGTCATAAGCTTTGAAACAAATCCAATGTGCTCCTTCTACAGCCATAGGTTGATACGCAGTGCTGATCTGTGCGTTACCTATGTTGGCAAGCAATCCTAAAAACAAAATCGGCAAATAGGAAGTAACGAGTTTCATGAGACTGGGTTACTTTAGGATCAGGTTTAATACTTGATCAAAATCATCCGCAAGATTCTTGTTTTTGCAATGCCGATCAAGGACTATTTGCTCCCAAGCCTAGAAAAAAACAGAATTGTCGGCTTGCCGAGTTCGACAGCTAAATTTCTTTTTGCCAAAGACCCCGCATAATTCATCCAAAATGCCTAAACTTGCCCTCGATAACGTTCTTTTCCACATTGCTTCATCAACCGGATAGGTTTTTACAACGTCGTATTTACTGCGTTGTAAATGAAAAGGGAATCGTGTGCAATTCACGAGCTGTCGCGCAACTGTAAGTAACCCAGTGTTTTCATCCTAGATAGTCCACTGCCAAAAGGTGGGAAGGACGATGAAAATGGTACAAGTCAGGAGACCTGCCTTTTCCGCTAAGAGCTCATTTAAATGTGCTCTAGACGATGCTTTCGCGGTATAAAGCTTAAAGTCAATTGTAATGCATTCTAACAATTCCAAACTGTCTCTACGTTTTGGCGTTCTCGCCGCCATGATTTTATTGGCAGCGTTCAGTCGGATGATTCCGCACATGCTCAATTTTTCGCCACTCGGGGCCATCGCCCTATTTGGCGCAGCGCATTTCCAAAAGAAGTGGCAAGCCATTTTGATTCCCATTGCCGCCACCTGGTTGAGCGACTTGTTCATCAACAATGTCATTTACGCACAGTACTATCCTGAGTTTACCTGGTTTTATAGTGGTTTTTATTGGCAGTACGGCAGCTATGTGCTGATTGCTCTATTGGGTTTGTTGATCTTCAAAAAAGTCAACTTGCCACGCGTAGCTATTGGTGCACTTGGTTCTGCCGGGATCTTCTTTTTGGTCACCAATTTTAGCTGCTGGATCGGCAGTACCACTTATGCCCAAAACTTTGGGGGCTTAATGACTTGTTACGCAGCAGGGCTTCCTTTTTTGAAAGGTACTTTGTTGGGTGACTTGAGCTACGCTGCGGCACTCTTTGGCTCTTTTGCTTGGATGCAACGCCAAATTCCATCACTACGTCCCGCACTAAGCGTCTCGAATCAGTAATGACCGCTGAATCCACTCGGGCAAAGCACGAAGAAAAGTGCTGCCCAAGGTGCCGTACTGCATTCACCTGCAAAGTAGGAGATGTAGCCAATTGCCAATGCGCGGAGGTAAAGGTTTCTGACGAAACACATGCCTTTTTGGCTACAACGCAGTACGATTGTTTGTGCAAAAACTGCTTGGCGCATTACGAGCATTTGGTCAAGGTTGCGCGGGGGCATCGCTTTCCCACTCAGCGCACGCTGCTGATTGAAGGTTTGCACTATTACAAGGAAAATGGATTTTGGGTGTTTACGGAGTTGTACCACTTGCTACGGGGGCGCTGCTGTGGCAGTGGCTGTCGGCATTGTGTGTACGGGTTTAAAAAGCTTGAAGTAGAGTAGCTTTATTTACAGATTTAGCCTATTTTTGGAAAAAATGAATTCAATGGTATTGATTCAGGATTTAAAAACGAGCATTCTTGAACGCCTCAAAACGGAAACTGTGGTGCATATACCCGCCTCCGAAGCGGATTATTTTGCAGTAGCCGAACAATTGCCTTTTAAAGTAGAATACCATAACAGCGAAATCATTACCATGGGATTAGCATCTTATTGGCATGAAGTCTTGGTCATGACCATTGGAGGAATACTGCAAAATGTATTTGCCTTTTCTGATGAATTTACAGTATTGGGAAGCAACTCGGGGGTACAAATCCCCAAATTTGAAGGCGGCTACTATCTTCCTGATGTGATGGTGGTAAAAGGAGAACCTGCCTTTAAGCCCAACTCCACAGCAATCATTACCAACCCCTATTTGATTGTAGAAATCCACTCCCCAGCTACTGCCCAGTTTGATAGCGACATCAAACTTCCTGAATACAAACAACAAGAAAGTTTGCAGCAAATCATTTATGTCAATCAAGACCGTGCGCGGGTATCTTCCTATCGCCGCACTGATCAGCCAAATACTTGGATCAATCAGGAGTTTTTTAGTCTGGATGAGGTCATGCAAGTTGAGGGGCAGGAGGTCTTGATTAAGGATATTTATCGGAAGATAAAATTTGAGTAAGAATAATCACATCCCCACCACCACTATTTCCTTGCCCTCAAACTCCTCCACCTTCCATTGAATCCGCTCCTCCCAGGGCAATTCCGTCGAGGGTTTAAGCTCGAACAGCACCAAGTATCCACGTTTTTGATTCAGGGTGTCTAAATACCGCTTCAACTGTGTACGGCCTTTGGCCAAAGCTTGCGCATTGCGCTTGATTTTCATTTCGATGACGTGTACCTCGTTTTGCCAAAAAATGGCCAAATCGGTACGGCCACTACCTGCGGCCATCTCGCGTTGAATGCGCCCGCCACCGTTTACGATGCGTTGGAGGAAAGCCATGAGCAGGAGTTGGTGTCCTGCCTCCTTGTATTGAAAACGTCCCAGCCAATGCTCTGAATTTTCACGATAAAACTGCTGAAAGGCTTGAAGCAGTTTATCCATATTGAGGCGACCATCTGGATGGACAAATAAGGAGGTGGTGTATTCCTCTTTGCCGGTCAAACTACCTTGCATGCTGCTGTTGAGCACGCGGGTAATGATTTCACGGTAAATGGGGTTGGCAAAGGTTACATTGCCGTTTTCAGCCTTGATGATCCCCAAATCAATACAATACCGGATGCTGTCATCCCAATCGTCAGCAAATATTTCGTCGCCACTCACGATGGCGGTCACGATTTTTCGTACTCGTTCTTCTTTTAGTTTGTCGGCTAGGCTATCGAGATGGGTTTGTCGGGCAGCGATTAATCGTTCCTTGGCTTCCTCAACCATTGCTAAAGTGATGGTTTGAGTATAATCATCATGCAAAATTTTAGCCACAATTTCATTGGCTAAGGCATTGGTCAACCAGGGTTGTCCACCACTTATTCTATAGAGTTCATCTACAACTTCAACAGGGAAAACCTGGCCTGTTGATACAGTATGCTGCTGTAAGAGCATCTCCACTTCTGACCTGGAAAATACAGAGAGAAAGAAAGATTCCGCCTTCACATTAAACGGTGAGCCCGAACCCAACGAAGGATTATCACCCCGTGCGCGAAGTTTGTACTCCCGAATATCACGCAGGCCCACTAAAGCAATGGATTGTGGAAAACGCTGCGGTCTCAATTGAAATCCATCCCGCAACTGGCGCAACACCGATACCAATACATCATCGTACAAAGAATCAATTTCATCAATCAGCAGCACAATCGGCTTGCGTTGAGCACTGGACCAATCGCCCAAATATTCGCGCAATAAATAAGCTTTGGCTGGATAAGCATCCGGGTTGGGCGGCAGCTCATCCGGGCTCAAAAACAATTGTGCTGTAAAGTACAAGGAGCGGACAAACAGCTCATTGGCGGCCTCTACACCGATGCTTTGGTAAGCAGCACCTTCCAAGGAACAAACGGTAGCCGTGTACTTTCCCTCCCGATTGAGTCGATGTGCCAATTGGTGCAAAAGGGTGGTTTTGCCCGTTTGCCGGGGCGCGTGTATCCCAAAAAATTGCTGCCTTTCAATCAAGACGTATACCTTTGGCAATAAACCCCGAAAGGGGTCTACCATGTAATGAAGCTCAGGATTGCACAGGCCAGTTGTATTGAAGTATTTATCCATAGCACCCGCTAAGTTACGACAAGACTTTGGGCAAAACAATTTGGCTTAAAAGCAAAGTAAAGCACCTCCACAAACATTGCAACAAGGTCAAATTTTTTTTTATGTTACAAAACGCCTCAACACCAATACAAGTACCTTTTCCATCTGAATCGTACTGCCTTGCCTGAATTTGCCCAACGCCTCACAGGGAAGCAAAACAATTTGAGCCCGTAGAATTGCAAAGTTCCGCAATACAATCTTGCTTCGCTACACTATTTTTGGGAACTTCGTAAAGCTACAATGGGTTATGGGCTATTTTAGCAGACGCCACAACCAACGACAATAAATGTGAAACAATGATAACCGGAAAAGACCTCATCGACTTGGGATTTAAACCAAACAAATGGTTCAAGGACGCTATTGAATATGCCAACCAGCATCAACTTTCTGGCGATAGCCTGACAAGTTACCTGGAGACATTCCGACCCAATCAGATTGAGCCGTTTGCCGAACCGGTGGACTTTTACAAAAACATAAGAGCAGAGACAGCAGAGGAAATTTCAAACGTTGAAAGTGTACTTTCGACGATGAACGAGCTGATGAAAACACCAACTTTGGTAGGTGGTGCGGTCATGCCAGACGCTTGTCCGACTGGCAATGGACAAATTCCAGTTGGAGGGGTTGCAGTCGCAAAAAATGCAATTCACCCTTCAATGCACAGCGCAGACATCTGCTGTTCCGTTATGATGACAAATTTCGGGATATTATCGCCAAAGACAGTTTTGGATATGGCTCATTCCATTACCCATTTTGGCGGTGGGGGACGAGCAGAATATTCTATCCTACCCAAGGAATTCGAAGAAAAAATTTCAGAAAACAGGTTCCTCAATTCGGAACGTAGTTTAAGTTTGGCAAGGACGCATTTGGCAACGCAAGGGGACGGAAACCATTTCCTGTTTGTTGGTATTTCCAAAAACACAGGCGAAACCATGATGGTTACCCACCACGGCAGCCGCGGCTTTGGAGCGAACCTGTACGCCCAAGGAATGAAACTGGCTGAATATTTCCGAAAAGAAATATCACCAAAAACCGCAGAGAAAAACGCTTGGATACCTTACGACACCGACGAGGGAAAAGCATATTGGGACGCCTTACAATTGGTTCGGGAGTGGACAAAGTTGAACCACACAACCATTCACAACGCAACCTCTCAGGGCCTAAAGATTGACCCATTCGACAGATTTTGGAACGAACACAATTTTGTGTTTAAGGAAAATGATTTGTTCTACCACGCCAAAGGTGCCACACCATTGGACGACAAATTTGTTCCTGACAGCAAAGACGGTTTGCGACTCATTCCTTTGAACATGAGTGAGCCCGTGTTAATTGTAAAAGGCAACACGACCGCCAACAATTTAGGTTTTGCACCACACGGAGCAGGACGAAACATCAGCCGTGGACGACACAAGAAAAATCTTGCCCACAAGACAATTGACCAAATTTTTCAGGAGGAGACGAAAGGTTTAGACATTCGTTTTTTCTCCAACCACATTGATATTTCAGAACTACCGAGTGCCTACAAAGACGCAAGTATGGTAAAGCGACAAATGCAAGAATTTGGTCTTGGCGAAGTGCTTGACGAGATTATGCCCTACGGTTGCATCATGGCTGGTGACTGGGAAATAGACGCAGCCTGGAAAGTAAAAGCAAGAGAGAAGTACAAAAACAGAGCGGAGAATGGCGAGGGTGCTCTTTAGTGATAACCTCAGCCAGATCGCAAACCCCAAGTCGTTAAAGGGTATACCAACAAGCCTTAAATCCGCAAAAAATCAATTTTGATCATGAACCAAAACAACACAAACGAACATCCATCAATTGGGCAAGGTGCGACACCTTTCGCACAGACTTATTTTCACGGGACAAAAGCTGACTTGAAGGTTGGCGACTTGATTAAAGTTGGATTTAACTCAAACTTCGGGCAAAGAAAAAATGCCAAATATATTTTCTTATCTGCCACATTGGATGCTGCAATTTGGGGCGCAGAGCTTGCAGTGGGTGACGGGCGAGAGAGAATTTATTTGGTAGAACCAACTGGCGAGATTGAAGACGACCCCGACTTGACTGACAAAAAATTCCCTGGAAATCCAACAAAATCTTATCGTTCGACAGAACCTTTCAGGGTTGTAGGAGAAGTTTCTGTATGGAAAACCCACCCACCCGAGCAAGTTAAAGCAATGAAAGACGCATTGGAAAAACTTAAAGAAGAAGGTATTGATTCACTAAACGACTAAAAATCAAGTATAGTCATGAACAAAATATTACTCTTTAGTTTTTTGACCATTTTTTCTGCCTGCAAGGGACAAGTAAAAACCAACACCCCTAGAGACCTCATTCTTTCCGAACCAGGCCCAACCGTAATCAAAAACTTTAAGGCAGCTGCTCTGGCCCCCGATTTTGACACGACCTTGGTCAGTCAATACATCCGCAGTATTTTTCAGGATTCGAAAGGGAATTTATGGTTTGGCACCATAGGCGAAGGCGTAGTGAGGTATGACGTAAAAACCTTGACCTATTTTTCTAATTCTGATGGGTTTTATAGCAATTCTGTTTTTTCTATTAATGAAGATAAAAACGGTAATATGTGGTTTGGGACTGACCAGGGCGTTTATAAATATGATGGAAAAACCTTTAGAAATTACAACCAAAAGGATGGTCTGAGCTACATAAATATAAGCCGCAAAAGCATCGTTGTTGACCAATCAGGTACCATTTGGGTCGGTACCCATGGTGGCGTTTTCAGGTATGACCCAATTGCTGATAGCAAAGGGGAGCAAAGTTTTTCCTTGTTTCGAGAGCTTCCTCCGATCAATGTTGCGGGCATTATGGAAGACAAAAGGGGAAACATTTGGTTTGCTTCTTCGGATAAAGGTGTTTTTCGCTATGATGGAAAAACAATGACCAATATTGCAGAAAAGGATGAATTAGGGGAAAACTATGCGGGAGGCATCGCACAGGACAAGGATGGAAATATGTGGTTTACGATGAAAAACGGCATTTGCAAATATGACGGTAAAACTTTAACGGAATACACGCCCAAAGACGGATTAGGCGGAACTGAATTTTGGGGCATCTACATCGAGCAGTCGGGTATCATTTGGGTTACCGCCCGAGGCAGTACCACGAGATTTGACCCTTCCGTTCCCTTACCAAATCCACAAGCGTTTACCGTGTTTACGCCTGCTAACGGTTTAAATTGCTGTGTACAAAGTATGTATCAAGATAAGGCTGGAAACATGTGGTGGGGTGCAGGGCAAGGGCTCTATCGATTTGATGGCCAACGTTTTTATCAGGTTAAGCAGCAAGGGCCGTGGTAGGTAGCCCCCCCTCAATTCCCATTCCTAAACTCCAGCGGCGTCATCCCCGTCTTCGCTTTAAACATCGAAGTAAAGAGTGGAACCGCCTTTGGCGTTATTTTGTTGCTTTGCATTATTTGGTATTTAAGAAACGTGAATTTTGAATTAACCGCGCAAAATGTGCGACTTCTACGAAGTCGTAAAAACTTAACTACCACTATTTTCTACAAATGTGTGACCTCTCCGAGGTCATCAGATCGACTTCGTAG
>JAIYAV010000414.1 GCA_027488855.1 Saprospiraceae bacterium
CGCTTTTCACTTTTCATTTTTCATTTTTCATTTTTCACTTCCTCAGGGATTCGATTGGGATAATCCGTGATGATCCCGTCTACCCCCATCTCGATCAGTTTTTGCATTGCACTGGTTTCATTGACTGTCCAGGGGATCACTTTCATACCCATGGTGTGCGCCTTTTGAACAACTTCAGCCGAAAGCAAGCCGAAATAGGGGCTGTAGATCGTGGGCGTAAAGCCGAGTTCTTGCACATTGGCTTCCATCCCACGGCGGTTTTCCACCAGTAAAGCCAAGGTCATTTTAGGTGCAATGGCTCTGACTTCGCGCAATACCCGAGGGTCAAAGGATTGGACACAACAAGAGTTGGCAATACCGAGATTTTGGATTTCTTGAATCACCAATTTGGCAAATTCAGCAGGAGGAGGCGTTCTTTTCCCATCCCAGTCAGGCTGGCTTTTGATTTCAATGTTGTAACGCGGCAGGCTGCGTTTGTTTTTGGCACAGTAAGTTTGTACTGCTTGCACTAGCTCTTTCAGAAGCGGTTTATGAGCGGCCATCGCTTGTTGCTCAGGGAAACGTTCATTGCCCCTTTGACCACAATCGAATTTGACTATTTCCGCATAGGATAGCTGATACAGCAAAAGTTTGTTTTCATCTTCAGCTTTAACTGCGGTACCAGCGGGAGTAGAACAAATAGCGGCCGACATCCAAGGCTCATGTGAGATGAGCACCTGGTTGTCGGCCGACACGGCAAGGTCTAATTCCAAAGTACGGATACTTTGAAATTCCAATGCCTTTAAAAAAGCGGGCAAAGTATTCTCGGGGGCCAAACCACGTGCACCGCGGTGGCCTTGCCAATCAATAGTATTTGCTGTTTCTGTGTTGCTCACAACGCTTTTTGAGGAATGACAAGCGGAGCAACAATATAGTAAAATTGTGAATAGGAAGCAAAAGGATAGGGTGGAACTTCGTTCTAGTTTGTTTTTCATACCATTTTGTTTGCACACAAGGATATGAAAAATTTAAAGGGAACGATAATCAAGTTGAATTAAAAATTCAGAAATCAGATCGTTCGGTACATCGGGTAACGTGTGTTCGGCTTACAGTGTAGATGGGGGCTGGTTTTGTAAGGGTCGATTTAAAGTAGTGGAGCAATAATATCCACCACTACAATCCCCTTGTTGCACCATTGGTACGGGTTTTTGTTAGTAGCAAAGACTTTCATAGAACGAAATTAGAGTACAGTGTTCAGTGCCAAATATACAGCATGTTCTTTTGTGTTCAAAGTGCAACATAAAGATAGGACTACTTTAATTTAAAAATTAACAAATTTTCTGAAAATTTATTCAACGAAAAAATAATAAAAATTTATTCAATTCATCATTAAAAATATGTTTATCATTGACTTACGATCAATCAATTTTGCTCTAAATTCGAATTATGGTCATTCAAAGCAAAAAAATAAACTATCACAAAAGCGTCATATGTGCCAAAAAAAATTTTTGTTTAAGAGGAGATTTTTTTGATCTCCACCTTAATTTCAAGGATGGCATTTCCATTCAAGCCAGAGGTTCCACACACTGCGCCATTCTGCGCTGAAACCATCGAACTTCTCCCCTGCAATTTAGCCGAATACAGCACGTTAAAGAGGCTAGCTTGAGCGCCCAACAAGGTAATTTGGAAGCCAATTACTTTACGTCTGGCGTCTTTTGTACCTGCAAAAGCACCATTTTGTACAAAGGCGGTCGCGCCCAATTCTTGAATAAATAAGCGGTATTGAATGCCGATATTGCTGTTTTCAGGTTCCACTTTGAGTTCCAGACCCAACAGGCGATTGCTGGCAAAAGCATCTTTGGTCCATTGCCCTTCTTGCAGCACCACGCTGGACTCCCGATTGAAAAAAGCCTTGCCACTTACGTTCAGGTCTTCCAATGGAGTTGTTCCACTGTCTTTCGCGATTTGCACTGCTTTAAGCGCATTGATGCGGCCAAATCCGTAGAGCTGGCTGTGACCTTGCGCATCGTAGTTGCCGCCGCTTGAGTCAATTTTGTCACAAGCCGATTTGATGAGGGTTTTTACCTGGCTTGCGCTCAATGCTGGATTGGCAGACAGCATCAGTGCCACAACTCCGGCTACGCCAGGGCAGGCACTGGATGTACCACCAAAAGTAGCGGTGTAATTGCCCTCTTTGTCGCCAATGGTATTTTCTGCATTGGAGACCCCGACGTTGTAACCCCGTCCACCCATTCGATCAGTGGTCCAAATACCCGGCGTCAGGGGGCGCGTTGGTTCAAGATTCGGCGCAAAAATGTCGTTGCTTGGGAAGGCGCACCAAACCGCTTTCCCAAAGTCGCTGTACACGCTGCGTCTACCCCGATCGTTGCAAGCCGCTACCGCAATAATGGGCGCATAAGCCGCATAACCATCCAGGTCAACACTTTCATTGCCATTGCCCGCCGCCCACACGATGACACAACCTTTTCCCTTGCGGCCGTTTTTCAATGCATAATCGATGGCCAAACGCGCACTATCCGGCAGCGGGAAATTGATCTTGTGGATGGGATCATTGGGGTTGCTCCAGTCCCCATCGGCGGGGCCCCAGCTGCAAGAGATCACGTCGGCACCGTTGTCGGCAGCCCAAGCAAAAGCTTTGGCCTCCGCCATGGAGCCTAGGCCACCCGAACGGATGGGCATCAATTTTGCATCTGGTGCTACGCCAGTGGCCTTGCCAACGCCTGCAGCACAGGCTACTCCTGCACAAGCGGTACCATGGTTGTCGCCAAAGCCACGCGGGCGTGGGTCGTCCGTATTGCGAATGGTGTCCCGTGGAGCGACCACTTTCCCAGTTTGGTTGAATTCGGGATGGTCGATGTCGATTCCATCGTCGATTACGGCTATGGTAGCACCTTGGCCCCGGCTTATCTTCCAGGCGGCCTCAGCTTGTACGTTTTGTTCGATGGTACTGCCGTTGATCTTGGTATTGATCAGGTGCCACTGCATGGGGTGAACGGACTTATAGCGTTTTTCTTGCACCAATTCGGGATGGCAGTACTCCATCTCCGGCAGTTCGATCAAGGTTTCGGCAATTTTAAAAATATCCAGCCCCGTACCTTCGGGTGCTTTGGCGAAGTAGGCATTGGTGGCAAAGGTGAGTTTTTCAGCGATCTCCAATTTCTGTTCTTTCAGAATGGCTTCACAACGCTCGGGAGAGATTTCATCTTTAAATTTGACAAAAAAGTTTTCGGTATATACATAAATGCTGCCAGTTTGGGCGTCTTTCAACACCCGTCCGGCAAAACGAATGCTCGGTTCTTTTTTGAAAAGCCTGCGAATCGTATTGCGCAGCGTTTTTACAATAGAGCGTTTGGCTTCCAAAATTTTGTACACCACTACATCTGCTTCCGGGAAAGCGGCCACTGGCGACAAAGCGGAAGCGGCTTCTCGGGAAGCGTCTGACAGGTTGATGTCCGCCAAAGATTTTCCAGTTTGGGTACGTATAACTACGAGATCAGTTGCTTCAACCAGTTGAATGAGCTGGCCATCGCGGCCTCCATAACGAATAGAATACATTGTTTTTGGGTTTTAGAAGCTTAAACGATTGCTTCAAAAACGCAGTCGCTTATGTAGGATATTGTTCAAATGGAAAGTAAAAAGCTTTTCTTATAAAAAAAAATTGCTGGTCTTGTCCGATTCTTTCTTTGCTGTTCGTCAACAAGGCATGTTGATTAATTTTTTAACTTTAAACCAAAAAAAAATGGAAAAGTACTTGCTCCTGTTTCGCAACACGACGGCAACTGAATCTGCTTATCAAGAAATGTCGCCCGAAGCTATGCAGGCTGAGTTGGGCAAATGGAACAGCTGGATTGGGGGCATTGCCGCTCAAGGCAAACTGGTAGGCGCCGAGGCGTTGGAACAAGAAGGCAAGGTCGTTACAGGTTCCAAACACGTGGTAACCGACGGCCCTTTTGTTGAAAGCAAGGAGTTGGTCAGCGGCTACCTCGTTTTGCAAGCTTCCAGTTTCGAAGAAGCCATCGAGTTGTCGAAAGGCTGCCCCATTTACGAGATCGAAGGACGAGTGGAAATTCGGGCCATTCAGGTTTTTAATTAAGCCTGCTATGGCTGATCAGCCGGTCCACAGCACTGTTGAGCATCTTTTCCGGCACGAGTCGGGAAGGATGCTCGCGGTATTGACCAAGTTATTTGGCTTGAGTCAGGTCGAAATTGCTGAAGACATAGTACAAGAGACCTTGATCTCCGCACTGGAAAGCTGGAAACTCAAGGGACTGCCCAGTGACCCCAGGGCCTGGCTGTACCGCGCCGCCAAAAACCGCACCATCGATTATTTGCGTCGGGAGCGCAATTTCCGGGAGCGCATCGCTCCGGCCATCCGCCAGGAAGAGTCCGACCCTGAAGCTGGCCATTGGTTGGATGCCTATTTTTTGGACACCGAAATTGAAGATGCGCAGTTGCGGATGTTGTTCGCAGCTTGCCATCCGGCTATTCCACTGGAATCGCAGTTGGCCTTGATGCTGCGTACCTTGTGTGGTTTGAGTACAGAGGAAATTGCCGCTGCCTTTTTGCTGCCCAGTGATTCCATTGGCAAACGTTTGTATCGCGCGAAAGAAAAAATCCGTCAGGAAAAACTATCGCTGGAAGTTCCGGCTGGGGCTGATATCCTGACCCGTTTGGATGCGGTACTGCATGCGGTCTATTTGCTATTCAACGAAGGTTACAAATCCGCTTCCGACGATGCGGTCGTGCGCCGCGAATTGTGTGCCGAAGCGATTCGATTGGGGGCTTTGCTGGCCCGTCATCCACGGAGTAATTTGCCCAAAACCCATGCCTTATTGGCCCTAATGTGTTTCCATTCGGCCCGATTGGATACCCGCCTCAATGCCGAGGGAGAGATTGTGCTGCTGGAGTACCAGGATCGCAGCCGTTGGAATCGGCAATTGATTGCCCTGGCTTACGAGCATTTTAAACAATCCAGCCAGGGAGAAGCCATCAGTGCTTACCACCTAGAGGCGGCGATCGCTTCCTACCATGCAATCGCGCCAAGTTTTGCGCAAACCAATTGGCAAGCCATCTATTATTGTTACAACTTGTTGATGAAAGTGCAGCCCTCCCCTATTGTAGCGCTCAATCGCGCCATTGCCTTGGGTTATGCCGATGGGCCCAAAGCAGGTATTGAAGCGCTTTTAAAAATTGAGGGGATGGAAAAGCATTATTTATGGCATACCGCATTGGGCGATTTTCATCAAAAACAGGGGGACAAACCCGCAGCTTTGGCCGCCTATCAAAAGGCATTAAAATGGGTCGCCCTGCCCGCCGAATACAAAGTCATCCAGGATAAAATCAACAACTGCAGTATTTAAACTTGTGAACTTACATATCCAACATGTCCCGCTCGCGGAAGTCCAGCAGAATAATTTTAATCACCCGTTTGGCAATGTTTTTGCCCAACATCCGCGTCAGGAAGGTCCGCCAAACCCAAAGGCTGATCCTTTTTAAAAAAGAAGGCTGATCTGCTGTTTTTTCCTTTTTGCCATAAAATTGTTCCATCAAACGGTCAACGTCCCGGTGAACAGGCTTGTTGTAATGGTCATCAGGGGGGGTATTCAAGGCAAAAATATAGTCCAATACCGTTTTGAAGCGTTGGCCAAGTAAGGTATCCAGTTTAAAAATCTCGCTTGGTCGAATTTTTAGCTTGACGGGTTCGGGCAGGTAAGCCTCATGGTATTCACTTTCCGCCATATTGGCGATGCCCATATCTGGAATGATGGGATAAAAGCCAAGTCCGCCCAAATCATTGGGGACAAAAAAGCGCTGGTGGCGCGGATCCGAATCGTCATTTTTCCAATCACTAAACACCTTGGCGTTTTCAAGTTTATTGAGCGGAATGGTAAAGTGCTTGCGGAGAAATTTTTGACAATTGTACCGCCCCAGTTGAAAATCATGTTCCCGAAAATCCCGGCTAAAAAACCCTCCGAAACCGTCCAGTGCGCCACAAGCAATCGGATAAGGATCGTTTTCCTTTTTGGGAAAAACCATGCGTCGCGTTACGTCACCGGCCAATCCTCTCAGTACATCGTTTTCTTTTACCATCGCCTGGGCGCGAATGGCTCCAAAAATATTCGGAATTAAGTCCAACAAGGAAGTAGGTTGCTTGTATTTTTTTGATTTGTCCTCCGCAAAATTAGGGAACGGATCAATCATGATGATGGCGTATGGGCTCTCTTCTTTTTTACATTTTTCTTCTATTGCATCGATGATTTCGCCAAACGGCTCGTTATTGATGGTACCTCCATCTACGGCCACAAAATTAAAGGGGTTATCTTCCGCTGTAATTTCAATGGCCTGCTCCATTTGGGATTGGTTTTTCAAACCAAACATGCGGTAAACCATTGCTTTAATGTAGGGTAAACCAATGCTGAGGGGCCTGGATTTCAATCCTAGGGGAAAAGCGCCAGTAGCTTTGGCACAGTCCATGAGCATGTTTCGGTTTTTTTCATCGGTAGGTTGAAAAGGGATAACATGCTCGGGTAGTTCTCCATAGCCTGGAGTACTTGCTACCATAAAGTGGGCAATGCCCTTGTGGACGTACATGCGGTGGGCGGGTTGGTCTTTGGCATCACTGCTCCCGAACGCATCACGTGAAAGCTCTTCTTTTGCTTTTAATTCCTCTCTCCTTTTGTTGTCAAAAAAGTTGACTGCTACGGGCACTCCCCGCAAACTGGTGATGGTGAGGATGATTTGCAAGTTGGGCGAAATGTATTCGGGCAAATCCACGATTTGAGCCAGGATGCCTGCATTGTCGGCAATCGCGTCGATGGCACCGGAATTGAGCAGGGATTGCACTTCGTTGTTGGCCAGGATGTCTCCGGTTTGTAACATCTGCTCAATGGTAGGTAAACCTTGTGCGTCGTTGAGGTTGACCCAGGCGTCGTAGAGTTTATTTTGCTTTTTCTCCGGATTGTATTCGTTGATGGGTTTGATGCCTTCAAACATGGCCAGGGCTGCGATAGCCGCCGTCATGCCCCCTGCCGAGGCTCCGCCGATGACCTCGATGACTACATCGTGCATGGGAACGGAGTGATCGTACATCGGGTTTTCCTCACCCAATTCTTCATTGAGTTTTTTGGCCCGATCCCACTTTTCGAGGGTTTCCAGCAAATAATCCATCACGCCCGCAGTGTAGGCGCCTGCCGAAACGGCGCCAGCCATGGCGATGCCAATTTTGAAGATTTTGCGCTTTTGCATCAGTTGACTATCTTACAGAAAATACAATTCCGATCCCGGGGCCGCTCATTCCCGAGCGGGGATCAGTCTGAAAGGTAGGCTTTATTCGCCAACTTAAATCCTCACTGATGTCAAAATTTTGTAAATGAGCATCAACAAAAGCTTCGATGGCCACTAAACCATAAACAGCTACTATCCCGGCGAGTGAGGCCTGGCGGTTTTTATCGTAGGAATCGCGGTTCGATCGTAAGCCATTCACCCCAAGGTTGAATTCAGTGAACTCATGCGTTTTTTTTTGCAACTCCAACTCTAAAGCGGTTTTTAGACGCTGGTATAAGTCATTATTGGAGTAGAACACATATGCAATGCCTCCTAATGCCCCCACCGCAATGGGTGCCTTCCACCAGCGTCCATTGTAGACTTGCCCTGCGCCGGGTAAGACCAATGAGTACAGCAATGCTTTTTTAGGTACAGGCAGTCGGTTTTTACGCGCCAGCTTGACGCTGTCCATAAAAATCATTTGCACTTTTTCCTGCGGAGGAGTGGCAGCAGGAAGGGTATCCTTTTGTTGGGCAAAAAGGGAGCAAGAAAAAACAGTCAACACCACAATGAACAAAGCCTTCATAATACAGTCAGTTTGTAGCTTTGGGGCGATAAAAAAATAAGCGCTTATTTTTGCCCCACCAGTTAGAGTAGGCAAAAGGCCAAAATGCTTCTTGTGGAAATGTTAATGGTTTTCTTCTAGGCGGTCCAGCAATTCATTCAAGGCTTTGGTGTTGGCAAAAGGGATGACGATTTGACCTTTGCCTTCGGGATTGACTTTGAGTTGTAATTTTTTTACGCCAAAAAATTCCTGAAATTGCTTTTCAACGTTTTGATAGTCTTCGCCCAATTTAGTAGTGGTTTTACTGCCTTTGGGAGCCTCCAAAAATTTTCTTAAATCTTCCAATGCTCGGACCGACAAGCCATCGTCAACTGTTTTTTTAAACAGCGACATCCGAGTAGCATAGGTGTCCACACCTGCCAAAAGGCGGCCATGCCCAAATGAAATGACGCCCTGTCGCAAAGCATCTTTGATCGGTTCTTCCAATTTATTCAATCGAATGTAGTTGGCAATGGTCGTCCGATCAATTTTCCCCATTCTTTCTGAAAGCTGCTCCTGGGTCAATTTGAATTCTTCAATCAAACGAGAGTAAGAAGTAGCAACTTCAATTGGATTTAAATCCTGACGTTGAATGTTTTCCAACAGCGCCATTTCCAATAGCTCAGTATCGTTAGCCGTGCGGATAAAGGCAGGGATTTCTAGCAGACCAGCAATTTTTGAAGCCCTAAAACGACGCTCGCCGGCAATAATCTGGTATTTGTGGGGCTCTAAATATCGAACAGTGATTGGCTGAATCAAGCCGTGGACTTTAATTGATTCAGCTAATTCATTCAATTCATTTTCAGCAAAATGCGTACGCGGTTGGTCGCGATTGCGCTCAATCTCTTCAATAGGAATCATCAAAAAGTGATTGGACAATTCCTTTACTACTGCTACAGGATCCTCTGCTATTGCCTCACTTAGGTTATCCGCATTAAACACCGCGCGCAAACCCGCACCTAGATCATTCCGGGTAACCTTTTTCCCTGGTTCATTCCGAACTACTTTCTTAGCCATGTCCTTGATTCATTAATCCGCTACGGGTTCGTTAATCGTTTTATTGACACTCAAATCCCCATTGCGTACCAGGAATTCCTGGGCGAGGTTGAGATAATTGATGGCCCCTTTGCTGCCGGCATTGAGCAATACTACGGGCATGTGCATGTTGGGGGCTTCGCCGATGCGGGCATTGCGGTGGATGATCGTATCAAAAACCCGCTCTTTGAAGATGTCTCGCACCTCTTTGACCACTACATTGGCCAAACGCAGGCGAGGGTCGTACATGGTCAAAACGATGCCTTCAATGGCCAAACTAGGGTTAAGGGTACGTTTAACCAGATTGATGCTGTCTTGCAATTTGGCCAAACCTTCCAGCGCAAAAAACTCACACTGTACCGGAATAAGCACCGAATCACCCGCACAAAGTGCGTTGACGGTCACCATCCCCAGAGAAGGCAAACAATCGATGAAGATGTAATCGTAGTATTCGCGGAGTTGCTCCACTACGTTTTTCATAAAAAACTCCCGATTGGGCTTGCCTACCAGTTCTATTTCTGCACCAACCAGGTTGATGTCGGAAGGCAAGAGGTGCAAATTGGGGGTATCGGTTTCATAGATGGCGTCCATGGGATCCATACCATTGATCAAACAATCGTAGAGGGAGGCTTCGGCTTCACCGGGCAATATCCCTACCCCTGAAGAAGCGTTGGCCTGTGGATCAGAGTCGATCAATAGAACCTTTTTTTCTAAGATAGCCAAGCTTGCCGCCAGGTTGATGGCGGTGGTGGTTTTACCCACTCCACCTTTTTGATTGGCAATGGTGATTACTTTTCCCATAAACTTTCAATTGTACAGCTTTCGTTAAGCGGCAGCAAAATTAACTCTTTTCCTTTAGCAGCAAAAGCTTTTTGTGCGGAAGCGTGATCGATTTTGATGTAACCGAAAGTATCGTAGTGGCAAGCGATGATTTTGGAGCAGTCGATGAAGTCGGACGCAAGGACGGCATCGTCGATTCCCATGGTGAAATTGTCGCCGATGGGAAGGATGGCAAAATCCAGTTTGGGGCAAATCATCGGGAGCAGTTTCATGTCCCAGGTCAGAGCGGTATCTCCAGCGTGGTAGAAAGTTCCTTCGGCATTGGAAATCACAAAGCCACCGGGATTCCCGGCGTAGGTGCCATCGGGCAATACGCTGGAATGAACGGCATTGACGATTTTGAGTTTGCCAAAATCAAAATTCCAGCTGCCCCCCAGGTTCATGGGATGGCCTTTGATGCCTTTCGCCTGGTAGTAGGAAACGATTTCGTAATTGGAAACGATGGTGGCATCGCAGCGTTTGGCAATGGTCTCGGCATCGGCCACGTGATCCCCGTGCCCGTGGGTGAGCAGGATGTAATCGGCTTGAATGCTGCTGACAATAGCTGCGGCCTGATCGGCTTGCAGTGGATTGGGAGAAATGAAGGGGTCAAAAAGTAGTTTTTTGCCCAGGGTTTCGACCAGAAAACAGGACTGGCCGTAGTAGGTGATTTGCATGGTTGGTTTGGTTTGAGGATTTGGAGGCTTAAAGAAACGGTTTCTTCGGGGAGTTTCAAATGCTCAAACGCAAAAAACATTGTGGATCACAATTTTTTAAACAAATTAGCAAAAGCGACACTTTTTAGCACAAAGGACACAAAGAAAGCACGAAGGGCACAAAGTTAGACGTTGACAACGCTTCGCTTTGTGTTCTTTGTGCTTCCTTTGTGTCCTTTGTGCTAAAAAATGTCGCTTTGGGATTTTATTAAAACGGTACCACTACTTGAAGCCTCGATTGAAACCCATGCGACTTCTTCACTTGACTGTAAAACTCAAACATCGGTGACAATTCCGGGAATTCTTTTTTCACCATTTTACCCATTTTGGCCTCATCATCACTGCCTTCACCCACAAATTCTTCCAACAACTGTTGAATCGGATCTTTGATGGAAGGATAACTCACCGTGCGGTAATCTTTCACTTTGGCCAATTTAGCCGCAGACTTGATGGCTTGGTCCAGGCCACCCAGTTTATCCACCAGTCCGATTTTGCGGGCATCTACCCCACTCCATACCCGGCCTTGGGCAATCTCATTGACGGCTTCGGGGGTCATTTTGCGGCCATCGGCTACCCGCTTGAGGAAGAGGGCGTACATTTCTTCCGTGGAGGCTTGAGCGCGGCGGGCTTCTTCTGGCGACATGTCCTGCATCAGGTTGAGACCTAGGGCAAATGGGCCAGTTTTTACTGAGTCCATGGTAATGCCTAGTTTATTGGCCATCATTTTTTCGATGCTGGGGATCATGCGGAATACCCCGATTGAACCCGTAATGGTATTGGGCTCGGCAAAAATTGAATCGGCCATACAAGCGATGTAGTAGCCACCCGAAGCGGCATAATCACCCATGGAGACCACTAGTGGTTTGCCCGCTTCTTTGGCTTTGGTCAGCGCGTACCAGATGTTTTCGGAAGCCAAGGCGCTACCTCCGCCTGAATTGACGCGGAGTACAATGGCTTTGATTTTGTCATCATCGAGCATGTCTTCGATGGCCTTTATGTAACGTGTGTCTCCAATCGAACCATTGGTGCCCTTGCCATCCAGCACAGCTCCTTCTGCGTATAGCACCGCAATTTTGCTATTGGCTTTGTAATTGCTTTTCGCGGGACGAGCCTGATCGTATTGGTTGATGTTGACGAATTTTACGTCTTCCTCTTTGTCCAAGCCCAGTTTTTTCTTGATTTGCTCCATCAACTCCTGGCGGTACATCACTTTGTCGAACAAGCCGTATTGAACTGCTTTTTCGGGGGTATCTGCCAAGCCCTGGTTGATGACACTGCGCAATTCAGCGCTGGATTTTTTGCGGTTTTTGGCCACGTCATTCAGGAAAACATCGTAAAAGTCCCCTAAAAATTCTTTGTACTGGAGTTTGTTTTCGGGGCTGAATTTTTCCAAACGATAGGGCTCGGTGGCTCCTTTGAATTTTCCAGCGTAATAAATTTGCATTTTGATGCCCAGGTTGTCCAACATCCGTTTGTAGAACATCGCTTGCACCGCGAAGCCATTGATTTCTACATAACCGCTTGGGTTGATGTAGGCTTCGTCGGCTACCGATGCTACATAATAACTGCCACGGGTAAAAAATTTGCCGTGGGCGACCACAAATTTGCCTTTTTTCTTAAAATCTTCAATGGATTGACGAACAGTGCGGGCTGAAGCGAAGCCATTAAAAGCAGACATTTCAGGTTCCAGAAGGATACCTTTGATGTTGTCGTCATCAGCGGCGCGACGGATAGCAGCAGCCACATCGTGGGTACTTAAAACCTTGGTTTTTTTGAGGTCGGAAAAAGAAGCCGACTCCACGTTATTGGTCAGTTCAGGAGTAAGCTGATCAAAGGTGAGGCGAAGTACAGAGTTGGGGCCTACGGGTTCGGTTTTTTCGGCACTGCTGGCAATTGCACCAACAATGGCAATACCGACGAAAAACAACACGCCTAAAGCCACGAGTACCCCCAAGCAGGAGGCAAAAAACATCTTGAAAAATTGTCCCATCGTTTAATGTTTTACTAACTGGCGAAAAATAGCGAAAATGGACGTAGGCTCGCTTTTTTTTAGATGAAATGCACCAAAATCGGGAAGATGGATTGCTTTCCTTACAATTAATTAAAGTCATTTTTGTTGGTCATCACTCATTAAATTCTATTTTTACCGCGTTCTTACACAAAATACCGGCAGTGACCAACATAGACTTAAAACCACTCAAAGATTTTCAGGAAACCAAAGATGGTTTGCCTTATATCCACCGCGACATCAGTTGGCTCTCGTTCAATTACCGCGTTTTGCAAGAGGCTATGGATCCTAGTGTGCCCTTGTTTGAACGTTTGAAGTTCCTGGCCATTTATTCCTCCAACCTCGATGAATATTTCAAGGTGCGCATGGCCTACCATCGGCACCTGGCCCGGGTAGGGAAAAGCACCAAGCAAGAGCTGGAGTACGACCCCAAATCAGCCATCAAGGAAATTCGGCGCATCGTCAACTTACAACAGGAAGTTTTCAGCAAGGTTTTTGACGAAATGATCATCCCCGAGTTGAAGGATCATAAAATTTTCCTTTTGCGTCGTTTGGACCTCAACGAGGAACAACAACAGTTTGTCGAAGCCTACTTCAAAGACAACATGTTGCCCTTCGTACAACCCGTATTGCTGCACCAAAAACGCATTCGCCCTTTTTTGAACAATGCGGCTTTGTACCTCACCCTCTGGCTCAAACCCATCGAAAACCCCGATGCGCCCGACGAGTATGCCCTGGTAAAGATGCCTTCGGATCAGTTGCCACGTTTTATTCACCTGCCTCCCTCCGCACCAGGTCGGAATGACATCATTCTGCTTGACGACATTGTACGGCATAGTGTTTCCTGGATGTTTCCGGGGTATGCCATTGAAGATACCTTTTCAATTAAGTTGACCCGGGATGCCGAATTGTACATCGATGATGAATTTTCGGGTGATCTGGTGCAAAAAATCCGCAGCAGCCTCAACAAACGCCAGGTGGGTTCTACTTCCCGCTTTGTTTACGACCGGGAGATACCTTTGACCATGCTCGACGTTCTCAAAGAGGTATTTGCGCTGGAAAAATACGACACGCTCAGGGAAGGCCGTTATCACAACAATTTCGACTTTTTTAAGTTTCCCGACTTTGGGATGAATCACTTAAAAAATCCGGTTTTACCCACTCTGGAATGCAAGCTGCTTGAAGATACAGAGCATGACTTGTTTGGCAAAATTGCGGAAAAGGATCGCCTGCTCAATTTTCCCTACCAATCTTACGCCGCGGTCATTCGTTTTTTTGAAGACGCTGCCAAAGACCCCTTGGTTACGCACATCAAACTTACCCAATATCGGGTGGCAAAAAACTCCCAAATCCTACAAGCCTTGATGGATGCGGTTGAAAATGGCAAACAGGTTTCGATATTTATTGAAGTAAAAGCGCGTTTTGACGAAGAAGCGAACTTGGGCTGGGGTGAAAAATTGAAAAAAGCGGGCGTGCACGTCAACTACAGTTTTCCCGGCGTAAAAGTACACGCTAAGCTGGCCTTGGTGCGGCGCATGGAGAGCAGTGGCCCCGCGTTTTACTCCTATCTGTCGACTGGAAATTTTCATGAAGGCACCGCCAAAGTGTACAGTGATTTTGGCCTCTTCACCAAAGATACCCGTCTGACTTCAGAGGTGGCCCGGATTTTTACCTACCTGGAAACAGTGAAGGTGCCACATCAAGAGTTCAAACATTTTTTGGTCGGCCAGTTCAACCTGCGTTCGGGTATTGAACAACTCATCGACTACGAGATCGCCCAGGCCAAAAAAGGAAAACCCGCCAGTATCATCATCAAAATCAACAGCATCCAGGATCGGCCCATGATCAAAAAATTGTATGAAGCCAGTCAGGCAGGTGTGAAAATTGACATGATTGTACGGGGCATCTGTTCTTTGGTGCCTGGAATCAAAGGATTCAGTGAAAACATCAAGGCGATTAGCATTGTAGATCGTTACCTGGAACACGCCCGGGTGTTCATCTTTCACCACGGTGGCGAGCAAAAAGTCTTTTTGTCTTCCGCCGACTGGATGACCCGCAATTTGAGCTTCCGCATAGAAACGGCTTTCCCGATTTATGATCCTGAAGTGAAACGCGACATTGTGGACTACATCAACGTCCAATTGAGCGACAACGTCAAGGCGAGAGTATTGGACAAAAACCTGTCAAATGAGCGCAATAAAGTGGAAGGAGATTTTCCTTGCCGCTCGCAGGTGGATACGTATTATATGGCGAAGCGGAAGATGGAGGAGAGTGAAAAGTGAAAAGTGAAAAGTGAAAAGTGAAAAGTGAAAAGTGAAAAGTGAAAAGTGAAAAGTGAAAAGTGAAAAGTGAAAAG
>JAIYAV010000206.1 GCA_027488855.1 Saprospiraceae bacterium
AAATCCTTAAATTTCTGCTAACAGAAATTTAAACATACTCTAACATTACGACCTTTTTTTATTCTTTCAAATCCTGTCCGAATAAACTGCGCGGACTATTGGTGCATTGGACAACAAATTATTCAAAACAATGGTCAGCAAGCGCAAATCCAGGTGCAGGTTTAGTCGGGGATTAGCCTGATGATCCAGATGCAGGGCAATTCCTTGCTTTGCAGCGTTGGCCCCAAAGGCATCCAGGAGCAATTTAATTTTTTGCAATAATTGCACGGATTGCTCATGGATGGGCAGTTTCCCTGCCTCCAATTTGCCTAGGTCCAGAAGGTCGTTGACCATGCGCATTAAATTCACACTGTTCTTTTGCGCCAGGTACAACAATGGTGCCTCTTTCCTACTGAGGCCATGTTGCTCCAAATGGGTACTGATGGGGCCTTGGATGAGGGCGAGCGGCGTACGCAATTCGTGGGTAACATTGGCAAAAAACCGGTTTTTGGCTGCATCCAATTGAATCAACTGAGCAGCTTGCGCCTCAATGATGGCCTTGTCCTCGCGGATTTTTTCAGTTTGAAAGGCGACCTCTCGTTCCAGTTCTAGCTTGCGGTCTCTCAATCTTTGATTGCGATAGCGGAAAATAGCTACAGCTCCAAAGAAAAGGGACGCCATCATCAGCACCAAAAACCACCATTGTAGATAAAAAGGACGGAGCACCTCGATCGGAATGACCAATTGTTGGCCCGAAAACATGCCATTGTCATTTCTAGCACGTACCCTGATGGTAAATTTGCCATACGGTAATCCGGCCAATTGTAAAATCCCCCCTGGGCTGGGTGCCCAGCGCGCTCCCAAGCCATCAATGCGGTATTCATAACGCGTTGTTGTCGTTTTGCTGTAATCCAATAAGGCAAAACGCAGGGTCAGGTACAAATGATCGGGGTAAAGTCTGAGTTTTTTGTTGCGCAGGAAAAATGGCTCCACATTTTCCAAATCGTTGATCCGTTTGGAGAACACCTGCGCAGAAGCCAACAAAAGGGGGATGTTGGGTGCCTGATCAAAATCTCGGTGAAAGTCGCGGGGATGGAATACCGTCACCCCGTTCAAACTTCCAAAAAAAAGGGTGCCATCTTTGGCCTGGTAGTGTGAAATTCGGTTGAACTCCTGATCGGTAATCCCATCTTGGGGCAGAAAAAATCGGTTTCTACCTGAACGTTTGTGAAATTGAATGATTCCATAATCGCAGCTCATCCACAAATAGCCGTAAGCATCAGCATAAACCGCATAAATATTCTGGTTTGGAAAGCCTTGTTTTTTGTTGAATAAACGAGATACGCCCGTACGTGGCGACCATTGTAAAAGTCCATCGATGCTCGCCAGCCACCAAGTTCCATTGTCATCGATGTGGGCATGGCGCAAATTGTCGACGGGCAAATGGTATTTTCCTTTGCCCCCCGTCCAATATCGCCCGATGATTCCTTTTTGGGGGTCATAATGAAATAAGCCCTGCTCGGTCAAAAGCCATAAACGCCCCCCTCCCCCATCGGCTTTGATGGAGTGAACAATCGCATTGTATAAAACTGGAGCATCTTTATCGTGCTTGATGAAATGAATTTGTTGATCCTGTAGGTCGTAATTGGCCAAGCCAGTATTACCACCTAGCCAAATTTTGTTTTTTTGCGGAAAAATCGACCAGACGATGGTGTAATTGCGGTTGATAGGAATTGTTGTAACCTTGGCATCCGTTCCGCTACTGGTATGCAATTTTGAATCACCGAACCAAACCTGCCCCTTCTCATCAATAGCGGCACCATAAAAACCCATTTCACTACTCGACAATTTGGAGAGTCGCCCATTTTTTATGACCCAACAATAGGGTCCACCATTGATGTACAGGGTTCCATTTTGCTCGTCTTTCACAATCGCACGGGTGGATATTTTGGGTAGGTTTGCCCCATTCTGTTGAGGATCTTGCCACAATAAGCGTTGAAAGCGTTGAGGCTTGTAGGTAAGCTTGTACAACCCACCCACGGCAGCCAACCAGATTACGTCCTGCCGATCAATATAGATTGAATACACAGACTCGGGAAGTTTTTGGCCTCCTATATTGCCCAGGGTGTATTTTTCGCCTGTATTGGGGTTAAAAAAACTCAACCCGTTTCGATTGTAGACCCAATGGTTTCCTGAATTTTCCTGCCAGGCCATTGGCAGGGCATAATCAGCCTCTTGGCTCGAATCGTAATTATCGATGTAGGGTGTAAAGTCTTTTTGCCAAACCTTACCTTTACCATCAATGGCCCCAAAGCCCTTCAACGTATAATAATGTAAAGCTCCTTTGCGATCTGGGAAAATGCCTTGCGAACCCAAAACAGCGTGTTTGACTATTTGATTGCCTTTAAAATCAATCAAAACATAAGTCATTAGCATTGATTGTTTTGGGAACAAGTCCAACCAAATCTGGTTTCGAAGCGTATCTACATGGAGGATGGAAAAGCCCCTCCCATTGTTTGTGCTGTAAACGCTGCGGCTTTTTTTTCCTGGATGAAAATGCACCAAAGTTCCGTCGCTGGTAGTCAACCACAAAGTACCTTGGCTCCCAGCTCTGGCATATGTTACATTTTCAGGAAAAGAGTCCTTGTATTTTTCTTTAGGTGAGTGAATTTCTCCTGAAACCGAGTTAATTAACACATATTTTACAAGCCCATCCGCGCCTTGGATCTCCAGCCAGATGTCGCCATCTTTGTCTTCAAATCGAATGTTGTTTTTGCTGTAATTTGGACTTAGTCCTTTGTCTAAAACCGTTCGAAATTGTTTGCCATCAAAACGGGTTAGGGTGTTGCTGGTCAATACCCACATCAAACCTCGGCGATCCTGAAAACATTGGTGGACATGGCTATTTGGCAAGCCCTGCCTCACTCCGTAGACCCGTAGATCAAAGTTGTAATTGGGCTGTGCAAAAACAACTAGATTTAATCCCAAAAGAATGGCGAAAACAGTCAAGCTGTATTTAAAAATCCCGGATTTCATTTACCAATAATGTTGGTTGATCGTTTCTGTTTATTGGGTAAACAGCATTACATACGCTGATTGTTCGGAGTAGTAAATGCAAAATGTCAGTTAGAGTTTGCAAAAATAGTAGATACCTAGACTATCGCTTGTATTCTTTTGCTTTTCGTTTATCTGTGGTTCCTGTAGAACTGGGTCAGAGAAAGTATCAATACTTCCCTATCTTTGTGTCAATAGAGAATACAATACGACTCAAACCCATCGCCATCCTTTTCCAAACGGGTTACCTGACCATCCAAGAAAAAGATGAGGACGGGCTGATCCAGTTGGACTATCCCAACAAGGAAGTCCGCGATTCTATGCTGGAGATCATCATTGAAGCCTTCGTTGGCGTAGATGCTGGAGTACAAACTGAATGAAAGCGCCCAAGTCGCCCTAGACCAGATCAAGTACAAAAAATACTACCAGACCTATTGGGAAAAAGGCAAAAAGGTGATAGGTGTTGGGGTGAATTTTTCCAGTGAAACCAGGAATATTGAGGCCTGGGTGGCGGAGGAATTGGGGTGAGAAACAAAGGCCGTTTTGGCAGCTTCGCTGCTTTTTTTTCACCACCTTAGGCACCTTAGACACCTTAGACTCACCTAAGTCGATACTTGCTCAGGTGATTCTAAGGTGTCTGAGGTGCCTAAGGTGGTGAAAAAATACAAAGCAGCGAAGCTGCCCTGCATAATCTCTGTATATTCCTTACTCCAAGATCACCATCTTCTTGGTAGCAGTAAACTCCGTCGTTTCCAACGTGTAATACAATACCCCACTGGCCCCAAGTTGCTCCTTTTTCAGGATCACCTGGTTACTGCCCTTGGCATAATTACCTTCTACTTTGTACAGCAAAGCACCTTTCACATCTCGGATGCTCAGGGTTGCTTTGGTTGCCTTTGGGAGTGTGAACCCAATCAGCGTTTCATCACTGAATGGGTTCGGGGTGTTCTGCTTCAGCTCGTAAGCTTCCACTGTGCTGATCCCTTCGTAGTTCAAAGCGATCCCCAGGTACTCACTGTTTTGGTTGTACGCTTCTGGTGATACTACTCGGTTTAGGCTCAAGGTACTGCTCAACTTGGCGTCTGCTTTAGCACGGAGTACCAGCGTGAACAAAGCCCCTGGCTCGTATTTGCTGTTCCAAGAAGTAGTGATGAGGCCCTCATTTTTGAACACACCAAAGTTCTCGGCCTTCGCCACACCGTATTCGATGTCCACCAGCTCCACCTTGCTTTGATCCAGCTTCAGTGCAAACTGGTAACCCTGAATGTTCTTCAGGTCTTCAGCCGTGAACGTCACTTTGTATTCATTGCCTGATTTCAGGTTCTGCTCCAGCGTATTGAGTTTGAACTGGCCATTGGTGCGGATCTCAGCACTTACTGCACCGTTCACACTCGCGCTCGCGTTCACATCCCCGATCTTGATGGCTACAAAGTTCGCCTTGATGTTGCCCGTAAGGTCGTTCACACTCACCACCTCAGGGAAGGCTGCCGACCAGGGGTTCGTGGCATTTGGAAAGCGGTAGGTTGCATCCACAAAGCGCCAAGAGGTATTGTTCGCAAAATGTGTATCGATGTTCAAAATCAACTTCCGAATCTGAATCAAGTCCAGGGTCGAGATAGATTTGGAGTTGTTCGCATCTGCGGCAATCATCTTGTAAGGACTGTTCAAAGCTTGGACGCCCAGGATGTGCTTTTGGATCAGTACCAAATCGAAGGTCGATACCCCGTTCAGATGGTTTTTGTCCAACTGTGGCGTTACCGTGAAGTCACCGCCTTTCCTGATGTTCACAAACTCGTAGTTGCCATCTGCTTTGGTCAGGTCATTTTGCGTGCCGCTGCCACTCAAAGTCACCGACACCCCTTGCAGGTTGCCTGCTCCTTCCGTGGCGATCGTACCCGCGATCTTCACCTTATCCGCTGGGCTTGGACACACCTTCCGGTTGTCCTGTACCTCGATGTAGGTCACACAGAAATCGTGGTTGCCCACAGCATCCCAGGCGTGTAGTTCTACCAAGATGAAGCCCAAGTCCAAGTCCGCACAGTTCACACTGATGCTCGTTTGGTTTGGATTCACGGCTTCTTTCACGCGGTTCACGGAGTATTTCGTGATCAGTTTGAGGCCATCCTTCGTTTCTGGTCCCTGACCGTTGCAATCGTAGATTTTCGAGGCGACAAAGTCGGTGGCCCAAACGGTCATCATGCCACCGCCATTGCCATCAGGCATCAGGTCAACACTCAGGCCATTGATACAAATTGGCGCTGGAGCCTTGCAATCCTTCACCACAAATGGGATTCGGGTCGGTACGCTCAGGTTGCCACATTCGTCGCGACCCACCACGATTAAATCGTGGGTGCCTTCAGGCAGGTTCGCTACTTTGATTTCAAACTGGCCATTGCCCAAGTCTTTGGTGCTCCAACGTGGAGTGGAGTACATGATCATCTTGCCTGCTTCCAAAGTTTGGAACGGGGCAATCATCAGGAATTGGGTTTCCAATTCTACCTTGTCCGTACAGTTGTCCTTCAGGGTTACCACCTTGGTGATGTTGGCGGTACAAGCCGTTGGGCTCGTGCAGAAGGTATCCCGGATGCCCGTCACCACTGGGCGAGTTTCGTCGTATACCTTGATGATATGGGTATAGATGAAGCTGTGGTAGTATTCGCCAGCCACTGAGCAGGAAGGCATTGTGCCATCAGCTGTAGAGTTGTAACCATTGCCAGCAGCTGAACCATTGCGGTCAGGATCACCAAGGATATGGAAATCTTTTACTTCGTTTGGTGTCAAGTTCTCAGAAACGAAGAACTCTTCATCCCCGTCACGGTCATTATCGCGTACCAACAAGTAGATTGGAGCTTTGCCATAGTTGTCAAAATAGCTACGATCGATGACCGAGATGTTGGTTTGCAACAGTGGGTCACCACAACGATCGTCGTAAGTACACCAGTTGATTACCGAGTAAGTCCGGAAGATCTTGTAGCACTCATCATCCGAGGCATCGTAACGCTTGTCGTGGACATTCACCGCCAGGATGTCGCAGCCCAGTTCGTCGGTGATTACCGTGTCGATGATTGGGGTCTTGCAATCCGTGCTGATGTCTTTAGGGAAACAAATGTTGTATTCGTGTACGGGCAAAATGTTGAT
>JAIYAV010000415.1 GCA_027488855.1 Saprospiraceae bacterium
AAATAATTCACAAACGACATAATTTTCACAAAGAAAACACAAAGAGGCACAGAGGACACAAAGTTAGACGTAGACGACGCTTCGCTTTGTGTCCTTTGTGTCCTCTTTTTTTCCTTTGTGATAAAAAAATATCGCTTTGGTAGTCTTTCTGAAAAAATTCTGGATGACTCTACTTTCTCAACCATTATCTTAACAGTCTTCCCGAAACATCCCCAGCCAGGATCTGCTCCACCTCCGCAACCGAATGTTGGGCAAAATCGCCTTCCACCAGGTGTTTCAACGCAGAAGCAGCCGTACCAAAGCTCAGGGCATCGAGTTCGTTGGAAAAATTCAAACGTCCATAAATGTAACCCGCGATAAAGGAATCCCCTCCACCAATGCGGTCTACAATTGGATTGATGTCGTAGGTATCAGTTTCCTGATAACCCGCTTTATGGGAAAATCCAACGCCGGTCAAGCGGTTATGGCTGGCACTCAGGGTATCGCGGCGAGTGGCAATGATGCTTTGTGCGTTCGGAAAACGGGCCAGCATTTGCTCAGCCATGTCTTGAAACCCATTGGTATCCATCCCAAAAATGTCCTTGGCATCGCCTTCGGTACACACCATCACGTCGCAATGCTCCACCAGGGCGGGCATCACTTCTTGCACGGTTTTGCCGTATTGCCAGAGGTTGCGGCGGTAATTCACATCGGCACTGACCGGGATGCCCAGGCGGCTTGCGGTTTCCAGTGCTTGCAGGCAAGCTTTGGCTGCATTGTCCGAAATAGCGGGTGTGATCCCCGTCCAGTGGAACCAACAAGCATCAGACAGCAAATCCTCCCAATCAAAAGCTGCCGGATCCATATTGGCAAAAGCACTGTCGTACCGGTCGTAAATGATGCGCGAAGGGCGCATTCCTGCGCCAACCTCCAAAAAGTACAAGCCCAAACGTTGATCTTTTTGGTACACCGTGCGATCAAAATCAACGCCGTGTTGGCGAAAAAAAGCGCTGGCAGCCCGACCTAAGTCATTGTCAGGAAAACAGGTGACATGGCGGCTAGGCACCCCCAATTGGGAAAGTGCTACTGCAACATTGGCTTCTCCACCACCATAAGTGACTTCCAGGCTACGGGCCTGTAAAAAACGCTGATGGCCCGGCGTGTGCAGGCGCATCATGATCTCTCCGAAGGTGACGACTCGTTGTTTCATTAGAATCCAAAGTAATTTTTCGCGTTGTTGTAGCAGATGTCCTGAATCACTTTGCCAATCCATTGGTAATCGCGGGGCAGTTCACCATTTTCGATGTCTTGGCCAAAAAGATTACAGAGGATGCGGCGGAAATATTCGTGGCGAGGGTAGGAGAGGAAGCTGCGCGAATCCGTCAACATCCCTACAAATTTACTCACCAAACCCATGTTGGAAAGCGCATTCAGCTGCCGCTCCATGCCGTCTTTTTGATCCAAAAACCACCAACCCGAGCCAAACTGCACCTTGCCCGCAATCGAACCATCGTTGAAGTTGCCCGTCATGGTGGCCATCAGTTCATTGTCGTTGGGATTGAGGTTGTACAAAATGGTTTTGGCCAATTGATTGTTGCCGTCCAGTCGGTCCAAAAACTTGGACAAAGCACGAGCCTGCGGGAAATCCCCAATGGAATCCCAACCAGTATCTGGGCCCAATTGGCGCAGCATCCGGGAGTTGTTGTTGCGCAGGGCGCCCAGGTGGTACTGTTGCGTCCAGTTTTTCTCCCAGTCCCAAATGCCGAAATACACCAGCATTGCCGATTTGAACTTCAAGATTTCACTTTGCTCCAAAGCGTGACCATCGCGAATTTTTGTAAAAATGGTTTTGATCTCTGCTTCGCTGTAGTCTTCAGCATAAATTTGCTCCAAGCCATGATCGGATACCTGTGCACCCATGCTGGCAAAAAAGTCGTGCCGCTTTTTCAGGGCGTCTAGGAAATGGTTGAAATTATCGATGGAGGTGTCGGCTGCTTTTTCCAGACGCGCTACGTATTGATTGAAGGTCTCGGGGTTTTCTACCGCCATCGCCTTATCGGGGCGGAAGGCGGGCAGTACCCGCACGTTGAAGCCACTTTGGGCAATCTGGCCATGGAACTCCAGGCTGTCGACCGGATCATCGGTGGTACAAAGTACCTTGACGTTCATCTTGCTCAATAAACTGCGCACCGAGTAGTCTGGTGTACGCAACTTCGCGCTGCATTCCTCATAAATGGCCTGCGCAGTGCTGGGTGAAAGCAGCTCATCCACGTCGAAATAACGCTTGAGTTCGAGATGCGTCCAGTGGTACAAGGGATTGCGCAGGGTATAGGGTACCGTAGCAGCCCATTGCTCAAATTTTTCGTAATCGGATTTGTCGCCGGTGCAATACCCTTCGGCCACCCCGTTGGTGCGCATGGCCCGCCACTTGTAGTGATCGCCATACAACCAGGCTTGGCTGAGGTTCTCAAAAATTTTGTCTTCGGCTATTTCCTGTGGCGGCAAATGGTTGTGGTAATCGATAATGGGCATCTCCTTGGCATACTCGTGGTAGAGTAGCCGTGCTGACTCACTTTGCAGCAGAAAATCCTCGGTGAGGAAGGTTTGGGTAGTAGTTAAGGTGCTCATGTGTTTGAATATAGTTGAGGCTACAAAGAAACCCCCCGTTTCCAGGGAATAAAATCATCTTGTCCGTGCCGAACAGCCGCTACTTCAGCTTCGCCGCTGGCCACAGCTATGACGTATTCCAGGAGTCGTTCCCCTGACTCCTCGATCGTTTCTTCTCCTTCTATTATGGTTCCTGTGTTGAAATCGATGATATCGGGCATCCGTTTTGCCAGTACAGTATTGGTCGCAATTTTGATGACCGGAGCAATCGGATTGCCAGTTGGGGTACCGAGGCCCGTAGTGAAGACCACTATATTGGCACCAGAGCCAACTTCCGCAGTGGTTGATTCCACATCGTTACCAGGGGTGCAAAGCAGGTTGAGGCCGGGTTTGGTCACCATTTCCGGGTAGTCCAATACCGCAGTCACCGGGGAGGTTCCGCCTTTTTTGGCTGCGCCAGCTGATTTGATGGCGTCGGTGATCAGGCCGTCCTTGATGTTGCCCGGTGAAGGATTCATGTCAAAACCAGAGCCCACCGCCTTGGCGCGCTCGTTGTAAGTCGACATGAGGGTAGAAAAACGTTCAGCAGTTGGTGCATCCACACAACGGTCGCACAATTCCTGCTCTACGCCACACAATTCTGGAAATTCGGAAAGAATAACCGAGCCACCCAGCGTGACCAACAAATCAGAAGTATAGCCTACCGTAGGATTGGCTGAAATACCGGAAAATCCATCTGACCCTCCACATTCCAGACCCAGGCAAATTTTGCTCAAGGGGGCCGGTTGCCGGGTCAGCGTATTGGCTTGCATCAGTCCTGCAAAGGTTTGTTTGAGCGCGGCACTGATCAATGCTGATTCTGTGCCCATGGTCTGTTGTTCAAAAACGTAGACCGGTTTTTGCAGGTTGGGATCCCGCTTGGCCAGCTCCTCTTTGAGCATGGAAACCTGTGCGTTTTGGCAGCCCAAACTCAATACGGTAGCGCCCGCCACATTGGGATGCACGATGTAACCCGCCAGGAGGCCACAGAGTGCCTGCGCGTCTTGCCGGGTGCCACCACAACCTCCATCATGGATCAGGAACTTAACCCCGTCCACATTGGGGAAAAGGCGTTGGTTTTTTTCCAGCGTAGCCGTTTCGACATCGATGTCGGCTTGCAAAATTTCTTCCACCGTTTTACCTGCCCGCATCAAACTCACCAGTTCGCGGGTTTGGCGTTGGTAGGTATGGGAACGGCCATAACCGAGGTCGTCCACGAGGGCTTCACGCAGGACTTCGAGGTTGCGGTTTTCGCAAAAAACCAGTGGAATCACCACCCAGTAGTTGGCAGTACCCACCTTGCCATCGGCGCGGTGGTAGCCCTGGAAGGTACGGCCACCAAAGCCGTTCACATTGGGTACGGGCCAGTCTTTTCTTTGTTCGCCCAATTGGTAATTACCTGCGGCGTGTTTCAGATTGGCGGTGCTGATAAGCCCACCGCGGAAAATGGGTTTTTGGGCTTTGCCCACCAATACCCCATACATGGTGACTTCGTCGCCTACTTCAAGATCAGCGGTAGCAAATTTGTGCTTGGCGGCAACATCCTCCAGAATGGTGAAGGTTTCGCCGCCCAATTGTACGGTTTCACCCGCCTTCAGATCGCTGAGGGCGACAATCACATTGTCATTTGGATGAACCTTGAGTATCCGGTTTTTCATGATTGTACTACTTGTAAAAAGCGCTCCAAGGTACTGCAAACTCCCTGATCTTGCATGGATTCGAGCTGAAAAGCTACTTTTTCTTCAAAACCGGGTAGTTGACTTAAATCGTGCCCCCAGAGGTCTTCGCTTTTCAAAACTGCACTTACCAGTGCGCGGGGGGCAAAATTTTGCCACATCGTATAAAAATAAGCGGCTTGATCATCTTGAATCAAATATTCTTCTGTATCGCGGCGGCCATAAAAACGACCATCTTCGGTTTTGGTGGCTCGCATGAACAAGAGGTAGGCTGCAAATCCCAGGGCCATGTGTTCAGGAACCGTACCCACTGTGTCGTAATATCGCAGTAGGGTGGGCACATTGCGCATTTGCATCTTGGAGCTGTACTGCATGGTGATGCTCAGCCATTTGTGCTCGATGAAGGGATTGCGAAAGCGATCCAGTACTTTTTTGGAAAAATCGTGGGCCTCGGCAAGAGTCAGCGGCGCTGGGATGGTATGAGCAATTTCGTCCAGCAACAAATGTTCGAGGAAGTTGGCGAACAGTTCCTGGTTCATGCCTTCTACCACGGTATTGAGCTCACAAAGGTAGGCCAGGCCGCAGGAGAAAGTGTGCCCTCCGTTGAGGATGCGTAGCTTGAGCTCCCGATACGGATTGATGTCGGGTGCAATGATCACGCCTTCGTGTGCCAAGTGCAGGGGGAATTTGGCTTTGACTGCTTCATCGCCCTCAATGGCCCAGAGGGCGTATACTTCCGACATGATCAGCAGATCGTCCTGATACCCCAATTGGGCTTCGATGCCTGCCTTTGCCGCAGGTGCTGGTGCGCCGGGTACGATGCGATCCACCAGCGTATTGCAACAATGATTGTGTTGTTCCATCCAGTCGATGAACTCGGCTTCCAAGTTGTTGAGGTGAGCTAGTTCCAGTAAAATTCGCTCCAGTTTGTCGCCATTGTCGGGAATCAATTCGGTAGGGGTGATGATCAGTCCTTTTTCGGGAGCACCCTCAAATGCCAAATACCGCGCATATAAAAAAGCCAACAACTTAGCCGGAAAAGAGCTGGGCGGACTTTGGTGAATGTCTTCCTTGACCAATTTGATGCCGACCTCGGTGGTATTGGAGATGACGACCACAAGCTCGGGGTTTTGGGCGCAAGCCAATACTTCATCCCACTGGGTGCTGGCGGTCAATACCCGACTGATGGCACTACAAACCAGGTTTTGCTCTACCTGTTCGCCATCCTGAATACCCCGAACACAAACGGTATACAAATTATCCTGTTGGTCAAAAGCGGCGGTATCCCCTGAACTGGTCGATTTCACCACTACAATCCGCCCCTGGAAGATGCCCTGGCGATTGGCAACTTCGATCAAAAAATCTGGCAGGCCGCGCAACAAAACACCGGTGCCAAATTGCAATACTTTTTCAGGCAAAGCCGTCCTTTCCAGATGGGCAATACTTTGGCCATTTTGAGCAGACATCAATTGGTGGGATAAGTATTCCATGCTTGTGGTTTTCACTCGTTCTTAAATAAAATCTTCCCGAATTGGTGAAAAAACATCCACTAAAATGCCTGCTTCCAAACAAAGGGCACCGTGAATTTCATTGGGTGGAATGTAGTAGCCGTCACCCTGGCGCAAGATTTTTTTCTCCGCCCCAATGCTGATTTCGAATACCCCTTCCGCAACATAACTGATTTGAGTATGGTGGTGATGGTGCAAAGCGCCAACTCCCCCGGCATCAAATGCTACTTTGACCATCATGATTCGTTCATCAAAAGAAAGGACTTTGCGTTTCACTCCAGGTTCTACTTGTTCCCAGGGAATGTTTTCGTCCAGCATATATTGTAGCCCAAATGTGGGATGATGGTTCATGTTTGTAGTGTTTTATCGGTTTGCACCCGGTGGTATCCATTTTCCTTCAAAAGTCCAATCCACCGTGATGGCCTTCGCTTTTAACCCTGTTTGCAAATTGTCCTTGTGCCAGTTGTAATCCCCACCACTGCGTTTGCAGCGATAGTAGTAAACCCGGCGACCCCAAAGAGGTGTACCAGGACCGGATTGTGCCCAGTAAATGTCTGCATCGGCCATCTCTTTGGCAAAGCGGCAGTTGAGCAAATAAAACTGCGATTCGCGGTGAAAACGTCCCAGTTTGAAGCCGGGATCACCCTGGAAATTGCAGTTTTTGAGGACAGTTTTAGAACTTTCGTGCAGTGAGCCATCGTGCCAAATGGCTGCGCTAAGATTATGGCAAATAAACTGACAATTTTCCGCATATGCCCAACCTCGGGGGCAATAAAAATCCACGCCCCCTTCCATCACACAATCCCGAAAATAATACATGCCCTGATCAACATCCCAGGGGCTCACTGTATCGCCGCCAAAAGCGCGGAATACACAGCCAATCACCGAGAGCCGGGTACAACCGGGCATGGTGCGCAGCGCAAACTGATGGCCATCCTTGCGGACTACTTTGGGTTTGTTGCCTTCGTTGGGGCAGTTGATGGTGCTATCGCCTTTGGCCTTGAAGCCATACTCGTTGATCACGCTCAGGTTTTGCAGGGTAATGTCCTGTGCTCTGATGTTTAGGGTAGCTGCCCCCCAGTCGTCGGGGTGCTCGCAGCGCCAGCAATCGCGGGGTAGGGCAATGCTGATGACTACGCCAGCGGTGGATTCCCCGCTGAGGCGAATTTTGTTTTTGTCGATGAAGATTTTTTCAGGATACTGGCCATTTTTGACAAAAATTTCGCGCCAGCTGGCCGATTCGGCGGGCAAACTATTGATGGCGGCCTGGATGGAACGAAAATCACCCGATCCATCGGTCGCAACCACCAGCCGGGTTTGAGCCGGCAGGGCAATGCTGCTGACCCAATAAAGCAGGAAAAAAAGGCAAAAGCTGGACGCTACACCTGCATCCAGCTTGGCTAGTTGATTGTTATTCACCAGCGGTCGTTTTTGTTTGTTTACCAGGAAAAATCCCGATTATTTGGATTGCTCCAAGAGCCACTTCGCCAATAAGCGGGCAGCTTGAAAATTCTCGTATTGAGCGGGAAGCCGTTTCCCGTTGACGTATTCGTTGTAAATCCAGGGGTCACCTACCACAAAGACCGTGCCTTTGCCGTATTTTGCCGTAGCCATGACGACATCACTGCCCTCACTGATGCTGGCTTTGGCTGTACCACTGAGCTGGAGGGTCACCAATTCTTTGATGAACAGCGTCGACAAACCTTTAAAAATCGGATGCCCGGCGGGCACGCTTACTTTGCCTTGTTCGTACACATCGTTTTTGACCATGTTGCGGTTTTTACCGGTAAGGCTTATGCCAAAGGCTTGCGTCAACTGACCGAAGTTTTTTTGCTCACAATTGCTGGTGTCATTGCCCATGAGCATGAGTACCCCACCTTTTTTTACCCAGTCTCTGATGACCTTGATGTGTTCGGGGCCAATGAAATTGGGCGCAGCGGTTTCTTTTTTGGTGTCCGGGTCAACGATGATGTACACCTTAGCGTCCTTGAGGGCGGCGGCAGTCGGAGCCGTTGGTAGGGGTAGGGTAGTGGCGCCATATTCGCGGAAGAGGTTGCCCCACAGCGAAAAGCCAGAGTCCATGGGGTCTTCCCATGTGTAGTGAAAACGCTCCGTTTGGCCGTTGAGCCCTTTGCGGGATTCGTTGTTGAAGTAGTAGTCGAGTACCACGTTTTTGCCTTTGGCCAAGGTATTGGTGGCGGCAATTTCAATTTCCAAAGCGGCTTTGAGGAAGGGGCCGATGCCTTTGAGGTCGTCTTTGCGCAAGGGCTCACTCAGGTAGTACTCGTAACTACCATCGCGGTACGGAGTACCTCCAAGGCCACCTACACTCACCGTTTTTTCCAAATGGACTTTGCCATTGGGATCAGTACTGATGAAATTGCTGATGATGCCCTGGAAACCTTTTTGGGCAGCGGGTAAAAAGCTGGCGCTGAGGTAACCCATCCGCACGCCCTTGGCTAAGGTGTAGGTGAACATGCAGGAGGCCGAGGCTTCGAGGTAATTGCCTTTGTCGTTGGCTCGGTCCAGAATTTGCCACCAGCAACCCGATGCATCCTGGTATTTGACCAGCACAGGTGCCAATCGTTGCAGGTAAGTGATGAACTTGCCGCGCTCAGGATGATCCACGGGGAAATTGTCGAGTACATCCACCAGAGCCATCGCGTACCAACCCAGGGCGCGACCCCAAAAGTTGGGAGAATTGCCCGTTGCCTTATTGGCCCAGGGCTGCTCCCGACTTTCGTCGTAACCGTGGTACAACAAGCCCGTTTTGGGGTCGACCATGTGTTTTTCAACCAGGGCAAATTGTAGGGCGATGTCGTTAAAATTGGCGGGTTCGTTGAACTGGACGCTGAATTCGGTGTAAAAAGGATGCCCCATGTACAAGCCATCCAGCCACATTTGATTGGGGTAGCGTTTTTTGTGCCAAAAGCCATTTTCTTTGTTGCGGGGGTGGCTGCTGAGTTGGCTGCGCAGCAGGTATGCAGCTTTTTTATACTTCTCCTTTTTGGTTTCCTGGTACAACAACAACAAAGAACGGCCCGTAGGCATGTTGTCGATGTTGTAATCTTCCAGTTTATAGGTGCGGATACTGCCGTCTTCCTTCACAAAATGGTCGATGTCTTTTTTGATGTAGTGGTAATACCGCACATCACCCGTATGTTGCCAGAGGCGTTTGAAACCTTCAAGTACAAGGCCTTGCTCGTAATCCCAACGGGAGAATTTGTTGGCACCCACCAGGATGGAGTCTTTGTGGGTGTCCATAAAAGATTCAGCCATCCGCACCGACCAGGGTTTGTCCTGAGCAGTTCCGATTCCGAAGAAAAACAAGGTGAAAAGAAAGAGAAAAAATTGCTTTGTTTTCATGGTGCGTTGGTATGGAAGAAGACCGATATGTGGGATAAAAACTGCTACGAGCGCTTACCAGCGTCTTGTCTGGCGCGCCCGCAGCGTTCCTACTACTACTACTCTTGTATTTAGTTTTAAGGCACCAGTATTTGATTTTAAAATAAAATTTTGAATTCGATACTGATTGCAACACGAATCTATGTCATCGAGAGGAGAGGTTTTTTTTTGTTTGGATTTTTTTTTACGCAATCGTTATCGGGAACGATTGCGGAGAGGGGATGAAATATGGACAGGTTATTCTGAACCCGTTCCTTAATGCGGGTGCGTCTAGAATTTTTGGGAAACGCCAGACTTGGATTTCATTTTTGGAATTGACCGATAAATTTTGATAGTAACGCTCCAAATTCGTCATTCGTCATTCGAACCATTCGTCATTTGTTCCAGTTCCTCAGCACTGATGTTCAAAAAAGCACAAATGTCCGCATCGGGCAGACCCGCTTGGCGCATGCGTTGAATGCTTGCTTGGATTTTATTTTCAGCTTGTTCGGCGCGATGTTTCACTTGTTCATTCTCCTGTTTCACTTGTTCATTCTCAGACTTTACTTCCTCCACGATCTGCTCCAATTCTTCAATTTCACGTTCTTTGTCCTCCAATTCTTCGATGATGCCGTCTTCTAGTTGCATTTTTTTCTTGATTTCGGGGCTTTGGTTGGCCTCTTGTAATTTGCGAATAATGGAGCGGTATTGCTCCGGAAAATCTAATTCGTTGACATTGAGGATGTGGTGCTCGTTGTCGGTCACATTGCGTTGGTCAAAGACGCTGAGCAGGATTTCGAGTTCAGTGCGGCGTTTATCGGTCAGGTAGGGAATTTGGATGACGTAGCTGTCCAGCGTCAAACTTTCAATAAACGATTCTTTGGTATCAATGATTTCATTGGTGATCAAATCCTGGTATTGTCGGCTGATTTTGATGGCGCTGGCCGTAGTGTAATCCAGCTTGTGCCCCAAGAAATAGATGCTGATGATGGGGATACCCACCTTGCGGATGCGTGTGTTGATTTTTAGGCTGGTAATGTTCCTTTTGTCCCCAAATTGCTCGCCGAGG
>JAIYAV010000298.1 GCA_027488855.1 Saprospiraceae bacterium
AATGGTGTTATTGGGTACTGGCCAGATTGGGAGGATGGAAACCTCATGAGAAGCAAGCAGGTGTTATTACCATTTTTAGGGGCTGGTCTGATTTTCAAAAAATCTTCGACGGATGGAGGCTCGCTAAATTTTCTGTGTCCTAATCGTAGCCCCTAAAGGGGAGTACATTTTCGGGTAGTAGCAAATAGTACAGCTCCTTTAAAAGGCTGATTCTTAGGCTAACGTAAGATGTACTCCCCTTTAGGGGTCGGGGGTTGGTAGGCCAAAGTGAAATGTCCAACATCAACCACAAATCAAAATTGGTGGATTTGAGGGTAATCCTCAGATTCGGGGACATTAACTTGAGCACTATCTATGAAATACTACCTAATCGCAGGCGAAGCCTCCGGCGACCTCCACGGTTCCAACCTCATGAAAGCCCTCAAAATAGAAGACCCCGCGGCGGACTTCCGCATTTGGGGAGGTGACCTCATGCAGGAAGCTGGCGGCGACTTGCGCAAGCACTACCGTGATCTGGCCTTCATGGGTTTTGTGGAGGTACTCAAAAACCTGCGCACCATTGTGCGCAACCTGCGCTTTTGTGAGCAGGATATTTTAGATTACCAACCGGATGCTTTGATTCTGATCGATTACCCTGGCTTCAACCTGCGCATTGCCAAATGGGCCAAGGAGCAGGGCATCAAGGTGCTCTATTACATCTCGCCGCAAATCTGGGCATGGCATACCAGCCGGGTACACCAAATCAAAGCCAACGTGGATCGCATGTACGTGATCCTGCCTTTTGAAAAGGATTTTTACGCCAAGTACAATTGTGAAGTTGATTTTGTAGGGCATCCGCTACTGGATGTGGTTAAGGGCTATGCCGCTGCGCCCGATTTTCGCAGTAAAAATGGACTCACCGAAGCCCCCATCATCGCCCTTTTGCCGGGGAGCCGCAAGCAGGAAATCATTCGGATGCTGAGCGTCATGCTAGAGATGGCCCCACTTTTCCCGCAATACCAGTTTGTCATTGCTGGCGCGCCTTCGATGCCTGCGGCCTTTTATGAACAGATTTTAGCGGAAAAAAAACGCCCGCAGAATGTCAAACTGGTGCAAAAACAAACCTACGACCTGCTCTCTCAAGCGGAGGCTGCATTGGTCACTTCAGGTACCGCTACGCTCGAAACTGCTCTCTTCCAAGTGCCCGAAGTGGTGTGTTACCGGGGCAATAATTTGTCCTACCAGATCGCCAAACGCTTGATAAGCGTGAAGTACATCTCGCTGGTGAATCTGATCGTAGATAAACCCTTGGTGAAAGAACTCATTCAAAATGATTTTAATTCAAAAGTACTTCATACTGAGTTGGAAAAAATTTTACAGCCCGAAGCGAGGCAGGCAATTAAAGTAGGATATGCTGATTTACAGCTACTTATGGGGGATGCTGGCGCATCGCGTCGCGCAGCCAGGTTGATGCATGAAAAAATAAGTGATTAAATATTTTTGTAATATTATAAAATTAGTACATTTGTGAAGTCGAGATCAACTCGGCAGACTTTGCAGGCTTTTCTACACATCAAGGACCGGACCAAAATTTTGCTGTGCACCCATCTAACATAGGGTGTGCAGGCTAAATGGCGTTCCACTCATCTCCTAGACATCTCCACAAAAGTATTCCCAACTGCTATTTTTTAACTTTCAACATTAAATCTGTTTTTTGATCGGCTTCGATGAAGCCCTGGAATGTTCATGTTTTCAACCGCTTGATTTTTTGTTTTTAACCGCATAACTTTTTTGTTTTCAACCGCTTGAATGTTTTTTTTGTAAACCGCTTGATCGTTTTTTTTTACGCTTTGAGTTTTTTAACCGCTTGATTCCCAAAAACAATTAACCATTTTTTTCGACTGCCGACGCGCCCGTACAGCGCCCTCGGCCTGGTCATTCTATGCCTTTGATGCTGTGCATCGTCAGGGAAGACGTGCATGAATGCCAAGCGTAAACACCTTGTTTTATTGGACTTGCTTTTTCACACACCAAAATATTTTTACTATGAAACACACTGAAATTTCTCAACGCAAACGTACTACTGAAAGTTTTCTGCTTTTTGCTCTGGCTGCCTTAGGCGGTCTAGGGCTATTTGTGTGTATGGGAATCTGAGCATACATACTGGACATTTTGCTCGGAGGAAATGAATTGCCACGTGCTTTAGCTCGTGGATCAGGATTACCCTTTGTTTTAGGCTTTAGCCGCAGCCTTAATATCTAAGTTAGGGCTAAAGTCCAAAACAAAGCACTTCCACATATCCACCAGCTAAAGCTGGAGGCAATTCATGTCCCCTGAGCAAAATATTCAGTAGTATGGAACCCTGGAACCCTGTTTTTTCGGGGTTTGTTCAGGGAGTCTTATTTTTTTTCCGTCTTTCCATATATTGCCTATGTAATTTCAAAAACATGGAGGAGGTAGATATGGAAGAACTGAAAGCCTATGCCGCTGGCACCTTGTCTGCCCGTGAACGCAGCGCTTTTGAGCGTCGTTGTCGGGCCCAGGGCTACGATCCACAAATTCTGGTTGAGATACTGGAGTTTGAAAAAGAAGCTCGTGCTCCTTCCTCTCGGTTTAACGAAAACAAAGCCTTCGAACAACTCAAATCCAAGCTCAACAAATGAGGTTTTTAGAACAAACATGGCGCTGGTTCGGCCCCAATGATCCGGTTTCGCTCAGCGACATCCGGCAAGCCGGTGCCACGGGCATCGTCACAGCATTGCACCATGTGCCCAACGGTACGGTGTGGACCATTGAAGAAATAGAAAAACGCAAGGCCCAAATCGAGGCGGCTGGTTTGCGCTGGAGTGTAGTGGAAAGTGTACCCGTACACGAGGACATCAAGAGGCGCAGCGGCAACTACCAGCAATACTACCTCAATTACGCCCAATCCTTGCGCAATCTGGGGGCCTGTGGCATTCGCACGGTCTGCTACAACTTTATGCCCGTACTCGATTGGACCCGGACTGATCTGGCTTACACCTTGCCCGATGGTTCCAAAGCCCTGCGTTTCGAAAAGATGGCTTTTGCGGCTTTTGAACTGTGTATGCTCAAACGCCCCGGTGCCGACCGGGCCTACAGTGATGAAGAGGTTGCTCTTGCGGGTTTGTACTACCAGCAAATGAGCGAAGCCGAGCGGAGCCTGCTGCAACGCAACATCATCGCTGGGTTGCCAGGAGCGGAAGAAGGCTATACTTTGGAAGAATTCCAACAAGTGTTGGATACCTATAAGGACATTGACGCGACGGCCTTAGCCGAAAATTTGCAGGAATTTCTGCGCCAGATTGTTCCCGCAGCGGAAGAAGCGGGGGTTAAACTGACCATTCACCCCGATGATCCTCCTTATCCTATTTTGGGATTGCCCCGGGTGGTGAGCACCGAGGCAGACGCTCGGCGCATTGTGGAGGGGGTGCCCTCAGCGAGCAATGGCTTGTGTTTTTGCACGGGTTCCTACGGTGTTCGCGCCGACAATGACCTGGCTGGAATCGTACAACGCCTGGGACATGCCATCCATTTTGTACACCTGCGCAGCACGCGCCGCGACGCCGCTGGCAACTTCTACGAAGCCGATCACCTCGATGGCGATGTGGACATGTACAGCGTCATGAAAGCACTGGTGGAACTGCAACAGAGTCGCCCGGATCAAATTCCTTTCCGCCCGGATCACGGCCACCAGATGCTGGATGATTTGCAGAAAAAGACAAATCCTGGCTATTCAGCAATCGGTCGATTGCGGGGATTGGCGGAATTGCGGGGGCTGGAATTGGGGATAGCACGATCTTTTTAAGTGAAAAGTGAATAGTGAAAAGTGAAAAGCAGGTTCACCATTTGGATTCCACCGCTTAATTTTTCACTTTTCACTTTTCACTTTTCACTTTTCACTTTTTTTCACCATCACCTCTCCCTTCAATCCCCCAATATTCACCCGAATCTCATCATGACCCGCTGCCGAAAAGAAAGGCAAAAGATCGAAATAATAAGTACGGGAAACCAGCGCCTCGCAGTCGTCCGATTTGCTGTAGTGCAACTTCAAGCTGGCCAAAGGAGGTAAACTTTTAGACAGGCCGCCATTCCAAACCAATTCCGGCTCCTGCTCCACACAACCGCCGCCGTAGGTCACTTCCAGCACCAGGCAGTTTTCGATCTGGTAAGCCTCTTTGACCGTGAAATCGTTTTCTTTGTTCGCACTGTTGTACAGGCCATTGTCTTTCAATATCGGGCGACATTGGTCTTCCAATTTGGCGAAAATCAGCTCTTGTCGACTGTTGGCATCATTGAGGAAGGTCAGGTTGCTGCCTTCAATGCGGTAATCGCTGGCGGTACGGACACCTTCCATAAACCAGGTAGAAAATGGGTTGTCGGCCACCCGGGTAGTCATGGTGACCTCCAGGCCGATTTTTTTGTCCTCTTTGGTGGTAAAATTGCCTGCCAGAATGTTGCGTGAGCTATGTCCCCGCATTTTACCCCCTTTCATCAGCGTGATCCAGGCTGGGCCGCGGCTTTTATCGCCGTCTAAAACCAGGCCTATGTCAAGCGGCCCATTGACCAGCAACCAGGTGCCTTCCAGTTTGGGGTCTACATCTACCAAAGCATCAGTGTTCAGTACCAGTTCATTCTGCTCACAGCTCCAGCCCAGCAACATGGCCAAAGCGAAGGACAGGATATGGAATTTACGCATCATGGTGTTGTCTTTTTTTAGGTAGACGGGATTGTGTAAAATTCGGTTGGGAATTTTCTAGAAAAGATTTTATCCCAGCCATGCCAGTTAAATATCCACAATTTTTATAGTTTTACCCACATTCTCTCCCAAACTTATATTCCAAAAACGCCTAAATCGTTGACTATTATGCCGAAAGCTACACTACAAGAAAAGCTGCGTTACCGTTTTGAAAATTCACTGTCGCATGGCCCCATCGCCATCATTGGTTGGCTGGCCCTGGTTTCTTTTGTTATTGTGGTCATCGCCGCTGCGGTGCTCCATTTTACTGGCATTGGTCCTGCACCCGATGAGAAATTGGGCTTTGCCGAGGCAGCCTGGCAGAGTTTGATGCGTGCACTCGACTCCGGTGCGGTAGGCGGCGACTCCGGCTGGATTTTTCGGGGCATCATGCTGGTAGTAACCATTGGCGGTATTTTTATTCTATCGACCCTGATCGGTTCGATTTCCAGTGGCATCGACCAAAGCATTGAAGACCTGCGCAAGGGTAAATCGATGGTTTTGGAGTCCAATCACACCTTGATTCTGGGGTATTCCTCTAAAATTTATTCCATCATCTCCGACTTGTGCCTCGCCAATGAAAACCAAAAGAACCCACGGATTGTGATTTTGGCCAATCAGGACAAGGTAGAGATGGAGGATGACATTCGTTCCAAAATACCTGACACCAAAAACACCAAAATCATCGTGCGCAGCGGTAGTCCGCTGGAAGCATCGGATATTCAGGTGGTGAATCCTACCGAGGCACGATCAATCATCATCTTGAGCCCGGAAGACATCGACAACCCGGATGTACACGTCATCAAAGCAGTACTTTCTCTGACCAATAGCAAGCGCAGGAAGCAGGGCAAATACCACATCGTAGCGGAAATCAAAGACCCGCATAACCTGGAAGCTGCCAAGCTGGTTGGCGGCGACGAAGCGGTGTATGTACTAACTGCCGATTTGATTTCTCGACTCACTGCCCAAACTTGCCGCCAGTCGGGTTTGAGCATCGTTTACACCGAGTTGTTGCAGTTTGAAGGCGACGAAATTTACTTCAGTGAAGAAAAACAACTCTGGGGTAAAAGTTACAAAGACTGCCTCTTTGCTTTTGAAGAATCCAGCATCATTGGGCTATTCACTGCTCAGGGGCAAGCCCTGCTCAATCCCAAAATGGACTACGTGTTGCAGAATGGCGACAAACTGATCGCCATTTCCAAGGACGATGACACCATTAAGCTAAGTGGACTGAGCTTGACCGCACCTGATGAAACGCTATTGACCAAAGGCGCGGGCAGTAGTGCCGGAGTAGAAAGCACCCTTTTTCTTGGGTGGAATTCCAAGGCCATTCGCATCATTGAGGAATTGGACAATTATGTATTGCCGGATTCAAAAGTGCGGATTTTGGCCGAGGTGGAAGGGCTTGAAGAAGATGTTGAGTTCTTAAAGGACAGGCTTAAAAACATCAAAATTGAACTAACCCAGGGGGACATCAACGATCGCAGCACCCTGGAATCCCTGCATGTTGATAATTTTGACCACATCATCCTCTTGAGTTACATCCACAACATTGAAACCCAGGAATCGGATGCCAAAACCTTGATCTGTCTGCTCCATTTGCGTGATCTGGCAGAAAAAGCGGGTAAAGACTTTTCTATCGTTTCAGAAATGTTGGACATCCGCAACCGCGAGTTGGCCGAAGTGTCCAAAGCCGATGACTTTATCCTGAGTGATAAATTGTTGAGCCTAGTACTGACCCAGCTTTCGGAAAACAAGGAACTCAAAAAAGTATACGACATCCTGTTTGAAGCGGAAGGCTCAGAGGTGTACCTCAAGGAGGCAGGTCAATTTGTAAAAACTGGCACTGAACTGGACTTCTACACCGTTTTGGAAAGCGCCGCCCGCCAGGGACAAACTGCAATTGGTTACCGGATTATGCGGGATTCCCAGGATGAAAGCAAAATGTACGGTGTGAACATCAACCCGAAGAAATCGGAGAAAATTCGATTTGCGGAGGGGGATAAGATTATCGTGCTGGGGGAAGTGTAATTGATTAAGAACACTAAGCGACATAGTAGCACAAAGAACACAAAGGCAGCACAGAGGACACAAAGTTAGACGTTGACGAAGCGATACACTTGATTTTTGGTTTCTACTGCCCTTCATTGTGTGCAGAAAACCCTGTCAACGTCTAACTTTGTGTCCTCTGTGCTGCCCTTGTGTCCTTTGTGCTACTATGTCGCTTTTAGTCAAAGCTAGAGGAAAAGACAGCTATTGATCAATCCCTTCCATATTTGCCCCGCCCTTTTGGCGGACAAGAAGAGCCCCGTGACCTTTCATTCCGATCCCGGTCCCGGTAATCCACATAACCTCTGTCGCGATAGTCAGAAGACCTGTTTCTGCTTTCGTAGCGGTCATCTTCATCATGGTGGTGGTGGCATTTGTCGCAAGAGCAGTAACGGTCATTGTCTCTGTGATCGTATCTTCTGCGGTCGTCACCCCGGGAACCGTAACCTCCACGGCGGTCATCATCCCGTGAGCCATAACCCCCACGGCGGTCATCATCACAATCGGATCCACGGCGGTCTCTATCGTCGCGATCATTCCGGTAGGGTTCGTTGCGTCCATATCGGCCTCCGGAGTTCGGTGGTGGGGTGCGGTAGTCTACTCGTGGTGCGTCGTAACGGCGGTTTGCACTGTTGATGCCAGGCGTACTTGCTTGCGAATTGAAATAGCCAGGAGTAGAACCTACTCCAGTGACTTTTTGTGCCGAGGTAGTTGCGGCAAACATTCCGAGGAATGCTACAGTCGTAGTGATTGCTAAAAATCCTTTCATGTTGCAAATTTTTATTGCTGCAATGAACAAGGATTTTTATAAACAAAGTCTATGTTTTAGGGACTTTAGGAGCAGTTTAACGGCTGTTAAAAAACCTTTTTAAGGGTTTGTTAATCAATGTAGTAGCGTGCACGTCTTTTTAACGATGCCACAACTTTAAACGACCCAAGAGGCGCAACAACTTAACATTGAGCGTTAAGCCAGCATTGAAGAAATGGCCGTTGATTTCGATCCAATCTTCCTTGCGCCGCAGGTCAATCAGGTTTGAAAAGAGGACAATTTGTGATTTCTGAAAGGGTGCCTTCCAGTACATGCCCCTGGCGGTAATGGCAAAACCCTCTTTGCCGTTGCCCAATAAACTTTGATCGGCAACCAGCAGGATTTTTTCGTCACGAGGTGGAAAAAGAAAAGCCTGGCTAGCATTTTTGAGTTTAGGAATGGGCATTTGCAGCAAATCCGTGTAGATTTTTTCGGGCTCACGGTCGAACTGCAAAAAGTCTTTCACCACCTGGAACAGGTTGATTTCACTCATCGGTACGTTTTGGTACTTGAGGATGGCTTCGGGGAGTTCCACCTCATTGAGGTCTTTGCAGTAACGAATGATGTAAAAATCGAGCAACTCTTCGAATAAATCTTCGATAAACCAATTGAGTTGGGCGGTTTCCAACATACCCAGAGCTTGTTGGTTGCGCAGGCGATCCGCCGCTTGCGTAAATCGCCGGGCGATCACATCGCGAAAACCGGATGGGTACATGCGCTCGGAGTATGCCGTGTATTGATCGGGGCGATGTTCTCGATCAATGCGGTCTTTAAGCGCGAGAAAGAATTTTTCGGAAAGTTGGGGCTCAATTTCCAGATCCAGGTCAATACTGGGGACAGTGCTGCGTTGACTGGCAGTCCAATCGGGCTGGGGTGCCCCACAGTTGGAGCAGAACCGGGCGTCGTCCGACAAAACCATTTGGCAGCGAATACACTTCTTCATAGTAAGTTTGCACCGCAGCGCTTAGCAACGCTGCATTTTAATCGTCGAAAATAAACAAAGGTATTCATCAAAACAATCCAGGCCGCTCGCTGTTTTGTAGTTTGCTTCAATAAAAATGAAAATATTGGCAAAAAAACCTAAAAAAGTGGACCTTCCTCAAAAAATCTGTCCAGTTTGTAAGCGCCCATTCAGCTGGCGGAAGAAATGGGAGAAGGTTTGGGCGGAGGTAAAGTATTGTAGCGAGCGGTGCCGGAGGGCGATTTAGCAATCAGCTTTCAGCAGTCAGCGATCAGGTCTTTGTATCCAAAATTGTACAACATGTCTGAACAACACGAACAACCACACAACGAATACGCCTACCTGGCGTTCCACCCCAAAAACATCATTCTGGTGCTTTTGCTGATAGGGTTGAGTACCATTTTTATTGCCTTGTCGCTGGCTTATGTGTACAATCGGGTCACTCAAGAGTTGCCGCCACTCCGCCTGCCCATTTTATTTTTGGTCAATACACTCATCTTGGTGGGCAGTAGCAGCACGATGGTTTGGGCTAAAAAATCCTATTTGGATGATCATACCGAAAATTACCAAAGGGCCTTGTGGTTTACGCTGGGACTGTCCCTCTTGTTTATGGGTGCACAAGCCATTGCTTGGTATATGTTGTTTAGTGATGGCGTTTTGATGAGTTCAGACAATTCGGCGGGTTACTTGTACGTCATTTCTGGCCTGCACTTTGCTCACGTCATTGCGGGATTGCCGTTTTTGGGCTACTTCATCTATCAGGCGCGTTACCACATGAAGGAGCCAGTGAGCGTACTGGTGTATTTTTCTGATCCGGAGAAACGCCTAAACCTACGCCTGTTGGGCATTTACTGGCACTTTTTGGACGTGCTGTGGATTTACCTCGTGGTCTTTTTTTATGTCAATTATTTTATTCGTTAACGGCGCAGGACAATTTTTTCCTTCAAATTAAACCTTTGGCCACGATTCAAAAAATAGAAAGGCCGATTGGCACTTGGATTTGAGCCATTGGATTGGCTAGCGTTGCCCATGATGTTTTTGGCATCATAAATGGCTACAAAAGAATTGCCGATCACTTCGAAGGTGTCTTTTTGCACCACAATGGCTGTACTTTCATCGATGCCAATGCCCAGGAGTTGGGGCTTTTGGCGAATCACTTCCACCAAATCAAATTGGCGATTGCGTACCAGGAGGTGCTGATCAATGGTTACATTCTGGATGAAGCCCAGCCCCTCGGTATGGTCACCAATCATCAGGGTATTGCCCTTGGTATCTCCCCGAACCATAAATGAACCTTGAATAGTCGCCCCTGCCGAAGTGCCTGCAATGACCCCACCCCGTTCGAGTAGGGCTTTAAATTCGCGATGAGCCAGGGTGTTGAGGTAGGAATCGGCCAGGCGCCAGTGCCGCCCTCCGGTGAACCAAATGCCAGTGGCCTTGTGCAAGGGTGCGACAAAATTGGGATCGTCGGCCTGCTTGCGGTCGCGGGTATGCAGCACGGTGACGTTTTTTACCCCCAAATGTTGGAGCAATTCTTTTTCAGGGGAAGTGCCGCTACTGATGTTGACGTCTTCATTGGCCGTGGGGATGACCACAATACTGGCGCTTTCGCCGCCCGCCAATTCAATGAAACGCGCCCATATGTCGGCACCTACACTACCTCCACCGACAATCATCAGCGTGCCACGGGCTGGACCAATGCTGGGGCTGTTGTCTTGTGCACGGGCAAGGGTGCAAATGCTCAGAAAGATGAGACAAAGTGGGTAGATTTTTTGAATCAGGTTCATATGATGGTGATTTTCAAGCCTGTTACCTATTTATACGCCTTCCGCTTTTTTTGCTCTGAGCCAGGTGCCATACATATTATTGTAGGCATACGCAAGCTCTGTGGGATGAGCGGCAAGTTTTTTGGAAACCCATCTAGAATTGAGCCTTATTCATACGTATCTACTCTATCTTTTGTTCATAAGATTTACGGAATAGTTTATTGGTTAGTAACAACTGTTGTGTTCGAAGTTGGCGTAATGCTTCTGCGTAGCTTGTAAAACAAACGGTCAATCAATCGAAGGTCTTCTGTAATGATACTGGCGTCGCCTTGAATTTCACTTGGAGATTTTATGCTAAATCCATGATTTGTAGTTAACTGATCAGGCAGGGTAATTTCAACTGCGTAAGAATTTTGTTTAGGCAGGGTAGAAATTTTTTTGACACTGCCTTCCAACACACCAAATTCAGTGTATGGATAATTATCCAGCCGAATGATAACCTTTTGGCCCAGTTTAAGCTTGCCAGTGTTTTGAGTTGGCAACATAATTTTACCAAAGTTCTTTTGCTTTTCAACCGGTAATAAGCTAAAAACTTCTTCTCCTTGTTTGACAAATTGATTTTTGCTCCAAAATTTGAAATAGGATAATCTACCATTGATTGGCGCAATCAATAAAAAGGTCTGTTCCCAGGTTTTGATGGCGTTGTGTAAATTTTGATAACTTTCAATTAAATTACTGCTAAGGTTCGCATAGCTTTGATCTCCATTTTGATTGAAGTCATTCATGGTTTCCCTTATCCTTTCGATTTCAACCATTACATTGGTGATGGCTATAGCATTGTTGTCGAGCAAGCGCTTCAGCGGTAGCATCTCTCTTTGTTTTTCCTCCCACTCAGCAGCAGAGATAACTCCATTCTGAAACAGTACTTTATTTCTATCTACGGATTTTTGCATCAACGAAACTTCATCTTCAAGGCTGTGTCTCTGAGTTTGGAGGTTCTGTAATTGCTGTTGAAAGGATGCTACCTGTGTTTGCAAAACCCTGATCTTTTGGTTTTTGGAAAAAAGATGAAGGTGAGAAAAGTATGCAGCATGTTTTCGTAAGAAGTCCGAGTAATAATTTTGTACAGATCCCAATGCTGTAAGCGGGGGAAGTTTACGAGGAATTTTTCCCAAATTTTTCAGGCCAATCTCTTTTAAAGTCTGCTTTAATAAGAACACCTCATCGGCGTTTGCAGCGTTTTCCAAAATGGCAATTTTTTCACCCTTGGAAAGGAGTGCATTATCCCGAACAAAAATATGTTGAATGCGTCCACTGGACTTTGCTACCAGATTTACTGCCGGATGAGGGGTCGTGATGGTGATTCTGGCATTGAGCACATCGGGATATTTGATGTAAAAGCTCAAACCAAATAGAAAAACCACTGCTATAAAGACCAAAGTAGACCCCGTTGAAATCAGCCAATGGGGAGGCCGATTCAAAATTTCGCGTACTTGTTCTCCATGTTCTTCAATATCTTCGACTAAAGTGTTAACATCCATAATGCTGAAGGCTTTTTAGTTGCCTAATTCTAATTGATTTTTGATCAAAGTAAAGTAATAGCCTTGTTTGGCTACTAATTCACGATGTGTTCCTCGTTCTACGATCCTCCCTTTATCCAAAACGATAATTTGGTCTGCATTTCGAACAGTACTCAAGCGGTGAGCCACAATAACAACCGTTTTATTGGTAAAAAAGGATTCTAATTTATCCATAATCCCTCGTTCATTATTGGCATCCAAAGCACTGGTAGCTTCATCCAGAAAAATGTATTCGGGATCTTTGTATACTGCTCTGGCAATTAAAATTCGCTGTTTTTGCCCTCCACTGATTCCTATTCCACTAGATCCAATTCGTGTATTAAAGCCAGTTGGAATTGATTCTATCCACTCGTCCAGATGGGCAATGGAACAAGCGTAAAGGAGTCTTTTTTTATCTACCAATCCCTCTGAGTCCGACTCTGTGATGTTGCGTACAATTGAATCAGCAAAAATGTATCCATCCTGCATCACAGCACCGCAAGTTGATCTCCAAAATTTGGGGCTAAAATTTTTTAGGGGTACTTGACCCACTTTAATTTCTCCGGCAACAGGAGCAGAGAACAATAGCAGCAACTTGAGTAAGGTGGTTTTCCCACTTCCACTGGCACCTACAATGGCAGTCGTTTTTCCTGCTGGAATGTCAAAGTTCAAATCCTCCAGAACCAGTTTGGATTGGCTGCTGCCATACCTAAAACTTAAATCGCGGACGGTGATGGTTTTATCATGAGGTAGTTCTTGCAGGAAATTTTCCTGGCTGGATTCTTCATCCGTTTTGGTATAAATCTCATTGAGTCGATCCAGCGAGATTTTGGCGTCTTGTGCAGTTTGTACAAAAGAAATAAAATTGGCAATCGGCAAATTGAGCTGACCCACTATGTACTGAATAGATAGCATGGTTCCTAAAGTAATGTCTCCATCAATTACCTGTTTGGCGGTGAAAAACGTAATGAGAATATTTTTTAACTCATTGGCAAAAGCACCTCCTGTGTTTTGGATTTGTGCCAAGGAAAGCCCTTTTAGCGAAATTTTGAATAATTTAACCTGAATGGCCTCCCACTCCCATCGCCTCCTTTTTTCTGAGCCATTGAGTTTGATTTCCTGTACACCATTAATCAACTGTAAGGTACTACTTTGATTTCCTGCGGCTTGGTCAAAACGTTTGTAATCAATTTCTTCCCGCTTTTTTAGAAACAGCAAAGTCCAAATGACCTGGATACTGGCACTCAAAAGAAAAACGACGAATACGGGAATACTAAAGTAAGCCAGTACTGCGCCAAAAATCAGCAAGTTTAGAAAAGAAAAAAGCGTATTTAGAGTTGTTGTAGATAGAAAGGTTTCAATTCGGCTATTGTCTTGAATCCGCTGCATGATGTCTCCAGGGTTTTTGGTATCAAAGAAGCCCAAAGACAAACGCATGAGTTTAGCCAGAAAGTGGGATAATAATCGGATATTGATTCGGCTAGTAATGTGTAAAAGAAGCCAACCTCTCAAAATTTGCATGCTCATTTCAGAGGCAAACAACACCAACTGTGCAACCAGAACAAGATAAACAAAATTGATGTTTCTAAAATTCACACCATAATCAATGGTCGCCTGCATCAAAAAGGGTACAGTAAGCTGAATAAGACTACTCACAAGCAAGCCCAATACCAACTGGGTAATAAGTCTGCGATAAGGATAAAAATACTTGAATAGAAAACCTAACTGTTGGGCGCGGTCAGTGCGGCCTGGCGCATCTGGTTCCAGTTCGTGAAATCGAGGCTCAGGTTCAAGTACCAATAGAATACCTTCATCGGTTTCTTCCTCGTACTTTTTTTTGTTGATCCAACCTTTTAAAAACTCGTCTTTTTTGTACTCGATCAAACCGTGAGCGGGATCAGCTACACGAATTTGCCAGGCATCACCATTCTTTCGAGTACCAAAGACGTTTTTTTCTGGCACTATTTCATGGATAACAATAAAATGGCGCTGTTTCCAATAGGCAATACAAGGAAGCGGTACGTCATTTTTTAGCATCTCAAAATTAGAGGCAAGTGATAGCGTTTGAAATCCAATTAACTCAGCCGCTTCAGCAATGCCAGATACAGACACCCCATTCCGGTTGATGCTTGCTTTTTCCCTCAAAAAATCTTGATCGTAAATTTTACCATAGTGATGAGCAATCATTCGCAGGCAGGTTGGCCCACAGTCCATTCTGTCCAATTGCTTGTAAAAGGGGAATTTTGGCATATGAGGGCAGTACTTACTTGTTCAAATCAGGGTAGTTTTTAGCCAAACTAGCTTTTAAATCCTCCATCGTTCCGTAGGTTTTTTGATTATGAAGCGGCCATGAGGTGTAAATTTTTTCTACATTAAGCTGTTGTGTTTTGATTAAATTGTGCACACTTAATGCCCGTTGAGATTGATCCATTACTCCTTCTCCTGGAAACAAAACCAAATCACCTACGAATAATAGCTTCTGCTTTGGAAAGTAAAAGAACAAGAACTCCTTGACATGATCGGTTCCTTCTCCAGCTTCGATGATTTTTACTGAATTAGAGGGGTCTGTAAGATTGAAAGCTGTTTTTGGAGGAACCATTTTAAAACTGGCTGGTTTCGCCTTCACTCCATTTTCTGCTTTGAGGGTATGAGTCGCATTGAGTAGCTTATTGAAAAAGGCCTGGTTGCCTGGTGTGGTAATTATGCTTGCGCCAATATCCACAAAAGCATTAAGTCCGCCAGCATGATCAGGATGATGATGGCTCACTGCTAAGTATTTGATCGGTTTATTAGGGTATTTTTCTTTCAAAAAGGCAATAATGGCCTTGCCTGCTTCAACATTTCGAGGTGCCTCAAAAACCACTAGATACGACTCGAATTCTGCCAAAAGTACTTTGTTGTCTAAATGTTCCAATGCAATGATCCCCAATTTTTCGTCAATTTTTGTAAAGGTTAATTTGGGCTTTCCTGTCCCTAATTCTGCCATTGTACAAGTAGGACAAATGGCTTTGACGAAAGCCGAATCAACTATAGGATTGGGTTTGAAATTTTGGTATTGGTACATGGCTTCCAATAGCCCCCGTTCATAGTGACTTACTTTATTAGGTGTAAAAGTGTTCCCGTCGCTGTACTCGTACGTAATTACATCAAGGTAATCCCCATACAATTCATGGTAAGCCAGTTGAGTCACTTTGTTTAACCTGCCTGTACTCTTGTCTAAATAAAAATTGAAGCGGGTGCCCGTCAAATCATTAAATGCCAATATTTGCTGAAGCTTATCTTCACCTACCCAAGCTAAAGTTTTTTTGAAGCGATGTGCCAAAAGCAACATTCGAGCAGGCCAAAGTACATTGAGTTGGTTGCGTTCAGAAAGATTGGCCCCAATTGTGAAATCATCTGAAAAATAGCCAAAATAACGCGTTGAATCGCCCTGCTGAAAAATAATTTTGGTTCGATCTCCCCGATAATTTAACGTACTGTACAAATAACTTAAATCCATTGCTGGAAAGAATGCGATTTTGGAGGTATCTTTTACTGGAATGGATTTTTCAGGAGTATCGAAATGGCCAAAGAAGTATTTGGTTCCTATCAAATCAAAGCGGGTAGCTTGGTTGAGTTTTTCCAGGCCACCGGATTTGGTGATGCTTTGGGTCAATAGAGCATTGGCTTTGGTATAATTTTGTATAGCGACTTCGGCAGCTGCCTGAGCAAAACCTTGGGTAATCCCTAAACTTAGGCTTAAGATAAATAGAACGACTGTACGCATGAAGGAAATGGTTTTAGGCCAACTGTAATTGATTGGCTTTTTGGAATTTGTCAAAATTAAAGTTGTAGTCCTGATTGGAATAATCCAATGATCTGACCAAGTGCTGGTACTCCCGTTTCAACCGACCGAATCCTGCATAAAACATGTCATAATAGCGCCATCCTTCATCGGTGAGCACTCGACTATCACCTTGGTAGGACAAATCGAGTTCAAATTTTCCAAAATAGAACCCTAGCCTGGCCAGGGCCTCTTGCTCTAGCGCGGGATCATCAAACCATCGCTCCTGAATGGATTTGTGTAAAGTATGCAGAATGGTAGTATAGGTAAACAAACCATGAAAAGCTCCATACACACTTCGATCATCATGCGTTACATTGGAAAAGTCTCGCAGCAAGGTGTAGCGATTGGGTTTCAAAAACTTGGCAAAATTGTGGGTCAAAGTATAATACATGACATGACCAGATTGATGGGCAACATCATCCAGGAAAAAAACTTCGCTTTGTTTTTGCCCGGCCAAGTTCAGAAAAGCAGAACCAAAGTGATGTAGGGCAGTAAATGATTCAAAATTGGTGCTGTTGAAAATGCCGTACTCACGGGTGCTGGCTTTTACGGCTGCATAAAAATCGGGCATTTTATGGGCTAAAAGCTTCAAAACAAGCTCCAGTTGGGGTTCTGCGGCTTGGGTAGAGTCGGCAATGGGTTCCAAAAATTGAATTGCCTTTTCAGTGTATATACCTGGCTTGTAATCAAGTAGTAGGAAATTGCCATCTTGTGAGCAACGGAGCCCTTGAACGGGATGGGCTTTGCCATTTATTTCTATTGTTTTTTCATCGACCCATTGCAAGTCAAAGGACTGTAATCCGGGCAAATGTGTGTGAATGTACCCCACCTGAGGAAGATAGATAAGCCCATCTGCATCGCTGATGGCCTCAATGCGCGCAGGTCGATTGGCGTCATCGTGATATCCCCAAAGAATTTGTGCCAGGGTCATTGCCGCAGGTTTTCCCAGCGTTAAGGTTCTAAAAAAATAAAACAAGCTAGGCTCGGTAAAAATATGATCATCCTCAAAATTGAGCCGCTCCAGCCATTCAGGCTCGTGTCCCCAAATCCAGGATTTGATGATGTCCGCCAATTCTTGTTTGCCTGTTTCAAAGGCTTCATGAGCCACCTCAAACTCCAATACTTTCATGATTGATGTCAATTTTTGGGTTCGGGAAGTTTTTCCAACTCACGTCGAATGAACGCTGTAAAGCCATCCTTTTTTACTCCGAAGTACCGCTCCACTGTGTTGAAGAAATCTTCGTCAGTATGACCAGATTTTAGTACGTCGAAAAGGCCATCCATGCCATGCTTTTCGTAAATGAGCTTGCAGAGGAGGCCGCCGATGGAGTAGATGTATTTGGTACTGTACTTTCCATTGGGTAGAACACCTAGCTGCTCAAGATCATCGAGCTTTTGATTAGGATGCTTAGCTAAATAAGCTCTGGTTTCTTGAAGATGCCATTCCAGGGACTTGCCATTACTGCCCCCAAATAACGTTGCGATTCCTTCATCAAACCATAAATGACCATACCCGTGTTTTAAAAAAAAATGGAAGGTATACAAATGCACTACTTCATGGGGGTAATATTCACTGTTATTCCCTGCAAATACTGTATTCGTGTATTTCACTATAATACCTCCATATTGGTTTCGAGCATATTTCTCTTTGCAATAATCAAAGCCAAGGATGTAAAATACATCAGAGACGTTTTTGCATATAAAATAATTGAATTCCGCTATTTCTTCTTTAAACAAAAAACTCATTTGCCTATTAAAACTATCCAATTTAAATGCCAATTCACTGTCAAATACATGATCATTTGGAAAATTGTAGTTTACCGTATTGAATTTTCGCTGCTGAAATTTTTGAGCATGCCATTGTGGCGAACTTAAAAACTTAATCGAACCATTATCCCAAATTGCGTATACGGTATAAATGCTTTTTAGGTTAATCTTTTTTTTATCTATCGAATAAAATCCTGTTTTTAGAGAAAATGTATCTTTCCCAACTGGAAAAATCGCTAATACTGATGGCTGTAGTTCTGCAATTTGCTTTGTATTCTCTCCAATTCCATCCATAAATAAACTTGGATAGGGAAATAGATCATTAGCTATCCAATGCGAATAGCAAGTATCGTTAAAAAAATTATTTTTTCCACAGTTTAAATATTTTTCCCATTCTACAATTATCCTTGATTCAACACTGTTCTTTCCCTGCCCTGTATTATTTTCAATCTCAACTAAGTCACTATCTAGTTGATTAAATCCACAAGTATAAAAAGTCAGCGAAAAAGCAAGGAAAAAAAAATAATACATAAAGGATTTCCAAACAAGGAACACCTTTTTTCCCTCCTTGGTATTCAATTCATTTGAACCAGGTTTTTGTATCATACGTAGAATTTTTTACATGCTGGTCTTACTTGGAATGCAATGGTAATTAAGCAGCTGGCTATATGGCGGCATCTCTGTTTGACAAGGCTTACTTATTTTGGATATGACCATATCTTGTTTACTAGGATGGCGTTGATGCATGAGACAATCTATTCTGCAAATTTTTCTCAAAATGAATAGTCTAGCAGAATTTTCATTTTGAGAAGTTATATTTGACAGATAAAATTACATCATACACCAACGCCTACTAGACTTACAAAATTAAATCAAGATTGCGCATATCTACCATAGGTGGACGAGCTTTTGTGCCAGGCGAATTATTTTTGTGTTTACCACCGGTCTTCACATGGCAATCAGCTTCCGCCCCCCCCATATAAATCTCCGCATTCTCAAGTACCGCCTTGTCCGCTTTTGCTTTCAAATCAGCCAATGAAAGTCTCTTTTGCATAAGAAACAGGTTTTAATTTTAATGTGCTTACTATCTTTTACAGTGCCCCTCAAAATTCAGGTTGAGAAGCCGGGTGTTCAGCAAAATCCCGGTGCAGGTACAACTTTATAGAATGATGCCGGCCTATTCCAGAAAGTTGTGTCTTGGCACAATTCAAAAGTAGCTGGGCGCAATGCAAGAACTTTGCACTCCGCTAAAATTTTCTAAAAAAAAATTGCCACCTTGAATTTGTTCCGCTTCGTTTGAAGGGATAAAAGAAATGGATGGTCTTTGATCATCGACATAAACATAAGATTGGCGCATCGTGCAGAAAGCGATTTCTGCCCCCAACTCCTTAAGTTTATCGAGGTAGTAAAAGACATTCCGGCGAGAAATTTGCAGCAGCTTTGCTAGCTCCTCGGCAGTGCCCGTACCTTTGCGTTGAATTAAAGCATCGATACGCACGAGTAGTTTCAGTTGTTCTATAAATGACATAGATTCAAATGGGTTTAATAGAATTGGTTTACTGTAGTGCCTCCTTATGTCATTGATTTTGTTAAAAACAAAAATAATACACCTGAATCAATAATGCAAGTCTCCCCCCCCCCCTCTGTTTTTTTATTTTTTATTTAAAACATTATGGTTTGATTTAAAAATTATAAAGTCCTTGAAATCATAGGAGTGTATGACAAAATAGATGGCATTTGCACTTGTATTGCATAAAGTATAATTTACAATGTCTCTGCTGCCAGTGCAATAGGCTCGGTGTAGCACCACCATATGTCTTTGTCACCTACCTCACTATTTATACACCTTCCGCTTTTTTTTTACCTGGAGCCAAGTGCCCCACATCTTATTGTAAGCATGTACATACTCTGTGGGATGCCCCTCCAGGTTGACCAAAGCCTGTTTGCGATTGACCCACTCAAAAATGCCGCCGTACAAATTGGCGGCTTGCGGGTAGCCTGCGGCCAGGAGCTTCTCCGCAATTTTTTCACTGCGGTAACCTACCGAACAATATACAACAATTGGGCTGTTTTTGTCTACCCGCTCCAGTCTGGCTAGCTCAAAGTCTTTGTAGCCCACCCAAATGGCACCTTTGACGTGGCTTACGGCATACTCACTCCATTCTCGGGCATCGATAAAAACAGGATAAGCGGCAAGGTTTTTAGTCACCGTTTCTACACTCAACTCCGGTACGCTGTGTTTTAACAATTTACTGAGTACAAACTGATAGGAACGACTTTGCACCTGAGCATTCATGCCGGTGAACAAGCCCAGAAACATCAAAAAAGCAAACCAGATTTTGGCTTGTAAGCGGGTGAAGTCGGGTGAAATGTTGCGCATCGGGGATACTTTACTGCAAAATACTGCTTTTCTGGGTTTTAGACTGGTCATTGTTTTGAACCGAGGTGTTTACTCCGTCAAAAACTTGCGGATATCCGCCGCCAACTTCACCATATCCGGCTCATGCAAGTACATCATGTGCCCGGCCTCGTAGTAGGTTTTGGTGACCCGCTCGGGTACAATGCCATTGCGGGCAAAGGTATATTCTGTATCAAAAAACGGGCAAATCAGGTCGTAGTATCCACTTGCCACCAGCACTTTCATGGCGGTATTGCGGCGCATGGTTTCCCCCAACTGGCGGGCTACATTGACGGGCATGGGTTCCCAGTATTGGCCGTCGGGGACGGGCCGCCAGCGCCATTTTTCACCCACTTCATCGTTGGAGGTGAGGTAAGGGCGATCCATTTCTACTTTTAATGCCGAGGCAAAATAGTGGTTCAAAGCCGCAGTGTAAGCCCCGCCGATTTGGTAGTCAGAAGGGTCGCCCAGGTCGGGCCCTTCGGAAACTTTATCGGCTTCGTCACCCATAAAACGACCATCCAAGCGGCCAATGGCCAAGCCCTGATCTGCCAGCAATTGTTTTTGAAAGCGGTGCATCAGGATGCTGAGGTTGGAACGCAGGATGTAGTTTTTGTCCAAACCAATGAAATAAGCCAATTTTTCAGCAATGGTGTTTTGCTCGGCAGCACTCAACAAATTGCCCCGGTACAAGGCGGGAGCATAGGTATCGTAAGTGAATTTGCGGCATTCTTCGATGAAATCTTCCAACTTTTTGCCCTGCCCTGCCTTTTTGTGGTACCAGGCGGTAGCGGCCATGCTGGGTAGGTAGGTGAGGTTGGAGGTAATGTTGTCGTGAATAGAGGTGGATCCCGTATAGTCGAGGGCTTGAGAAATGAGCACCAGACCGTTTAAGTCCATCGTTTGGCCGTCTTTTTCCAGCGCGTTGGCGACAGCAGCGGCCCGGGTGGTGCCAAAACTTTCACCAGCGATGTATTTAGGCGAAAACCAACGTTTGTTTTCGGTGACCCACAAGCGCATGAACTTCGCGATCGAAGCTGCATCTTCTTTCAAACCCCAATAATCTTCATTTTTCCCTTTGCCCACTACCCGGCTGTAACCAGTGCCTACGGGGTCGATGAAGACCAGGTCGGTTAAGTCCAGCAGCCCCTGCTTGTTGTCCACCAAAGCGTAGGGTGCAGCTCCGTCATCCTTTTTGGCATCGGAATCGACCTTGACAATTTGTGGCCCAAACATGCCCATGTGCAACCAAATGGAGGCAGAGCCAGGCCCCCCATTGAACACAAAGGTGACGGGTCGTTTGCTCAGATCAGGGACACCTTCCTGGGTATAGGCTACGCTCCAGATGGAGGCTACGGATTCCCCTTTGTCGTTCTTCAAATAAGTCTCTTTGGCGGTGGCTTTGTAGCGGATGATTTTGCCGCCAAAAATGCCTTGGTGGTTGGTGATGAAGGACTTGGGGGAGGGGATTTTGGTAGAGTCGGCTTTTTCCTGGGCACTAAGGGCGGTGGTCAACAAGGTGAAAAAGCAAAAATACAGGATTTTCAAGCTGTGGCGCATCGTACAAACGGTTTGATGAAGAAGTGGAGTACCTCATTACAAAGTAAATCATTTTTGATTAAACACCACTTCAGGAGATTGCTGAAACCGCCAAAATGACCGCAACAAAATGGCTGATGCTAGCCGCCAATACAAACAAATGCCAAACCAGGTGATGATAAGTGTATTTTTCCCACAGGTAAAAAATGACCCCCAGGGAGTACAACACACCACCGACCACAATCAAGGTGAGCACATCCGCAGGCAAACTCACAAAAAAAGTTTTACCCGCCGCCACTAAAATCCAACCCATCAGCAGGTAAATGACGGTAGACAAATAATTGAAACGATTGATGAAGAAAATTTTAAACACCATTCCGGCTAGGGCCAATCCCCACAACACGATCAGCATGGTAATGCCCACCTGATTGAACACAAACAACAAGATGAAAGGGGTATAACTCCCCGCGATCAAAAAATAAATGCTGATGTGATCCAGAATTTGAAGCACCTTTTTGACCAGTGGTTCCTGAAACCCATGGTACAAGGTTGAACAAGTGTACACCATCAAAAAACTGAACGCATAAATGCTTACGCCCAGGGTAGCCACGGAGTTGCCACTTTTGGCGGCCAGGGCAATGAGCAAGGGAATACAGACAATGCTGAATAGAATGCCAAACCCGTGGGAAATACTATTGGCAATCTCTTGTTTTAACACTTTGCTTGGGTAAGACGTGGCATCAGTCGACATGGTGATTCTTTGAGTGATGAAAAGGAAAGGAACGGGGTAAGGACTGGGGATATTGTGATGATATTGTGATAAGGTAAAGGGATTCCAAATTGCTTAGGAACGGGTTCAGAATAAAGTAACAAAATTGAGTCGACTATTTTTTGATTTGGCAAGGCGCGAGGAAGGCGCATAGTGAACTATGTAACTGAGGAGCAACGCAGCAAAATCGAAA
>JAIYAV010000235.1 GCA_027488855.1 Saprospiraceae bacterium
ATACTCGTTTGTATCAGGTGATCCGGAAAATCAGCGAACTGGACTAAGAAATGAAAAGTGAAAAGTGAAAAATGAAAAGCAGGTACAGCACTTGTTTTTCAACTATTTCCGATTATTTCCTCGACTTAAAGTTTGGAAATAAGGGAGAAGTGCATTTTTTCACTTTTCACTTTTCACTTTTCACATAATCCGCTGTCTCGTCACCTCATACAGCACAACTCCCGCCGCCACTGATGCATTCAGTGAGTCGGTCTGCCCCAATTGGGGAATGATGAATCGCTCATCGGCCATAGCCGCCACGGCTGGACTAATTCCTTCTGATTCCGAACCAATCACCAAGGCTACTGGAATAGTCCAATCCAGTTCAGTTAAGGACGAAGTTGCACTTAAATCACTGACGTAGACGTTTACTCCCGAGAGTTTCAACAACTCAATGGCACCCACCATACTTTTTTCCCGGCAAACTGGAATAATGGTCAGCGCGCCTGCTGAGGTTTTGACTGCTTCCGCGTTGACTTGAGCACTTTTTTTGCTCGAAATCACGATGGCATGGGCACCAAAAACTTCCGCTGAACGGGCAATGGCACCAAAATTGCGCACATCGGTAACGCCGTCCAATAGAACGATTAGTGGTGTTTGACCATTCTCAAACACGGAAGGTAAAATATCTTCCAGTCGCTGGAACGGAATTGGCGAAATAAAAGCAACGACGCCCTGGTGGTTGCCTCCAGCCAATTTATTGAGGCGCTCCTTCGGAACCACCTGCATTGGCACTTCGTATTCTTTGGTCAGGTGACGGATTTCTTTTTCGAATTCTCCCCGAATCCCCTGCTGCATGACCACTTTATCAACGGGCCAGCCTGAGCGGATGGCATCCACTACCGGGTGACGCCCGTACACTACTTCGGAAATTTTTTCCGCCATGATGAATCTTGAATTGAGGCTAAGGGACGAGAAAGAAATAACTACCCCATTTCCACTTTGCTCTTTTGAACTTATTCTTCCTATCCTTTTCGTTAAATAGGCTGGCTATTCGCCTCAAAAGATAGTTGACTAAGCTCAAAATAGCTGCGTTTAAATGGGGCATTTATTTCTTTCTCGTCCCTTTTGGGCTTTTGACTGACAAATTAACTACTTTTTAATTGATCCACAGAACAAATCCACTTCTTTGTCGGTATCAAGCCTGATTGATTTGTGTATTTTTGAGACTTTACGGTTGAATTCAACAAAGGATAAAAAATGATGAAAATCTCCGCTTTATTTTCACCACTCTGCTTGCTGGGGCTATTGAGTGTCGTGCAAGTTGCCCAAGCACAATCGCCCGACCTTAGCCGTCAGGCGCTGGCGTACCTGCAAGCGAATCAACAAAAATGGAAACTTAGCCCGGAAGACCTGCAAGGGCTGAAGGTAAGTCATACCTACCAAAGTGAACACAATGGGGTGACCCATGTTTATTTTACCCAAACCCATGAGGGCATCGAAGTGTACAATGCCATTTCTGGAGTTCACCTCAAGGATGGCAAGGTAGTCTTTGTGGCTGATCGCTTTATGTCCGATGTAGCCTCTCGCGTAAATGCCCTAAAGCCTAATCTAAAACCAGAGAAGGCACTGCTTCGTGCAGCCGAGGATCTGGGCATGAATGAAAAAAGCGGGGACATTAGCGTATTAAAAAGTGAAAAAAATCGCTCGGCAGAATTTGCTGGAGGAAATATTTCGCGCAGCAATATCCCCAGCCATTTGATGTACCACCCCGGTGCAGGCGGGCGTTTGCGCCTGGCTTGGGTCATGGAAATCCAGGATCCTCGCAGTTCGGATCACTGGATAACTTTTGTGGATGCCCAAACGGGGGCAGTTTTAGAAAAAGTCAATCAAACCATTTCCTGCACCTTCCCTGGGCACAACCACTCCGCACAACTCATTTCGGATGAGTGCCTGCAAGAAGCGGGTTTGCAACGCATGACCATGCCTGCAAAAACGACCACAGAGGAATTGGCACCTCCTGCCGACGGCGCAAGCTACAATGTGTTTGCTCTACCCACCGAGAGCCCCTTACATGGCTCGCGAAAAGTCATCTCCAATCCTGCGGACGCTACTGCGTCCCCTTACGGCTGGCACGATACCAACGGCACCCCTGGCGCCGAATACACCATCACCCGTGGCAATAATACCTATACCTATCTGGACCAAAATGCCGACAACCGGCCAGATACCATTGTGGTGCCCAATGGTGGTGCCAACCTCAGTTTTAACTATTCCTTCAATTCCAACTTACAGCCCAGCAATTCACGGGCAGCGGCCGTCACCCAGTTGTTTTACATGAACAACGTGATGCACGATTTTACTTACCAATATGGATTCAATGAAGCTGCGGGTAATTTCCAACAAAACAATTATGGCCGTGGTGGCCGCCCGAATGATGCTGTAAATGCCGAAGCTCAGGATGGCACGGATACCAACAACGCCAACTTTGCTACTCCAGCAGATGGTAGTCCTCCCCGGATGCAAATGTTCATTTGGAACGCTGCTGCGGGTAATGCTTTTATCGATGCACCAGCTGGTATTGCTGGAAAATATCCGGTACGGGGTGCAAGTTTTGGCAAACGTTTGACTACCACCCCGGTCACTGCCGAGGTAGCCGTAGGGGTAGATGGAAGCGGAGCGGCCAATCTGGGGTGCCAAACTTTATTGAACCCCGCCAACCTGAAAGGAAAAATAGTGCTGATCGATCGGGGTACCTGTACCTTTAAAACCAAAGCCAAAAATGCCCAAAATGCCGGGGCAGTGGCTTGTGTGGTCTGTAATTTTGAAAATACGCTGCCGGGAGGCTTGGGAGATGATCCGTCAGTAACTGGTGTGACCATCCCGGTAGTAGGCATGCGCTCAGGTGATTGTGAGTTGATGAGACAAGCGATGGCCAGAGAAAAAGTAGTGTTGACTTTGGTAGCGCCTGCGATCACGGGTCCGGATTCGATTGACGCAAGTTTTGACAATGGTATCATTGCACACGAATATGGCCACGGCATCTCGGTTCGCCTGACCGGAGGCCCCTCTGTTACATCTTGTTTGAACAATGACGAACAGATGGGTGAAGGCTGGAGTGATTTTTTTGCGCTAGTTACAACCGTAACCGCAGGTCAAAATGGCAAAGCGGCCCGTGGCGTAGGAAATTACGTGCTTTATGAAGGTCTGGACGGAACGGGTATCCGTCGCTTGCCCTACTCTACCGACTTGAAAATCAATGGTCAGGTTTATGACGACATCATCGGCACTAGTTTTCCGCACCCAGTAGGTGAAGTATGGGCGGCCACTCTGTGGGATTTGTATTGGGCCATGGTCGACAAATACGGCTGGGATGCTGATTTGTACCGTGGAAAAGGAGGCAACAACCGCGCCATTCAACTGGTCATGGACGGGATGAAACTGCAAAATTGTAGTCCAGGCTTTATCGATGGTCGCAACGCCATCATTGCCGCCGATGCACTGAACAACGGGGGGGCCAATGAATGTTTGATCTGGGAGGTCTTCGCCCGGCGTGGCCTGGGTTGGAGTGCTGATCAGGGCAGTAGTGGCAACCGCCATGACGGCTTGCAAGCCTTTGACAATCGCCCGGAATGCATCAAAACCTTAAAAGTTGAAAAACTAGTCGATGGCAACATCAGTGCTGGCGATACCATCAATGTCACGCTACTGGTGTACAACCATAAAGATACGCCTGTCAATGCGGCGGTGCTGAATGATGAATTGCCCAATGGCTTAAGTTTGATTGCGGCATCGGTAGTAGGCTCCAATAAAACCTCGGTAAACAATGGGCTTGCCTCTTTTGAGATCGGAACCCTTGCGCCTGGTGCCAGCAAAATCATCCGCTACCTCGCCGTTAGCAACCGCAATCGTCCTTCCGTTCGACAGGCACTCGACGACGTTGAAGGAACTACCAGTATGTGGGCCAAATTGTCCATTGATGGCCAGGATACTTTCCGAATCAGCACAACCAAGGCGTTTAAAGGTACCAAAGCCTGGACTGTTCCTGGCGGCCGGATCTCCGTGGATCAGGCTTTGTACCTGAAAGAGCCCATTCGGATCAGTGGCACCCAACCCGTGCTGCGTTTTTATCAGGATTATGGCATTGAAGCGGCGTTGGACGCAGGTATTTTAGAAGTATCCACCAATGGGGGCAGCACCTGGCAATACATCCCGGATAGCCTGATTTTCCGCAATGGGTATACTCGCCCAGTGGTTTATACTACCTTTTCGATTCCACGTTTGCGGGGTTTTTCGGGGTCAACTGGCCAATTCGTACCTACTTACGTCAATTTGAGCAAGTATACTGGCCAGCAGATTCAGATACGCTTCCGCTTTGGTTCCAATGATGATCCCGCAAATGGCGCGGTTCGCACCCAAGGCTGGTTTATCGACAACATTGAATTTATGGATCTGGTGAATTACAACGGCCAAGTATGCCTCACTACAGCCGAGGGGGACAAAGTGTGCAGTAAAGCAGCCAATCGGGGTACTTTGGTCGAGCCTGGTTCGGTGATAAGCTCCACCCGCGATTTGCAGAGCAACATCCGCATGAGCATTTACCCCAATCCAACTGGCGATCAAATCAATGTTCAACTCGAAGGTTTACCCGCCGGGCGTGCGCAAGCCATTTTAATGAGCACTGAAGGCCGGATTCTGCAAACTCAAAACATGCAGAATCGCGATGCCGATAGCCGTTTGTTGGCTTTTGATCTTTCCAGCCTACCTGCTGGTATCTACCTGATGCAGGTGAAAGGTGAAGGGGTGAATCGGGTGGAAAAAGTGGTGAAGTATTAACCAAAGCGATATTTTTTTAGCATAAAGGACACCAAGGCAGCACCAAAGGGCACAAAGTTAGACATTTACGTCGCTTTGTGCCCTTTGTGCTGCCTTGGTGTCCTTTGTGCTAATTTGTTATTTGAGTCAATTTTTGTCCTTGAAAAACGACCAGTTTTCGCTTAAGTTTAAGTCTAGTCCTCTTCCAACAAACTCAAAAACACCTTCAACACCGGATTCGGATTCTCCCTCTCCCATAAAGCCGTGATCTCTGCCTGCTGTGGAATGTCCTTTAACTCAATAAACTTTACCGCTGCGGTAGTCACTCGACTGAAAGAGGTAGGCAAAAACGAGATGCCTAGCTTTTTTTCGATGAGTTGAAGTACAGTATGCCCGTGCACGGTTTCATGGACAATGTTGGGAAAAAATCCAGCGTCCTCGCAAATGCTCAGCTGTTGTTTGTGGTAGGCAGCTCCGTCTTGACGGGTCGTGAGGATGAATTTCTCTTGAGCAAAGGCTTGCAAACCCGCAAAATTGTGGACATTGATTGGATGATCAGCAGGCAGCACCAGGGAAAAAGTTTCCCGATACATCAAGCGACTATCCCAGCGCTCGTCAAAAGGCGGATTGCGCACAAAGGCTACATCCAACATTCCTTTTTGCATAGCTTCCAGTTGGGAGGCGGTCGTCATTTCCGATAAATAAGTCTGGATAACCGGGTATTGCTGGTTGAGCGCCACCAAAATTTCGGGCAAAAAGGTATGGATACAAGAGCCAACGTACCCTAGTCGAATTTCCCCCTGTTCCCCTCGTTCAATCATCGGCAAATGATTGCGGATTTCTTCAATTTGCCCCAGAATGCGTTGGGCTTCTTCCCAAAAATAGGCACCTGCGGGTGTCAGGCTCACCTTGCGTTTGGTGCGCTCCAACAAAGTCACTTTCAACTCTTTTTCCAATTCCTGAATCTGCTTGCTTAGGGCTGGCTGCACAATAAAAAGTTTGCTGGCTGCCCGGCCAAAATGCAACTCATTGGCCAGGGTGACAAAATAACGCAGGTGTCTTAGCTCCATTAATCACTTTTTTTGATCAAAAATGCAAAAAAATACCATTTAGAGCAATTAATAAGTAGGTGTAATTTTGTGGAACCAAATAAAACACATATGCCTACAGTCCTGGATCGAGTGATTAAAACAAGTGTACATGAAATCGGCTCTACTGAATTGACCCTGGAGCGGATCAAAACCATTGTGCAAGAACGTTGGCAATTGGCACTGTCCCCAACAGCGAAAGCCCAAATCCAACATTGCAGAGCCTATCTCGATCAAAAACTAGCCAACTCCGAGCAGTTGTTTTATGGCATCAATACCGGCTTTGGCTACCTGCAAAATGTACGCATCAGCCGGGCGGAAACCAGCGATTTGCAGTACAATTTGCTGCAATCTCACGCCTGTGGTTTGGGCGAAGAAGTGCCAGCGGATATTGTACGCCTGATGCTTTTGTTCAAAATCGAGTCCTTGTCCAAAGGCTATTCAGCAGTGCAATTGAGCACGGTTGAACGTTTGGTCGATTTTTTCAACCACGACCTTTTGCCCGTCGTTTACACCCAGGGTTCACTGGGCGCTTCTGGCGATTTGGCTCCACTTTCACACCTCAGCCTTCCCCTGATTGGATTGGGAACGATGACGGTTAAGGGCAAAAAAATCCCTGCGGATCAAGTATTGGCGCAACACCATTGGCATCCCATCCAACTCCAGGCCAAAGAGGGCATCGCCCTGATCAACGGTACCCAGTTCATGCTGGCTTACGGGTTTTACAACTTGATCCAGGCTGAACGAGCGCTACAACTGGCCGATCTCATCGCTGCCATGAGCATTGATGCCTTTGATGGAAGTTTACAACCTTTCCACGAGCGTTTGCACCAAATCCGGCCCCACCCCGGGCAAATCGACACCGCCTCGAACATTCGCCAATACCTGAGCGGTAGTGCGATTGCCCAAAAAACCAAAGAACAGGTCCAAGACCCCTATTCTTTCCGCTGCATTCCCCAAGTACACGGCGCTTCCAAAGACGTTTTTGCCCAAACCCTCGCGGTGATGATCATTGAGGCCAATGCAGTGACCGACAACCCAAATGTCTTTCCCGACGATGACCTGATACTTTCTGGCGGCAATTTTCACGGCCAACCGCTGGCCATGGCGCTCGACTTTTTGAGCATTGCCATGGCTGAAATTGGCAGCATTTCGGAGCGACGCACTTATCAATTGTTGTCTGGACAACGGGGATTACCACTGTTTTTGATCAAAAACCCCGGCTTGCACTCTGGCTTAATGATTCCCCAGTACACTGCGGCGGGGATCGTGAGTGAAAACAAACAGCTCTGTACGCCCGCTTCTGTTGACTCGATTGTATCCTCCAATGGACAAGAGGACCACGTCAGCATGGGTGCCAATGCGGCTGTCAAAGGTGCACGGGTATTGAACAATGTCTACAAAGTATTGGCCATCGAGCTCTTGACTGCGGCCCAGGCGCTGGAATTTCGGCGCCCTTTATCGAGTTCAGCCCAAGTAGAAGATTTACACCAGGCTTTTCGAAAATTCGTCTCTTTTAATGAAGCGGATCGAGTATTGGCCGATGATTTACAACTAAGCATCTCCTTCATCAACCAATATAAATGGACCGTCCATGTTGCTTGAAACCATAAACCAGTATAAAACGCCAACCGGCAGTACCCTCCAATGCAAGGGTTGGATTCAGGAGGCCGCCCTGCGCATGTTGCTCAACAACATTGATTCCGAGGTAGCCGAACGCCCTGAAGAACTCATTGTGTACGGTGGTCGGGGAAAAGCGGCCCGCAATCATGCCGCCTTGGACCTGATCATCAAGGCGCTCAAAAACCTGAACAACGATGAGACCTTACTCATCCAGTCGGGCAAACCCGTCGGTGTGCTCCCTACTCACCCCGACGCACCCCGGGTGATCATTTCCAACTCCCAACTGGTACCGAATTGGGCTACCTGGGAACATTTCAATGAATTGGAGAAAAAGGGACTAATGATGTACGGCCAGATGACTGCGGGTTCCTGGATTTACATTGGTTCCCAAGGGATTGTACAAGGCACTTATGAAACTTTTGCTGCAATCGCCAATCAACATTTTGGCGGCACCTTACGCGGCACCCTGTCGGTCACGGCTGGTTTGGGGGGCATGGGCGGAGCTCAACCCCTGGCAGTGACCATGAACGACGGGGTTTGTCTGGTGGCCGAAGTAGAAGAATGGCGAATCCAAAAACGCCTGCAAACCCGCTACTTAGATGAACAAATGGAGTCCATCGATGCGGCAATTGACCGGGCATTGGAATTGCGCAAACTGGGCGAAAAACGCTCCATCGGCGTGCATTGCAACATCGTCGACTTGTTGGAACGGATGTTGGAACGCAATACAACGCCGGATATCCTGACCGACCAAACCTCGGCACACGACCCTATCATTGGGTATTTTCCTCATGAAATTAGTGTAGAACAGGCCAATATCCTGCGTACAGAGAACCCCGAACAGTACCTCGAAATGGCCTATCGCTCCATTGTTCGGCATGTAGAATTGATGATTGAATTGCAAAAACGTGGGGCTGTCACCTTCGATTATGGCAATAACCTGCGGGGCCGGGCTGCTGAAAAGGGGCTAAAAAATGCGTTTGATTTCCCAGGCTTTGTTCCCGCTTACATTCGCCCATTGTTTTGTGAAGGCAAAGGGCCTTTCCGCTGGGCCGCACTCTCTGGCGATCCAGAGGACATTCGGGTCACCGACGAGCTCATCCTGGAATTGTTCCCCGAAAATCATTCCCTGCACCGCTGGATTCACAAGGCGCAAGAACAAATTGCTTTCCAGGGGTTGCCTGCGCGGATTTGTTGGTTGGGGCTAGGGGAACGAGAAAAAGCGGGGCTGGCTTTTAATGAACTGGTTCGAGAGGGCAAGGTAAAAGCACCGATTGTAATTGGTCGGGATCACCTCGACACGGGTTCGGTGGCCTCACCCAATCGCGAAACCGAAGCCATGCTCGACGGCTCGGATGCAGTGGCCGATTGGCCGATCCTGAATGCGCTGATCAACACAGCGGGAGGGGCCAGTTGGGTATCGTTGCACCATGGCGGCGGCGTAGGCATGGGGTACTCCATCCATGCTGGTATGGTGATTGTAGCCGATGGCACCGAGGAGGCTGCACGCCGCCTCAAACGGGTGCTGCACAACGACCCCGCGATGGGGGTTATTCGCCACGCTGATGCAGGTTATGATATTGCGAAGGATGTAGCGCGGCAACATCGTTTGGAGTTGAAATAGAAGAATTTTTATACTGAACCACCTTAGGCACCTTAGAACACCTCAGGAGTTTACTTC
>JAIYAV010000203.1 GCA_027488855.1 Saprospiraceae bacterium
AAGGGTGTATTCGCCCGTTTGCTCCCAGATGTCGTGCAGAATCTGATCTTTTTTGCCGTTGGCAATGATGGTATCTACCCCCAGCACGGCGGCTTTGCGGGCAATCCTGTATTTGGTGTTCATACCTCCACGACCAAAAGAAGAAGTAGAAGGCAGGATAAAACGTTGGAATTGTGCATCGTTGGGATCAATTTCCCGAATCAGTCGGCTATTTGGGTCACTGGGATGTCCGTCGTAAATACCCGCTACGTTGCTCAAGATCACCAAGGCATCGGCATTCACGGCTGCAGCCACCAGGCCGGCCAGTTCGTCGTTGTCGGTAAACATCAATTCGGTGACAGCTACTGCATCGTTTTCATTGATGATGGGCACAATTTCGTCGCGGAGCAAGCCTTGCAAGCAGGCCTTCATGTTGAGGTAATGCTCGCGGTCGCGAAAATCTTCTTTGGTGACGAGTAGCTGGGCGATGTGGGTGCCTTTTTCCTCAAACAAGTGCTGGTAGATTTGCATCAAGCGGGGTTGACCCACCGAAGCCCAAACCTGGCGGCGCAACACGGGATTGACGTGGCTCAATTGTGGCAAAGTAGAACGCCCCATTGCCACGGCACCGGAAGAAACCAAAATGACTTCAGCACCCTGGCTGCGCAGCCAGGCCACTTGTTCTACCAAATGAGCGATGCGCTGCTCGTCGGGCCGACTTTGGTCGTCGGTCAATACATTGGACCCTATTTTCACCACGATGCGGTGATAACTTACAGTAGACATGATTTTTTACCAGTTGCGGTATTTATTTGGCGGGCGTGCAAAGATAGTCTTTAAGCTTGAAGTTCTTCCACCGGTTGAGCCACCGGTTTTTCGTGTGAAGCCTTGATCAGTCGAATAGAAAAAGTAGTTCCTTTGCCTTCTTCAGAGCGCTTTACAAAAATTTTACCTGAATGGTATTCTTCCACGATGCGTTTGGACAAGGATAAGCCTAGGCCCCAGCCGCGTTTTTTGGTGGTGAAGCCGGGTTGAAAAACGGTTTTGAATTTGGAACTCGGAATCCCTTTACCCGAATCGGTTACATCAATGTTCACGACATGATCTTCCTCGGTCACATCCACTTGGATACTCCCTTGCCCATCCATGGCATCGAGGGCATTGCGGAGCAGGTTTTCGATCACCCAATCAAATAAGGGTGGATTGAGGCGGACATTGAGTGGAGCGCTATCAGGGGCAGGGAAATTGAATTGTACTTTGCGCGATGCCCGGCGTTGCATGTAGGCCCGGCATTTTTCCAATTCAGTATAAATATTGACGGGTTCCAAAGAGGGAATGGAGCCAATTTTGGAAAAACGTTCGGCGATGAGTTCCAGGCGACTGACATCGGTGCGGAGTTCATCCACAATCTCGATGACTTCCTCGTCTTCTTCCCGAATCGCACGCAAGTTTTCCAACCAGGCTACGATGCCCGAGATGGGGGTGCCCAATTGGTGGGCCGTTTCTTTGGCCATGCCGACCCACACCCGGTTTTGTTCACTGCGGCGGGCGGAACTGAAGTTGACGTAGCCCAAGGCGACAAATGCAGCAATCAGAATCAATTGGATCAGTGGAAAATAGCGGAGCTGACGCAGCAGAGTAGACTCTTGATAAAAGATTTTATTCCCCGTTGTGTTACTGACAATGGGTTCAAAACCACTTTTTTGAAGTTTTTGGATGACCTCGTTTAGGTACTTTTTATCAGCATCCTTTTCTTCTCCAAAATTGATGGCATCTACAATTTGCAGCCTTTCATCCGTAATAATGACGGGAATTGTGGTATTGCGCTGTAAAATTTGTAGTTGGAGGGTTACGTCTTCGATTTCTTTGTCAGAGTTCAATTGGTCTTGGGCCAATACAAAGTTTTCCACCCGATATTGTTCCCCTTCTGCCAATTGTTTTGACAAATAAGTGGTGTAAAAAATCGAGATCAGCAGGATGACCACCCCGGTCCCTGCCATGTAAATTTTCCACCGTGATTTTCGGCTATAAATGTCCATAAACCTTTTATCGTTTCCAAAAATACCCTACTCGTGCTACTGCATTTTCGCGAACGTTGCTGTAAAATAGGTTAAAATCTCCAATGTGGTAGTTCGGATTGTTGTACAGGAAGCTACCTGGGAACTTCGGTTTGTTGACCCACAATACTCCATCGTGTACCTGGGCATCACATACTTTTGGGATTACTTTGTTGAAACTGCGCAGTACTGCACCCTTGTTCAATTCGCGGGCGGCATAGAGGGTGTCACTTGACCAGTTTAACGGATTTGTGCTCACAATATTGTTTCCCGCTTGGTGTAACTCGGGGTAATGCCCCTTAAGGTAAGTACGCCAGGAACAAAAACAGCCCGTTTGTTCGGGACGGTCACAGGGTGGAATGTTTTCCAACAAATCCCGTTTGATGGGCATGCCCACCAAATAGGCCACCACCAAGCGATTGCGCAGGTTGGTCGTGTCAAAAAACTCTTTCAACAAACGTTGGGTATGGGTCGTACCCTGGCTATGCGAAGCGATGATGATTGGGCGACCTTGGTTGTAATGATCCAGGTAATATTGAAAGGCGTTGCGCACATCGGAGTAGGCCAGGTCAAAGATGCGTTTTTGCATGTCCCGATCCTGTAGCCAATAAGCGCGGATATGCGCCTGCCGATACCGAGGCGCGTACACCCGACCCACGCCGTTGAAAATGCTGGACTGAAAACGAATGGCGCTTTCGTCTACCTTTTTGTTCATTTTGGCGTCCTGTACATCGGCATTCCAGGGGTCGGTCGCTTCGCGCTCCTGGGTGTAAATGGTGGGATGGACAAAAAATACGTCTACTTCGCCGTCTTTTTGGCGGTCCTCCATTCCTTTGGGAAAAACGTCGGCAGCATCTGCGCGATCGGGCAAGGCGGCCCAGGTATCGGCCTTGGAATAATCGGGAGCAGCGGGCACCCCACTATTGGCAGACGAAGCCACCATCGTGTCTTTGGGGGTAGAACAGGCTATCGCCAGGAGACTAATGGCTAAACCAAAAATTCGGGTTGTTTTCATGGAACAAGCTTTTTCCTTATTGGAAAGTAAACTAGGAATTTTGACAATAAATTTGAAAAGTGTTGCAAAAAATAAACAAAACTACCCTCTTCAGCAACTTTTTATCGCAAAAAAACTGTTTCCCTTTGTAATTTTGCTCTTTCTTTCATCAACCCGATACAACTTTGGCTACAGCACAACCCAAACCTAAGTTCAATTTTTACCTTCTGCGGCGGGTAATGGCGCAAGCCAAGCCCTACCAAAATGTGCTGATCGCCTCAGCAATTATGGCCATTGTACTGGCGCCGTTGGGTACCATGCGCCCCTGGTTGGTGCAGGTGATGGTAGACGAGCACATCTTCAAACTCGACATTCAGGGTCTGGGCTTTATGGCCTTCATTTTTCTGGTCTCTTTGTTGTTCCACGCCTTTTTGCAATACGTTTTTCAATACGCCACCAGCTGGCTGGGACAATGTGTGGTGCGCGATTTGCGGGTGGGCATTTTTAAACACATTACCAGTTTGCGCCTGCGTTACTTCGACCGCACTCCCGTGGGGAATTCCATCACGCGGACCATCAGCGACATGGAGACCATCAATACGGTGTTTTCGCAGGGGGTGATCACCATGATTGCCGATATTTTCACCCTGGCGGTGGTGCTAGGCATCATGTTCTACACCAGTTGGAAATTGACCCTGGCTTGTTTGTTGACCCTCCCTTTTTTGGTGGCGACGAGTTTTTATTTTCAAAAAAACGTCAAAAAATCCTTCCAGGACGTACGTACGCAGGTCTCGCGGATGAACTCCTTTTTGCAGGAACGCATCACGGGGATGCGCATCGTGCAGATTTTTAACGCTGAACGACAGGAAGCAGAAAAATTCCGCGAGGTCAACCGAGATTACACCAAGGCCAACCTCGATTCGGTATTTTATTACGCCGTATTTTATGCGGCGGTGGAAATCATCGCGGCGGCAACCCTGGGCCTGATGATCTGGTGGGGCGCAAGGGGCGTCATCGCCGATGAGGTGACCATGGGCTCTTTGGTGGCTTTCCCGATTTACCTCAACATGCTCTTCAACCCGATCCGAACCTTGGCCGACCGTTTCAACACCCTCCAAATGGGTTTGGTGGCCGCCGAGCGGGTTTTCGCCTTGCTGGACGATCCCGAAAATCTGGAACAAAACGGGACCTACAAGCCCACCGAATTGAAGGGTGAAGTGGATTTTGAAAAAGTGTGGTTTGCTTACAATGAGGAAGAATATGTGCTGAAAGATGTGAGTTTCCACATCAACCCCGGCGAAACGCTGGCCATCGTGGGCGCAACGGGCTCGGGCAAATCCACCATCATCAACATCCTCAACCGCTTTTACGAAATACAAAAAGGGGCCATCAAAGTGGATGGGGTCGATATTCGGGAATATGACCTGTATTCGCTGCGCCGTCGGGTGGCACTGGTTTTGCAAGACGTGTTTTTGTTTGCCGGAACGGTACTGGAAAACATCACCCTGCGCGACGATAGCATCAGCCGCGAGCAGGTCATCGAAGCCGCCAAAATGATCGGTGCCCACGAATTCATCGAAAAACTGCCGGGTGGCTACGATTATCAGGTCATGGAACGGGGCGCTACGCTGTCGATGGGGCAACGGCAGTTGATATCCTTTGTACGGGCGCTGGTGTTCAATCCCGACATCCTGATTTTGGACGAGGCCACCTCATCCATCGACCCTGAAACGGAAGGGGTGATCCAGTTTGCCATCGAAACGATGATCGCCAAACGCACTTCCATCATCATTGCGCACCGCTTGTCCACGATCCGTCATGCTAACAATATTCTGGTGTTGCACAAAGGCGAGGTGCAGGAATACGGGCCACATGAAGAATTGCTGCGCAATGAAAACGGGCATTACAAGCAGTTGTACGAGATGCAGTTTTTGCAGGTGGCGGTGGTGGAGGATGAATAGACATGGGAAATTAAAGCTTTCAAAAGCCATTAAAATTTAGTAAGTTTACTTCCTGTAGCTTAATTCAATCACGTTATGCTTTATTTAAAAAGCCTAGAAATAGAAAATGTCCGCTGCTTTGGGAAAAAGCAAAAAATTGATTTTACTACAAAAGACGGTAAAATTGCACAGTGGACTGTGATTCTGGGTGATAATGGAACAGGGAAGACTACTATTCTCAGAAGCATAGTTTCTATGTTGCCTTCGCCGCAGAGTTTTTTAAATAAGGCATATTGGGATACAAACCACGATTTGAGTATAGAGAACAGCTGGCGTAAAGCATGGAATTTAAAGCATGGAAGTGGAGAAAAAGAATCTAAGCTTTCGCTCTTCATAGTAGAAAGAGAAAAATATTTCAGCGAGTTAGATAATGCAGAACTAGAAATTGGATTCGATTACATTTTGGATCATAAATCGAACAATATCAACCAGCAACATCTAGATGCAACAAATAAGGTTGTTAATAATGTATTACCTCCAGTATACTGCTTTGCGTATGGAGCCAATCGTAAAATGGCTGAGACATCGTTATCTGATGATAATCTCAAAAATGCAAGTGAAACACTTTTTAAAGACGATGCATTGTTGCAGAACTCATCTGAATATTTCCTAAGACTGGACTACGAGTCGGCAAAAAGCAAAAAAGGTAGCACTGAAAAAAATAGAGTAAAAGAATTGTTGCTCAAAATATTGCCAAGTGGGATTCAAGATATTGAAGTAGTCAAAGTCGGAAGACTACAAAGAGAGGTACAAGTCAAAACTGATTTTGGCTGGATTGGGTTGAATGAAGTCAGCTTAGGGTATAAAACAGCCATTGCTTGGTTGGTAGATTTTGCTACCAAAATGATCTATTATCACGAGCATAGCTCTTCACCATTTGATGAGCCCGCCATCCTCATTCTCGATGAAATAGACCTGCACATGCACCCTGCCTGGCAACGTGAAATAATTGACAACCTAACCAAAATTTTCAGCAAAACTCAATTCATAGTAACTGCACATAGCCCTCTGATTGCACAAGCTGCATTAGATGCGAACTTGGTTCTATTGAAGAAAAATAAAGATGAGATTCGAGTAATCAATGAACCTGATATTGTAAAAAGTTGGAGGATTGACCAGGTGTTAACCAGCGATTTATTCGGTTTAAAAGATACGAGGAGCAAAAAAACTGAAAATGTTCTAGCCAAAAGACGGAGACTGCTTTTGAAAGATGAACTTAGCCAAAAAGAAATGGAAGAGCTGCAAAAGCTAGAAACTAAGATTGACGAAATTCCTATGGCAGAAACGCAAGAGTACATTAAGGCGATGGAAATTATCCTAAAATCTGCAAAACACGTGTCTTAGACATGATTCAAATTGACAAAAGTGCTCACGCTGCTCCTGATGTGCTTACCACAAGAGGCGCAACTGCAACTGAACAACACAAGCAGGACTATTTGGCGGGAACAAGAAAATTTTCATTTGAAAATTCAATCTATGGCCACTCTTCGGTCAAGGCTCTACTTATCAAGATTCAACATGACAAATGCTGTTTTTGTGAAA
>JAIYAV010000120.1 GCA_027488855.1 Saprospiraceae bacterium
CCGTAGCCAACCAAGTGGCAAAGGCGCTATTCACCGCTGCTTGCGTCTGGCAAGCCGCGACGGTGGTATTCGTGGGGCAAGTCAGCACCACCGTTGGGGCCGCAGGTACCGTGAAGGTCGCCGTACATGTCGTTGTTAACGGAGCGCAATCACTCGTGTAAGTGAAGGTCACCGTAGTGGAGCCGCCACAAGCTGCGGGCGCTCCCGTATTGTCATTGGTCAAAACTCCGTTGCAACCACCATTAGCTGAAACCGTAGCCAACCAAGTCGAAAACGCTGCGTTTACTGCTGTCTGTGTTTGACAGGCCGCAGTCGTCGTATTCGTTGGGCAAGTAAGTACTACCGTTGGTGCCGCAGGTACCGTGAAGGTCGCCGTACAAGTCGTCGTCGTTGGCGCACAATCGCTCGTATAGGTGAAGGTCACCGTAGTGGAACCACCACAAGCTAAAGGCGCTCCCGTATTGTCATTGGTCAAAACCCCATTGCAACCACCAGTAGCGGAAACCGTAGCCAACCAGGTTGCAAAGGCACTATTTACTGCTGCCTGTGTTTGGCAAGCCGCGACAGTGGTATTCGTGGGGCAAGTCAGCACTACCGATGGGGCCGCAGGTACCGTGAAGGTCGCCGTACATGTCGTCGTCGTTGGCGTACAAGTGCTGGTGTAAGTGAAGGTCACCGTAGTGGAGCCGCCGCAAGCTAAAGGCGCGCCCGTGTTGTCATTGGTCAAAACTCCGTTGCAACCGCCAGTAGCTGAAACCGTAGCCAACCAAGTGGCAAAGGCGCTATTCACCGCTGCTTGCGTCTGGCAAGCCGCTACTGTAGTATTCGTAGGGCAAGTCAGCACTACCGTTGGTGCCGCAGGTACCGTGAAGGTCGCCTGGCAAGTTGTGGTCAGTGGCGCACAATCGCTGGTATAAGTGAAGGTCACCGTAGTGGAACCGCCGCAGGCCGATGGTGCTACTGTGCTGTTATTGGTTAATACGCCGTTGCAACCGCCGCTCGCAGATGCCGTAGCCAACCAGGTCGTAAAGGCGGTATTCACTGCCGCTTGTGACTGGCAGGCTGCCACTGTGGTATTCGTTGGACAAGTCACTGAAGGGGCTGATACTACGGTGATGGTACCCGTAGCGTTCACTGATCCACAGCCGCCCGTAAGGGGAATGCTGTAGTTGAATGGCCCAGAAACAGTTGGGATGCCACTGATCGTGATCGTATTCGAGACCCACGCTGCCGTCACCCCAGCTGGAAGTCCGCTTGGGCTTCCGATGCCCGTAGCACCTGTGGTGGTATGCGTAATGGCCGTCAGTGCCGTATTGATAGACAAGGTAGGCGCTGAGGACGCTGCCCCTACCGTGTTATCCGGTGTAACCGTGACCGTGCTGGTCTCACTCAGCGCTGTGGTACAAATCGGACCAGTAGTCCCTACACTCACCAGAGTCAGGATCGTATTTGATGTCGCCCCATTTACTGTGATGGTCTGATTGGTACCATCTAACAACAAGGTCATATTAGCGCCACCTGTATGGTAGGTCAGCGTGGAACCGTTGGTGCCCGTTACGGTAAACACGGCATTGTTGCCACTACAAATCGGGCCATTGTTCATCACGATACTCGCTGTAGCTATTGGGCAGGTGCCCGGCACCGTCGTCACCGCCGACGAATCACTCACCACGCTTGGATCAGCGGCACAAGAGCAGCGGGTTTTGATGGTTTGGGCAGTCGTTTGGTTGTAAGTGGGTAGGGTATTGCTCCATACGCCATTGCCTACTTTGTATTGCAGGGTGGAACCAGCAGGGCAAGGGCTACCAGAAGGTGCGCTGATCGTACCGCCGCCTAGTACACAGCCAGTCGTACAGGTGCTGTTGCTGATGCCCACATTGCCGGGCGCAGCAGCAAAAGCCGGGCAGGTTTTTTCGCCTTTGATGTCAAAGTTATACAAAGCCTCGTTGCAGTCGTCGCTGGCTATGTTGACGCTTGCCGTATGCACACCAGCGCTTACAGGCGTGTACGTCACATCGAAGGTAATGCTGCCGCTCGGGCCGCTGATCGCTGCGGGTAGGGTGATATTGCTGACCGTAAACAAGGCCTGATCAGGCCCGCTGATGGTTATGGCGCCGGAGGCGATGTTCAGGGCCTCCGTACCGGTATTTTGAATGGTAAAGGTACGGGTAATAGACGCGCCAGTGGTCGTGCCAAAGTCCGTATGGTCGGCACTTGAGGGCGTGATGTCGCCATCAGCGATGTCCACGCCGTTGCCCCTCAGGTTGATCTCATTGGCCACGCCAAGCCCAAGCCAGATCGACACGTTGTCGAAACCAGCATTTGCAGTGGCATCGAAACCGGAATTTGCAGCAGCAAAATCCTGCCGACCGTCCCCGTTAAAATCCCCGATCGCTACGGATTGCGGTCTATCACCTACCCCTAGGGTCGTGGTGCCGCTAAAGCCGCCCATACCATCACCGAGGCGGATCGACACGTTGTCGGAACTATTATTTGAAGCGGCAAAATCCTGCAGACCGTCCCCATTAAAATCCCCGATCGCTACGGAACTCGGCTGAGACCCTACCCCAACGGTCGTGCTGCCGCTAAAGCCGCCCATACCATCGCCGAGGCGGATCGACACGTTGGAGGAATTGAAATTTGCAGTGGCAAAATCCTGCAGACCGTCCTCGTTGAAATCCCCGATTGCTACGGAACTAGGAAAAGGCCCTACCCCCACGGTCGTGCTGCCACTAAAGCCACCCAGACCATCGCCGAGGCGGATGGACACGCTGTTGCTGCTGTTACCGGCATTCGTAGCGGCAAAATCCTGCAGACCGTCCCCGTTGAAATCCCCGATCGCTACGGATTGCGGCCCATTCCCTGCCCCCACGGTCGTGCTGCCACTAAAGCCACCCAGGCCATCGCCAAGGCGGATCGACACGTTGTTGGAACCGGAATTTGCAGTGGCAAAATCCTGCCGACCGTCCCCGTTGAAATCCCCGATCGCTACGGATCTCGGCCCAGTCCCTACCCCCACGGTCGTGGTGCCGCTAAAGCCACCCATACCATCGCCAAGGCGGATCGATACATTGGTGGAGAAGCCATTTGCAGTGGCAAAATCCTGCCGACCGTCCCCGTTGAAATCCCCGATCGCTATGAAATACGGCCCATTCCCTACATCCACGGTCGTGGTGCCGCTAAAGCCGCCCAGACCATCGCCAAGGCGGATCGACACGTTGTCGGAATCGAGATTTGCAGTGGCAAAATCCTGCCGACCGTCCCCGTTGAAATCCCCGATCGCTACGGATCTCGGCGCATCCCCTACCCCCACAGTCGTGCTGCCGCCGAAATTGCCCGCACTGCAGGCCGGGTCGGTCACGGTGAGGGTGAAGGTGGCGGTGGTCGCACAGCCACTGCTGTTGAAGGCCTGTACAGTCACAGTATACACGCCGGCCTGCTTGGCATCGGTCACGGTGACTTGGCCAGTAGTTGGGTTTACGGTTAGTACACCAGTGAAGTTGGTATTGGTATATGCTACCGCCCTCGTTGTGTTGGTCGGTGCGGCAGCAGGGCTTACGATGCTGTTTTGACCGGCGGTGATGCTGGTGTTGGGGTAGCTGCCAAGGGTGGGGGGCGTACAAGTTCCCGGCACCGTCGTCACTGCCGATGAATCACTCACCACGCTTGGATCAGCGTCACAAGAACAGCGGGTTTTGATGGTTTGGGCGGTCGTTTGGTTGTAAGTAGGCCGCGTATTACTCCAAGGGCCATTGCCCACTTTGTATTGTAAGGTAGAACCCGCAGGGCAAGTGCCACTAGGTACTGCGATGTTGCCACCAGCAAGGGTACAGCCGGTGCTGCAGGTGCTGTTGGTGATGATGGCGGGGCCAGGGGAGGAGGTAAAAGTCGGGCAAGCGGGATCATTATCGGTAATATTCGCAGTAAGCGAAGCGATGGTTATAGTATGGTAATTGGCATCCGAACTGGTAGCCGTATGCGCAATCGTCCCGGTATGGCTACCTTCAACCACGGCATCATTTACCGCAGTAACGGTAACGCTTTGGGCAATGTTCCAATCTGCATTGGTAAAGGTTAATGAAGTTTGATTCGTCGATACCTGGGCATTGGGCGTGAGGGTGATGGTCACATTGGCCGTGGGCTGGCTATTCAACACCACGGTGTAATTATCAGTAGCGCCACCTTCGGTGACATCGGTGCTGCCGCCGCTTTGAGCAATCGTTACGCCTGCTGGGTCATTGGCATTTATCCGAATGGTTTGGCGGTTGCGGCAATCGTTGTTGTTGCCATTACAAACACCCGATACAATTTGTCCATCCTGGATGATAAAGGGTACACCCGTGTAGCCCATTTGCACCATTTGGACATCAAAAAATTCATCAGCCTCGGTAAGTGCATCGTCTACGATAGTGACATTAAAAGGCTGGGTGGCATTGTCCCCCGAGCCAGCGGCAAAGGTGACCGAGGGCGTTGTTAAGGTGAAATCTGCTGGAGTGGTGGCAAAGCCTGCTCCGGAACCAATTTCAACGCCAGCTAATGACACCGTTACTGGGTCTTGCAAGGTACCTCCAGTAGGCGTAGAAATGATCTTCAAACGAACATTGCTCGTATACGTTCCGATATTTTCATTGACCGAGCCATTGGGCGAAGCAAAGGTGAGCAGGGCCTGGTCGTTTTCAGTGATGACAATGGTAGCCGCAGTGTTTGCGCCCAGGTCATAATTGGCCGCATCCGTCAGGGTCAACACGAGGGTTTCATTTAGTTCTACGAGGTTGTCATCGGTCGGAGTGATGACGATGTCGACAAAAGATTGTCCGTTGCCGATCATGGCCGTTCCACTCAGGGTTGGGGCATAATCGCTGCTGGTGCTGGTGCCGCTCAGGGTATAATTGACGGTCAGCATCGACTCCGTGCTGCCCGTACGGGTGATACGGAACGTACCCGGGTTGCTGCTGGCTTCGGCGGCGGCGGCATCGGTAGCCGAAACTTCTACCGTGGGGATCACCGCTGCACCCAGGGTAACGGGGTCACTGCGGAATTTTTCCCAATTGTCGTAAGGCAATTCTTTGGAAATGGTGGCATCGCCGTACCAAATCCGGTCGCCATTGTCCATCAAGACCTGGATGGTCGAGGTAGCGGTAAGTGGATTGGGCACTTCGAGGATGGACTCAAAGGCACTTTCGCCGTACACAAAAGACAAATCCCCGGCGCGTTCGATGGGGGCATCGGCAGGGTTGCCAGTCCAGGTATAAAATTTAAAATCACCAGAGCCTGTAGCTGGTCCGGCGATGATCAGGTATTCGTTGTTGCTGTTTTTTTCAATGCTGCGAATGCCACGTCCACCCAGGTCGAGGAAAATGGGGGGGCCAAAAGTAGCCGAGCCGCTGGTGCCGCCCATACTGTTCAAGATCGTAGTGAAATTGGTGACGGGTACTATCAGGGCTTTGGTACGGGCAGTGGTGGGTTCGATCGGAGCACGGAAGGCCACATAAGCAGTAGTTCCATTCGGCGCAAAGGTCAAACCTTCAATGTTGAAACCAACACCGCCTACAGCTTCAGGAATAATCGGAGTAGCAGCACTGGCCTGTAATCCCAGGTAACTGGCACCGAGCCCGTGGCCATTGGCATTGTCCCAAGCGACCAGGTCGTCTTCCAAGAAGTTGTAATACGCGCCAACAGCAAGCGTGGTGGCTGCGCCTGTTCCACTAAGGGTAGTGCTGAAAATGCGTTCGCGGTTGGGGCGCTCGGCACCGCTGGATGAGTTGCCATGCGAGGCCAGCCAGTAGATGGTATTGCCTGATCTGGTCGATGCTTCAATGTCCACTTCACGCGGCAACATGCCGGAGATGTCGGTCAAGCCCAGGAAGCTGGTCATATCAAAGGCATTCAGCGGGGTACCAGAATTATTGCGGTCGTAGAGGCGAATTTTTTGGTCTTCGTCATCGGCTACCAGCATGTAGGTCGCATCCAGGGCGATGGCGGTAGAGGCATCACTTGCTCCGGGGTGGAAGCGGCTGGTGCTCGGCGTAGTGGAAGCGGCTGAAGCGGCATAGAAAATGGTGTAGGATGTAGTGGTGCTGCCATCGTTTACACTCACGGTGATGTTGGCATAACCCACTGCGGCGGGGGTGATTTTGATGTTGCGATTTGCACCAGCACCCGTGACGACCAAATTGGCGTTGGGTACTACGGTTTGGTTGTTGCTGGTGGCGGTGAAAATCAGGCTACCAACAGCAGTTTCCGCATCGCCAATGGTGAAATCAATGCCTAAAGTACTGGCTGGATCGGTAGGATCACTGAGTACTCCGCTTAAGCTGCCAGCAGTGGCAGCATTCAAATTGACAAACGGAGAAGCAGTATTTTCAGTAAGGGTTGGGGCGGTATTGTCATTGTCGGCTACATTGGCGACAACGGAGGCGATGCTGATGCCTTGGTAGCCAGCATCGGTACTGCCTGCGCTGTGGGTGATGGTGCTGGTGTGTGCGCCTTCAAAGGCAGCATCGTCTACAGCGGTTACGGTTACGGTTTGCCGGGTGCTCCAGTTGGCGGTGGTAAAGGTGAGGCTTGGGGTCGGACTGGTGGTGGTTTGGGCATCTGGGATGATAGAGATGGTGACGGTAGCGCTGGGTTGGCTGCGCAAGACTACGTTGTAGGTATCGGTTGCGCCGCCTTCGGCAACATCGGTGCTACAAGCTGTTTGGGTGATCAGTACCCCGGGGGTGCCCGTATTGTAAATACCCGGATTGCCAATCTCGTTGCCCGCAGAGGTGTAGGAGTTTTGAGCGTCCGAAACTACTGAAAGCACCCAATCGCTATTGATGGCAAAAGGGGCAAGTTTAGTCGATGGGGCCCAGCCGCTGGTGCTGGCTGGTTGAATGGTACCACTGTTTGTATATGTGAGTCTATCGACAAGCCCATTAGCCGCATCGTATATATTCATTTCATCACCGTTGCCACTTAGGTTTTGATTTAATCCACCGATTACTTTTACGTTGCTGCACAAGTTCCAGGCAGTTTTAAAAGTGGTGGCCACGCTTTCGGTTAAAATCACTGACTCACCTGGTTGCACCGTTCCAAAAGCAGTCAAACTAAAGGACCCTGCGTTACGACTTGCATCGTCAAAGCTCCAACCTGTCATATTAATGGGGGTAGTACCCAGGTTGGTAAATTCGATGAATTCGCCGCTTGCGCCACTGTACATGAATTCCGTAATCTGCATGGCAGAAATAACCGTGGTGCTGACTGCAGCAGCAGAGTTGTTGCCTTCATTGGTTTCGGCGATGGTGTTGGCTAGGTCAACTACCGCAGTTCCGCTGGTAAGCGTACCTGCACTCGTTGGCGTGACTACCACGGTAAGGGTTGCACTGCTGCCAATATTGATGCTGCCGCCAGTAAATTGAGCCACCCCAGCGGTGGTTCCGATGTAAGTAAATCCGTTGGAAACCCCAGGGCTGCCGACCACGGTCAAGCCAGTCGGCAAGGTAAAGTCAACAGTGACACCCGTGGCATTAGCGGTACCTGTATTGGAAACCGTGATGGTATAGGTTAGATTGTTGGTGGCGATGATGGGATCGGGTGCATCGCTGAGGGTGATGGAGAGGTCGGGTTGGGTGGCGACGTCGTTGTCGGTGATGTTGGGGGTTAAATCGGCAGCAAGATTGTTGTAATTGGCGTCGGCACTGCTTGCCGTATGCGCAATCATCCCGGTATGGCTGCCTTCAACAACTGCATCGTCTACCGCAGTCACGGTGATGTTTTGCGGGATGTTCCAATCTGCATTGGTAAAGGTTAACGAAGTTGGGTTAGTCGTCAACTGCGCATTGGGCGTGAGCATGACGGTCACGTTGGCCGTTGGCTGGCTGGTCAAAGCGACGGTGTAGGTGTCGCTTGCTCCGCCTTCGGTTACGTCGGTACTGGCGTCGCTTTCAGTGAAAGCAATGCCTGCTTCATCGTCGTCGGTGATGGCAATATTTTGGGTGGTGGTTGTACCGAGTGTAATTCCTGAGGATGGATTGCTGATGGTTAAGGTTGCCGTTTCAGGGCCTTCAATCAAAGCGTCGTTGACGATGATGAAAGATGCAGTACCAAAAGTTTGTCCATTCGATATGGTGATGGTCACTGTATTGATACTTACTGTGTTTAAGGTGTAGTCTCCCAATTCGATGTTGGTACCCGTAACGGCTACATCCACAGTTTGGTCGCCGGATACTGGGGCTGAGGCCGTGGCGGTTACGGTAATGGCGGTGGTGCTTGCTTCGGTGCCAGTGTTGGTGCTCACCGAGAGGTTGAGGGTGGGTAGGGTTGCCGTTACCGTGATGGTGCCTGTGGCGTTTACTGCACCGCAGCCGCCCGTGAGGGGAATGCTATAGTTGAAGGTACCAGAGGCAGATGGTATACCGCTGATTGTAATTACATTCGCGGCCCAAGCCGCAGTAACACCTGCGGGGAGGTTCGTGGCCGCGCCGATGCCGGTAGCGCCAGTGGTCATGTGCGTGATCGCCGTCAGAGCGGTATTGATCAACAGCGTGGGTGTGGATGAGGGGGCTCCAGCGGTGTTGACGTTATTAATGATCACATCTAACTCGTTGCTGTAAGTGGTACCGCAGCCATTGGTAGCCGCTAGACGAAATTTTTTCCCATTATCTGCAACCGAAGTGGTGTAGGGCAGGCTGATGTTCGTAAACATACCTGTGCCTACTCCAGTCTCCAACTGCCAGAGGATTCCGGTTAATGAAGAGCCATTTACGGACACTACAAATCCAGTTGGGATGGTAATGCTACTACCCGCACAACGCGCAGCTAGTGCAGGGATAGGAGAAATAGTAGGTTTGTCATAAATATCCACCACACTAGTTGCGCTCAAAGGGGTAGTACAGCTTGGGCTGGTCGTTGATACACTGACCAGGGTAAGGGTAAGCTGCGCTACAACCCCATTCGTTGTCGCTCCAGGTGTATTTTCTGTCGCATTGGGCACTGTGATGGTTTGGTTGGTACCATCCAACAGTAAGGTCATGTTACTACCGTTTCCTATACGGTAGGTAAGGGTTGCACCATTGGTACCAGTCACAGTGAATACAGCATTTTGGCCGCTACAAATGGGGCCATTGTTCGTCACGATGCTTGCGGTGCAGGTAGCCGCTACATCATTATCGGTAATGGAAATATTTTGGGTAGTGGTTGTACCCAATACAATTCCTGAGGATGGATTGCTGATGGTCAACGTAGCAGTTTCCGTACCTTCCACCAAAGCGTCGTCGACGATGGTAAAGGTTACAGTCCCCGTGGTCATGCCCGTTGGGATGGTGATTTGTGTACCACTCAAGGTATAATCACCCGCGGTAATGCCTGTGCCCGTAACGGCTACGTCCACGGTTTGGTTACCAGATACCGCGGCAGAGGCCGTGGCGGTGACGGTGATTGCGGTGGTGCCTGCTTCGGTGCCGGTGTTGGCGCTGACGGAAAGTTGCACCGTAGGTAAAGCTGCAATTGTCAGAGTATTTCCTGTAGGTGCAGTAGTTCCAATGTAAACTGGGCTACCACCCGCGTTTACCAAGTTGGTGGTATAGTTTACACTGTTTATGGTTTTGTTTGAAGCTATACTTGGAATAAACGTCCCTGAGCCGCTTGCTGAGACGTCCGCAATGACCAAATAGTTGTTGTTGTTGCCTTGAGTAATGTAAGTTTGCGAAATGCTACTGAACGTAATATTTGATCCAGAAACCGCTCCGGTTGCCAAAGATGCGCTTATTTCACTTGGGCTGGCCAATCCATTATTATCCGCATCAGCAATTAGTCGAAAATTGCTCAGGGTATTTCCCGACCCAATAGTAGCCGTCCCCCCTTGATTAAGGATTAATTTTTTTAAAGTTGAGTTTCCTTCGTCTGCACTTAAATTGAATTGAAACAAAACCAAATTAGAAGCGCCCTGTAAAATGTTGCTAGTTGCGGGTGAGTTCGAACCCAAACTTACGGTTTGTTTGATTGGAGAAAATGCCAATCCACGAAAAGCGTTGTTGCCTGATATGGTGCGCAAAGTAGTGGTAGTTATTGCACCAGTTCCATTGTCATTTCCAGTAACTAAAGTGGTTGGGTTACAAGCATAAATTTTTGCCCCATTTACTCCTGTGGAAAAAGTGTAACCACTCCAATCAACGGCCACACCGGTTGCACTTGTTAAGGTAAATCCGGTTGAAGCAGCGCTCCAGCTGCCCCCACTATACGTAAAAGTACTGCTATTATAAGAGCCGCTATAAGTAAAGCGTACAATTGTATTTGAAGAGCCAAATGCGTAAATGGTTAATCCGTCCGGGCTCACTGAAAAACTAAACGGAGCGCTAGATGGAGCTTGCAAAACCGAGGTTGTGCCAGTGGTAGTGGGTTTTCCGGTACCGACTTGATAAATTCCGTTTGTCCCAGAACTTGTAGAATAAAATAACTGACCATTAAAAATATTTACAACTCTTGTGTTAGTTGAGGTTGTTGACACTGTGGTTACTGTTGTGCCATTGTTTGAATAACGAATGCCAATACTTCCTCCACTCGTCCAATAATTGGTACCATCATCTGTAACTGCGCCTCTAAAGTCATTAGTTGTGGTATAAAAAGAACCTTGAATTCCTGCACCAACGTTGCCTGTAGCATCTACTATTCGTAGGGCACTAGTAGAAAAAGTAGAATTGGCATCACCAACGTTGTTATCATACCCCGGCACTAAAAGATAGCGCCCATTTTCAGAACGGGTCATTGCCCCGGCAGAAGTAGCAGTACCTGATACAACTACCCGTTTATTTGGGGAACCAGAGGTTGTAGGAAGTGGCACCGAGTAATTTGGAGCTGCTTGAGCTGCTCCTGTGTTGATGTACTCCTCTGTAACTATTGCAGTACCTGTATTGACAAGCGCTGCCCCCGAAGTTACCTTGAATACAGTTAAATAACCATCATTAAAACGAGTGGTCGTTTGTCCGATAGCACTGTTGGAGGTTAAAAATACAATCAAAAAGTGTAAGAAAAATATTACAAAAAGTGGCCTAAAAAGAGTGGCAAGCATCTTTTTCATGAGATATTGGCAATGAAAGCGTTTAATAATGGTCGTCGGACTAAAGGTAAGGCAAATAGCCAACTCCAAATCTTCCATCTGTCGAAAAGTAAAAGAATGGGAAAAAACTTAACATTGGAACTGCTGAAAAGTAGAAAGCATTTAAGCAAATTGCTATTTTGTACTCACCCTGAGTGTCCATAGCCCTTTCCCTCGCCCTACTTCCATTTTCCCAATACTTCCCTATCTTTGTGCCAAAGTAGAATCCACTACATTATGGGCAAAAAATTACCCCTCGGGCTACAAGATTTTCGAGGCATCATTGAAGGCGGCTACAAGTACATCGACAAAACGGAGTACATCCACCGGATTGCTACTGGGGGCAAATACAATTTCCTTTCCCGTCCCCGCCGCTTTGGTAAGTCGATCACCATTGCTACCCTTCAGGAGTTGTACAGTGGCAGTAAGGAATTGTTCCGAGGCCTGTGGATTGAAGACAAGTGGGATTGGAGCCGGAAACATCCGGTAATTCGGCTTTCGTTTACGGGGATTGGCTTTGCTGAAAGTGGTTTACCAAAAGCGATGCACTACCAATTGGATAAACTCATCCGTGAACAGGGTTTACCGCCTGCCAATGAAGCAAACCTCAGCGCTAAATTTGAATACCTGATCCAAACCCTGGGCCAGATCAATAAGGTGGTTGTGCTGATCGATGAATACGATGCCCCCATCATCCATTTCCTGGGTAAAGATGTGGCCAAAGCCTATGAGAACCGGGAAATTTTGAGGGAGTTTTATACTGTTTTAAAAAACAATGATGCTGCGCTTGAGTTCGTATTTCTTACTGGTGTCAGCAAGTTCTCCAAAGTAGGTATTTTTTCTGGCCTGAATAACTTGACCGACTTGACCATGCAGTCCGATTATGCCACGATGTTGGGCTATACGCAACGGGAGTTGGAGGAAAATTTTGTGGAAGAAATTGATGCTGCTTCCCTGAAATTGCAAATGACCCGCACGGATTTATTGGACAAAATACGCCTTTGGTACAATGGTTATCGGTTTGAAGAAAGCGCCGAAACCGTTTACAATCCCGTTTCCTGTAATTTATTTTTTTACGAAAAGAAGTTTGAAAATTTCTGGTTTGCTACCGGAACACCCACTTTTTTGATCAACCTTTTGAAACAAGAGGGCTTGTACGACATTGAGCACCAGGAGCACGCCCAACTCGACTTCGACAGTTTTGAGCTCGAAGATTTACGGGCTTATGGCCTGCTGTATCAAACGGGCTACCTGACCATCAAATCCAGAAATGAATTCGGCTTGTATATCCTGGATTACCCCAACCATGAGGTCAAAAACTCCATGTACGCTTATTTGTTGGAAGCTTTTGGTGGGGTGCGCAAAGGCCAGGGATTGGTAGTCGCCATCCATTTGGAAAGAGCGTTTTATGCCAATGACCTGGAGCAAGTCATCCGCATTTTGCAAGCCATGTTCAAGGGTTTGCCGCATTTGTTGCACGAAAAATACCCGGAGAAATTTTACCATGCCGCCATTCACCTCCTGTTCAATTACATGGGACTGCGGGTACAAAGCGAAGTGATGATAAGCGACGCCCGCGCCGACTGTGTGGTGGAAACGGATGTACACGTCTACATCCTGGAGTTCAAACTGGACAAAAGCGCACAGGTCGCACTTGATCAAATCAAGTTGAAAAAATACCATCAGGCGTATTGGGAAAAAGGTAAAAAAGTGATCGGTCTTGGGGTGAATTTTTCCAGCGAGACCAAGAACATTGAGGACTGGGTGGCGGAGGAATTGGGGTGAAAAACAAGTTTACTACCGCAATTGCGAAGGCAACACCCCAAACCTCTGTTTAAACTGCCTCGAAAAATATTTCTCATCTCGATACCCCACTTTACTTGCCATTTCTTTTACACTATACACCCCTGGATTGGCTTGAAAGAGCTCCATTGCTTTGATCAGTCGTACTTCGTTGATGTACTCATTGGGGGTGAGTCCTAAAACTCTACCAATTTCGTTGTAAAATACCGAGCGGGACATAAATACCGCCTTAGCCAGGTCGTTCACCGAAAAGTCGAGGTCGTCCAGGTGAGCAGAAACTGTTTTTTCCAACAATTCCAGCCATTGTTTTTCAGTGGTAGAAAGCGACTCGCCGGTGCTGTTTGGGCTGTCGGTTGAGGTGGTAGCGGCGACTTCATCTTCAGTCGTGTGGGCCAGGCTGCGCCGAAGATCCTGGCGTTGCAGTAAGTTTTGAATCCGGGTCAACAATTCAATTTCCACAAAGGGTTTGATCAAGTAATCGTCCACGCCAATGCGCAAGGCCCGCAATTTATCGCCCAAATCGGCCCGGGCAGTCAGCATGATCACTGGGATTTGGGCCAAGGGGCCCGCTTTTAACCATTCCAGCAACTGAAATCCGTCCATTACGGGCATCATGATGTCGGAGATGATTAGATCTGGGGTAGTGCTGTTGAGGTAGGTTTGGGCTTCGCGGCCATTGGAAAGCGCTACAATTTGATAGTCTGGGCTTAAAATTTGCGTCAAGTATTGGCGCAAATCCGCGTTGTCTTCTACCAGCAACAATTGGGCTTTACCTGCCGATCGATTCGTTGTTGCTGCGCTGGGTTTTTCTACATATGTGGGCGTACTATGGGTTTCCAGTGATTCAGGAACTGCTGCTTTCCCAAAAAATTCCTTTTTTGGAAACCTGAAAACAAAAGTACTGCCCTTGCCCCAGGTGCTCTTTACCTCCAGCGTACCACCCATCGCTTTACTTGATTCCCGGGCCAAGGCCAGGCCAATACCCGTGCCCCCCTCGTAAGCATTTTCCTGATGCTGGGTTTGGAAATAGCGATCAAAAACAAAGGGCAAATCGTCGGGATGAATCCCCCGGCCGTTGTCCTCCACTTCCAATTGCACACTGGAAGAAAAGTCATTAACCCACACGGTCGTGTTTCCTCCCGATTCAGTAAATTTCAGGGCATTGGACAATAAGTTGTTGAAAATCATCCTTAAGAGCCTTTGATCCAATTGGATCACCAACTGTGCATCGGCCTGGTAGTTCAGCTTTAGTTCAATGCCTTTATGGGCCGCCATGACCTCGAAGGGGGCCAATAAAAATTGGATTTTTTGTTGCAACAAAACTGGGGCTTCGTGGGTCGCCAATTTACCCGCTTCCAGTTGACTCAAGTCCAATAAATCATTCACCATTTGTTGCAAACCTTCCGTATGTTTTTTGGCCAGATACAATAAATTGGCATCCTGCTGGCTGAGTCCCTTTTGCTCCAGATAGGTATGAATTGGCCCGAGGATCAAAGTGATGGGGGTGCGCAATTCGTGGGTTACGTTTGCAAAAAAGCGGGATTTTGCAGCATCCAATTTGATAAATTCAGCGGCTTGTTCTTCGATGATGGCTTTGTCTTGGAGGATTTTTTCAGTTTGGATGGCTACCTCTTTTTCCAGTTCCATTTTCCGCTGTTTTAGCCATTGGTTGCGGTAACGGAAAAGAGCGACTATTGCCGCGATGATGACAGATCCGGTTAGCAATAAAAACCAAAACTGGAAGTAAAATGGTCGTAGCACCTGAATAGGAATGACCAATTGTTGCTGAGAATAGACCCCCTTCTCCGTCTTGGCTCGAATCGTCAACTGGAAATGCCCATAAGGTAAGCCTGCCAACTGTAGCACACCGCCCGGACAAGCGTCCCAACGGTCGCCTAGTTTATCGATTTTGTATTCATAAGCTGTTTGATCAGGACTGTGATAATCCAGTAAGGCAAAATGAAGCGTAAGGTAAAGGTGGGTGGGGTTGAAGACAATCTTTTTGTGTCGCAGGTATTCCGGTTCTGCGTCTTCCAGGTTCTTGGTCTTTTGGGAAAACAATTGAGCCTGGGTCAAAATCAAAGGGATATTCGGTGAGCGTTTAAAATCTTGGTGAAAATCTCGTGGATTAAATATGGTGAGCCCATTTAAACTGCCGAAATAAATGGTTCCATCTCCTGCTTGATGATGCGAAACCCGGTTGAATTCATAGTGCGAAAGACCGTCCTGTTGCAAAAAGATCCTGGTTCTACCCGATCTTTTTTGAAACTGCATGATGCCCCGGTCACTGCTCAGCCACAAAAAGCCATAAGCATCAGCATATACGCTGTAGATGTTGTGGTGGGACAATCCGTCAGCCTCTGAAAACAGGCGTTTGGTGTTTAGCTCAGGATTCCATTTCAACAAACCTTCTGCTGTTGCCATCCACCAGTTGCCATCATTGTCCACATGGTGCTGTCGCAGGTTGTCGGTTGGTAAAAAATATTTGCCTTTTCCTCCGGTCCAATACCTGGCAACTAACCCTTTTTGGGGATCAAATCTCAACAAACCCTGCTCGGTGAGCAACCAAAGCTGCCCCCCTGGTGCCTCCTGTATGCTATGGATAATGGCATTGTCCAGGATGGCTTGCCCTTTTTTATTCTGGACAAAGTTGATTTTTTTTTGCTTGAAATCAAAAAAAGCCAATCCATTGCTACACCCCAACCATAAGCCTTTCTTTTGGGGAAAAATGGACCAGATGATGCAATAATCTCGGTAGGTAAAAAAAGTCTGCACGGATTTCGTTTGCGGATCATACACATGCAGTTGAGAATCGCCCGTCCACACTCGCCCTTGGTCATCCATGGCGATGCCAAAAAAATCCATTTGGCTTTGGTGGATTAGTTCAGTTCTGCCGTTTTTTAACGCCAGTACGGACTTCCCTGCATTAACATATAAGGTCTGTCGCGGGCCATCTTCTACCATTCCCCGGGTAGGCAGGATTGGTTCGTTTTTGGCCAGATTACTGTTCAGCAGGGTTTTGAAGCGGATCGGATTCAGACTTATTTTATACAAGCCATCGATGGAACAGAGCCATGCGATTCCTTGGCGGTCTACAAAAATACTGTAAACCCGATAGGGCAGTTTGGTGGAATTCTGATGGTCAAAATTGAGCAACAGGCCTTTGTTCGGATGGAAATGGCTCAATCCCCCGGTATGCATCAACCAATAGTTGTCGGTGTAGGCATCATAGCCCAACGGTAAAGAATAATAGCGCTCTTTTTTGGGATCAAACTGGGGAATGTGCTCACTAAACAAGGTTTCGCTCAACTTACCTTTTACATCAATAGTCCCTATTTTACTCAGGGTATGAAAGATAAAGTCCCCACGGTTGCTCAGATAAGTCCCCTGAAAATTGGGGATGCTTTGGGTCGTAATCGTTTTACCACGCTCATTGACCAAACGACAAACCGAGTATAGTCCCTTGGTATCACAATGAAGCTCTAACCAGGTCAAATTCCGGATGGTATCCACAAAAAAGACCCCAAAGGTGGTGTCTTGGAGTTGATAGGCAGGAGCTGTTTTTTGCCCAGCTCGATACTGAAAAAGATGCCCTTTGCTATCGGTAATCCAGTAGGATTTATTTTTACCTAGCTCAATATCCAGTAGATCATCGGGGAAGGAGGAGCCAAACTTCTCCTTAGGGGCTCTGACCTGGCTCGTGACCGTATTGACAAGGATGTTTTTCTTAAGGCCTTTTGCAGTATGAACAGTGATCCAGAGATCATGGTCTGCATCCTCAAATTGAATGAAATTTTTGGTGAAATCAGGATTGAATCCCTTGCTTAAAACGAGTTGAAAATTTCGCCCATCAAAACGACTCAATCCTCTTTCGGTCAATAGCCACAATAAACCACGATGATCCTGAAAACACTGATAAACATGGTTGCTTGGCAAACCCTGCTCAGTAGTGTATACATTTACCTCTGCGCTGTACTTGGACTGAGCACAAATGGAACCAATTTGTAAGATAAACCCAATGAAAAGAAATATGGAGCAATTCAGGCGCATTGAACATTTCGTTGTCTACAACGCGTTGAGTCGTTGTGAGCTAATCTTTAAATAAACTTATGGTTAGGCTAAAATGTTTGTTGATGGCTATCAAATAAAGATAAAGGTAGGAGCAAAAGTAATCAACAAATTTAGTGTTGCCTAAGAATCATGCAACTTTTCTGTTTACCAACTTAATAGTGGGGCAAAATAAGTAGCTAAAAAAAACCAGAGGGACACACTGATTCGTGTAATCCCTCTCGTCTAAAAATAAACTCCCTCTAAATAGCTGTTTGGCCAGAATGAATCAAAGCAGGGCTTCAATCCAACTCATCAACCTTACTAAGCTAGATGCGACAAATGTAAGGCAGCCTCAAGAAACCCTGCCTAAAGACTAGGTAGACAGATGTCCAAAGAGGTAGAAAAACGTCCTAAAAACGAAGCTTTGATCAGCTTAGTAACGGAAATAAAAAAATTAAGCGCAATGCTTGCACATACCAACTAGTATGTATATCTTTGCAACATGAACGCAACAGATACTCGCGAACGAATCCTTGGACGCATGTTCCAGGACATTCACAAAAATGGATTTCAGGGCTTGCGCGCCGATCGGGTAATTGCCGACTTGGGCATCACCAAGGGAGCCCTGTATCACTATTTTCCGAGTAAAGATGCCATTGGTTTGGCCGTGATTGCAGAAATCATCGAACCATCTTATTTGGCCTTCTTCCGTAGTTTGGAACACGCCAAGGGGCACCCGATTGATTTGCTTAAAGACCATTTGCAAGAACTGGCCGACAAAGCGACTCCTGATGAGATTTACCTGGGTTGCCCGCTGAACAACCTCGTACAGGAAATGTCGCCGCTAAACGAAGACTTTCGCCAGCGGCTAAAAGTAGTGATGGATGGCATGATCCACTGCACCACCCGTGCCTTGGAACGCGGTGTCGCTCAAGGGCAAGTCAAAGCAGATGCCGATTGTGCAGCAGTAGCCTCCTTTATGGCCGCAGGCATAGAAGGTGCCTATAGTGTAGCAAAAGTGCTAAAGAGCCTGAGCAGTTTTCACCGCAACATGCAGCAACTGCTGAATTATCTGGAATTGTTTCGCGCGTAGAGACGCATGATTGTGCGTCTCCACGGTACAGATATGGCAACAAAAGTTGCCTTTTTTTAGGTCAAAAAACATACCAACCAGTATGTATGATTCAATAAATTTTTAACCACAAAATCATTCAAACATGTACGTTATTCTTGGAGGAACTGGAAACACGGGCAAACATATTGCCGAAACCCTTTTGGCCGCTGGCAAAGCGGTGACGATTGTAAGTCGGGATGGTGCCAAAGCACAAGACCTGGTGGCCAAAGGTGCCGTGGTTGCCGTTGGAGACTTGCACGACAGCGATTTTTTAACCCAAACTTTCCGTGGCGCAACGGCTGTATATAGCTTGGTGCCACCGAAATGGGATGTACAGGATTGGCGGGCTTACCAAATTCAGATTGCTACTTCGATTACCTTAGCTGTACACAGTGCCAAAGTACCTTATGTGGTCAATTTGAGCTCAATGGGTGCACATTTTCCTGAAGGTGCAGGCCCGGTGAGTGCCTTGTACTACCTGGAGCACATGTTGAACAATGTACCAGGCTTGAACGTCCTACACCTCCGCCCAGGGTATTTTTACCAAAATCTTTATGGCCTGCTGGACATGATCAAACACATGGGTATGATTGCACAACCATTGGCGGCTGATTTTACCTTCAGTATGGTGCATACTACCGACATTGCCACCATTGCGGCCCAACGATTGCTCAACCTCGATTTCAAGGGGCATTCCGTGCAGTTCGTAGTTGGTCCACGGGATTATACGTTTGAGGAAGCAGCGGCCATCATCAGCAAGGCAAGTGGCAATCAGGTTCCTTTTGTAGCCAGCACCACGGAACAAACTGTACAAGGCATGATTGGCGCAGGTATTCCAGCAACCATCGCGGAAGGGTATGGTGAACTGTACAAAGCGATTGCTTCCAGTGGCTATACCGAAGGTTTTGATCGCCAAAGTAATGCTTACATTGGTCAAATCTCACTGGAGCAGTTTGTTGAAAATGAGCTGAAATATGCTTTGGTGGGTGAGCCAGTTTAAGCTGCTTAGGGGCTGCTTAGGTGTCTTAGGTCTGTCAATTACCCACAAATCCGCACGCTGAATGCGAGATTGTGCTTTAGCCTCAGAACCCCCAACCCCTAAAGGGCTACGATTAGGTCACAATTATAAAACACTTGATTAGTGGTTGATATTGAGCAGTTTGCTGTGGTTCACCAACCCCCTACCCCTGTGAGGGGAGTACATTTTCGGTAAGCAAAAGCCCTACCTTTTGTTCAAGAAAAAAGTAGAATAGTGAGCTAACGTAGGCTGTACTCCCCTCACAGGCAGGGGCGATTGGTTCTAAATGGAGTACTGTTTTCAACCCCGAAGGGGTGACATGATTATAGCAAAAATGGCACGTAGTTGTATTAAAACCCCGAAGGGGTGACATTATTTGATCACACCCTCTCAGTTTTATTATAATACCACCCCTTCGGGGTTTCTCTTCATGGAATAAACACCGGTTATTTTGCTATAATCATGTCAC
>JAIYAV010000326.1 GCA_027488855.1 Saprospiraceae bacterium
AGAGAAGCCGACTGGATGTAGTAGTTCTGAGGCCCATTGTTTTTGGCTTCGATGACAAATTTCCCACCGGGGTAGAATTTGGGGTTGAGGTGCAAGGTGATTTTGTTAAAAATGGGGCTACCGATTTCATAAAAAGGCTGTGCCGAAGTGCCACCATTGACCGAAAAAAGGCCCGTTTTCATCAGCACCGCCAGGCTCCCCATGAGGCCCTGGTCTTCGTCACCGCTGTAACCCAGTTCGGGCGTCAGGTCACTGTATACTTTTTCCACCACTTGCCGCGACCAGTATTGGGTCAGCCAGGGAGCGCCGGAATAGTTGAACAAATAGGCGGTTTGAATGCTAGGTTGGTTGCCGTAGTTGATGTACACCCGGCGGAATTGATCGAGGGTTTCTTTGTCGTGGGATTTGCCGGATACGAAGTCGTGCTTTTGGGCTTTTTCAAAAGACTCGTTCAATCGCTGGGTAAAAGTTTCGCGGCTGCCCATCAGGTTGATCAGGCCTTGCACATCGTGGGGCACAAACCAAACGTATTGGGCAGCGGTACCTTCCTCCCAACCGTGATCGTAGGTCAGGATGTCGACGGGTTCGCCCCATTTGCCGTCCAGGGTGCGGTTCCACATCCAGCCGATTTCGGGGTTCCAGATGTTTTTGTAGTTCTCCGCCCGTTTCATGAAGAGCTTGTAGTCGTCCATTTTGCCCAAGGCTTTGGCCATTTGGGCCAGGCCGTAATCCTGGTAGGCGTACTCCAGGGTTTGGGTGGAACCATCCTGATGGAATCCGTAACGGGTTTCGCTCAAGGGATGTGGCACGTAGCCGCGTTCGATGTAGTATTCAATGCCCCCTCCTTTGAAGGTATTGTGTTCGTAACCCGCTTTGCTCATCATGCCACCGGGAAAGTGGTTTTTGCGGAGCCCCTCGTAAGCCTTTTCGATGTCAAAGCCACGAATGCCTTTCAGGTAGGCACTGACGATGAAAGGGGTGGTCGCAGCCCCGGTCATCACGTAGGTGTAGTTGCCCCCGGCAGGTCCACGGGGAATGAGGCCACCGTCCTGGTACATCATCACCATGGAGTTCACGAAGGACTCGGTTACTTCGGGGTACATCAGGTGCCAGAGGCTGTTGAGGGTCCACTGTGCGCCCCAGAAGGAGTCGGAGTTGTGGTGGTTGTATTTGGGTTTGCCCTGGGCGTCGAGTGGGATTTGGCCAATGCGGCGTTGCGGGCCAGTCATGTCGCAGTATTTCCCGTTTACATCGTTGATGATGCGGCGGCCAAGTAGGGCATGCCACAAGTCGGTGTAAAAACGGCTGCGTTCTTTTTCAGTTCCGCCTTCAATTTCGATGCGGCTCAGCCATTGGTTCCATTCGCTGCGGCTGTCTTGTACGGTTTTATTGAAGTCCCAGTGGGGCAATTCACTATTGAGATTGAGACGAGCCTGTTCTTCGCTGACGTAAGAAATGGCCACTTTCATTTTGCGGACTTCGCCGGCTTGGGTGGTGAAGCTGAGGTAAGCTCCGGTCCGCGCACCTTCAATGCGGTCGCCAATCTCCTCCAATTTTCCATTGCGCCAGCCTTTAAAGGTGTCGAAGGGTTTGTCAAAAACGGCTACAAAAAAGACGGTCACGGTTTTGGGGCGGCGAATGGTGGGGGCCATTACGGCATAACCCTCGATTTCCTGATTGCTGACTTTTTTGACAAAGCCCTTTTCCGTATCGGATGGGCCCAAAAAGGTTGAAAAATCAAAAAGAATATGGCTTTGCTCGGATTTTGGGAAGGTGTATTGGTGAAAACCTACCCGGGTGGTGGAGGTCAGTTCGGCGGTGATGTTGTAGGCGTCCAGCACCACTTTGTGGTAGCCTGCTTTGATGACTTCTTTGTCGTGTGAAAATTTGGAGCCGTATTGATTGGCGCCCAAATGGCCTTTGAATGCGCCAGTGGTCGGCAGCACAGGGACACCCGACAATTGCCAGCAATGGACATGGCTAAAACACTTGATGCTGTCCATATTGTAGCGATAGCCTGCTCCCCAGTCGGCGTTGACTGCATTGTCGGGGCTCAGGTTGACCATGCCGAAGGGGCGACAAGCGGAGTTGAAAAAGAACCAACGGGAGTTGGCCGCGTCGATGAGGGGGTACACGAGGTCGACGGGGGCTTTGGGGGCATTTTGGGTGAAAGCCACCTGGTTTTGAACAAAGAACACTGTCAAGAAAAACAGGCTTGCTGTCAAAGGAAAAAATCTCTTCACGGCTTTAATTTTAGCGTGATTAATTCCTAAGGTGTTCTAAGGTGCCTAAGGTGGTTCAAATAAAACATCTTAAAACCACTTCGTGGTGTATTTTTTGAACCACCTTAGGCACCTTAGAACACCTTAGAGATCGTGCGTTTCATTTTTATTTGGGATCAGAATTCCCGGATTTTAATGCTGCGGAAATGCACCTCATCGTGGTGATCCTGCAACAAAATATGACCAGCCGGAGCCTGTGCAAACTTGGGATGCGGCGCATATTTACTCTTGGCAATCAAGTTGCGAAAAACCTGGGAATGGCGCTCGTATTCCACCATTTTGAGGTTGTTCAACCAATGTTCAACGTGGCCATCTCTGGATACAATGCGTAATTTGTTCCACTTGCCGGGAGGGTTCATGCGCTTTTCGGTACTGCCTTCGGAGAGGTTTTCGGCGGCGATGAGGTCATACAATGATCCGGTGGTGCGGTTGCCGCCCACTCCTGCTTTAGCGTCTGCATGATTTTGATCGTCCAGAACTTGAAACTCCGGCCCGAGGCCCGCTGTAGCCTTACTTTTGCGATCTTCTTGTACGAAGTATTTCACGCCGCTGTTTGCCCCTTTGGTGATTTTGAAATCCAGTTCCAGTTCGAAATTTGAAAAACTTTCATTGCTAATCAGGTCGCCCCCTTTGCTGGTGCTGTCCTGGTGCGAGCTGAGGACTTTGAGTACCCCATCCTCTACGGCCCAACCTTTTTGAGGGAAGGCATCCGTGTTGAATTTGCGCCAGCCTGCGGTGCTTTTGCCATCCCAGAGCAAACGCCAGCCCGTGCGTTTTTCCAATTCAGACAATTGATTGGGTAGGTAGTTGACTTCGGGGGCTTCTTCCGCTCCTTTCCAGGTGTAAGCGGCCAGGTTTTCGGTGGCAATGCGGATGTCGCGCCATTGCACGGTCAGGCCATTTTGGTCTTCGCGTTTGATGGCGTGGACTTGCAGGGCGATGAAGCCCCGGGCGGTCTGATTGTCCAGCACATTGGCGCAGGGAATGCCGTTGATCCAGGTTTTGAGGGAAGGGCCAATGGCTTCGATGTGGTATTTGTTCCACTGACCATTTTTAAAGGCTTTTTGTCCCCGAGGATTGATGGACAGGGGATACAACCAGCCATTGCGGGCTTCGTCGTAAAGTCCGCCGCTCCAGGCGCGTTCGGCGGGGTCAATTTCTACCTGGTAGCCGTGTACGCGTCCGCTCATGATGGCAGGGTCGCTGAGGCTGCGGATTTGGATGCCCGAATTGAGGCCAACTTCTACCTTGACTTCTAGTTCCAGTACGAAGTCGCCATATGTTGTTTCGGTACACAAAAAGGTGTTCGGGGTATTGAGTTGGGAAACCCCTACGATGGCTTTATCGATGATTTTGTAGTCGGCGGTGCCATTGCGTTTGACCCAACCTTTTAAGTCGGTGCCGTTGAAGATGGGTTTCCATTGGGTTTGGGAGAAAGTAGAGATAGAAACCAGTGAAAAGAGTAAAAAGGTAACAGTTGATTTCATTGGATTTTGGCTTGGTTGGAAACAATTACATCAGCCATTCTTCATTTTCACAATGCGGCCAAAGCGACATTTTTAAGCACAAAGGACACCAGGGCAGCACAAAGGGCACAAAGTTAGACGTTGACGGTCTTTGTGTCCTTTGTGCTGCCTTGGTGTCCTTTGTGCTAATTTTTCATTTTGATCCTATTTTGAAAATTTGGAATCTCATGCTTTAGTGGTTTTTCAAAAATCAATACCCCGCATTCTGAGTCATGGCCGGGAAAGACAAGTCGATCTCTGCCTGTGGAATGGGGCGCAAATAGTGTACATCATTGATGGCACCACTTTTGGCAGCCCAGGGATTGTATTTTTTCACCCGTTCAACCAATTTACCCGTTCTTTTCAGGTCGAACCAGCGGGAATATTCTCCCATGAGTTCGCGGGCGCGTTCGTCCAGGATCAGGTCAATGGTGATGTTGGCAGCGGTAGCCCGGTAGGATACGGTTTCCAGTGATTTGACGTTTTCTGGAACCAGCGCACATTTGGGATCGTTGCCTTTTTTAGTGCCCAGGGCACGGTCGAGCACCCGATTGTAATAAATTTCGGCACCGCCCAATTTGCCCCCTTTTGCTCCTTTAACAATCGCCTCGGCGGCAATCAGGTAAGCTTCCGCCGAGCGGAATACTGCCTCGTTGAAGGTGCCAAATGCATCACCATAAGCGATACCCGGTTGCCAGAACTTCCACATGTGGGGCTCTCCAGAAGGGAATCCACTCACATTCACGACACTGCCATTGATGAACCCATATCCACCACCCCATTCTTCGGGGTTTACTACTGAATATTTCTTTTGGCCACCCATGTCTACACCTCTTTCTGCCAACGTAGTAGCAGGTTTGTTCCAGGGACGATAGTACACCACAGTATCACCTGCTTTGATGTCAATTTTCAGGTTGGGATTCACGGTTGGCAGGGGTTTGAAACCGGCCACGGCTTGCAGGGCATAACCAACCTCCAGGAAATTATGGTCATAGCGCGAATCATTCTCCGGGTCATACAAGCGGTACATGGCCGGAGTGGTATTGTGAAATCCCAGGGAGCGGTTGTAATCACTGGTTCTGCCTTTGGTGCCTGGAAATCCTTCACCACTGCCATTGAAAACCGAGTGTAGGTTGTTTCCTCCTGCTGCGTCTACCGCAAATGCGGGATCGGTTTTATTGGTCAACACGTCGGCATTGTACTGCACCGCAAAGATGATCTCAGCGTTTTTGTCATTTTGAGCACCGGTGTATTGCTTCAGTGGGTTCTCCGAGCGGGTAGGGAACAGTAGATTGTAATTGGCCGCCAAGGGATAAACGTCGATGACTTTGTCGGCGTATTGCAGGGCCAAATCAAAATCAGCAGGAGAGCCACCCAGGGAGTTTTTGAAATTCCAGCCACGCGTCAAATACACCCGAGCCAATAAAAACTGAGCAGCACCTTTGGTAATCCGACCGTAGTTGGTGGCGGTAACGGGAAGTTTAGCTTCGGCATCAAGCAAGTCTGTGATGATTTGTTTGTAAATGTCCGCTGAAGCTACCCGGTTGGCCTCCTTGGTGGGGCTCACTATTTCGGTCAGTGGCATGGGGACATCGCCCCAGTGTTGAACGAGGTAAAAGTAGCAGAGGGCTCTCAAAAACTTGGCTTCCGAAACCCGCGCATCTTTCAGGGCTGCGGCCATCGTAGTAATGCCGTCGGCACGAGTGATGGCAGTATTGGTACGGCCAATTTCGGTGTACAACAAGGTCCAAAGACTTTGTAGTTCGCTCAAAGATGCATTGAAGCGCACATCGTATTGCTCAATCGGCCCGGTGTTTACAGTGGGTGTAGAAAATTTGGGGTCACCATATCCGCCCGCAGTAAAGATGTCGGTACCATTCAAAACGAGGGTCCGGTTTTGGTGAATGTTGCGCAGCAAGGAGTAACAAGAGCGCACCAAATCTTCAAAACCAGCCTCGGTTTTGTAATACACGTCCGTGGTGAGGGTCGTAACTGGTTTTTCAACCAAAAAATCTTCATCGCAGCCGGTAGCAACCAAGCAAAGCGCTGCGATTGCCAAAAAAGTAAAACGAGTTATTATTGTTGATTTCATTGTGTACAGAGTTAAACGATTAGAAACTGATGTTGACACCGAAAAGCATGGTCATCGACGGAACATCATCCTGGAAAATGGCAGAGTTGAATTCGGGATCAAAGCCTGTAAATTTGGAACTCACGTAAGGATTGATTACCTGGCCGTAAAAACGGGCACTGGACATTTTCAACTTGTCCATCACTGCTTGTGGCAAGGTGTAACCCAGGGTAATGTCGGAAATGCGCAAAAAGCTGGCATCCTGGTAGTTGATCGCACTGCGGTAAGGATTGGCGGCAACTACCCCAAAATAGGTATTGGATGGGTTGTCACTTCTCCAATAATCCAGGGAGGCCAGGCGGTTGTAACGGGTACCAGATACTTCCCCAAAGGTGCCAGACAAGGTGCTGTTGTTGTACTGCACGCCATCGCGGTAGTAGACAAAAAATGAAAAGTCAAATTGCTTGAAATTAAGGCGGTTGGTCACGCCCAGGATCCAATTGGGGAGTTGCGTGCCCAAATAAACGCGGTCATCGATGGCATCGGTAGACGAGATGACGCCGTCGTTGTTTTGGTCAACCACCCTTACCGAGCCGGGTACTTGTTTGTATTTTGCGGCTAAGTCCTTGTCGGTGGTTTGCCAGATTCCATCAAATTCGTAGTCAAAATTGGCGCGGATGGGGTACCCTACGAATAGGCGGTTGCCTTTGTCAACCTTCTGGCCATCCCCGTACAATTGCAGCAGTTTGTTGTTGTTTTTGGTAAAGGCGAAGGTGGTATTCCAATTGAAGCTTTTGGTCGCCACATTGGTTGTTCTGAGGGTGAGTTCAACGCCCTTGTTCTCAATCTGGCCCACGTTGGCGATCACCTGAGAGAACCCAGTTACGGTAGGTATTTTTTGATTCAGGATCAAATCCACCGTTTTCCGGTTGTACAATTCCAGAGATGCGGAGATGCGGTTTTTGAAGAAGCCAAAATCGATGCCCAGGTTCAACTCATTACTGCGTTCCCAACGCAAGTCTTTGTTGCCCAAATTCGCTGGCGCAAAACCAAAAGCGGAGGTGCCATCAAAATCGTAACCCGTGTTCAACAAGCCGGCTTGGGTGCTGTAAGGGTTCACAGTAGCGTTGCCTACTTCGCCATAACTTAGGCGCACTTTCAGGTTAGAAAAGACATTGAGGTTGTTGATGAAAGGCTCATCGCCCAAACGCCAGGCCACAGCCACTGAAGGGAAGAACGCCCATTTGTTGCCTTCGGAAAGTTGGGAAGCGCCATCGGAACGGCCAGTCAGGGTCAACAAATATTTGTCGTTGAAAGAGTAGTTGATCCGCCCCATGTACGAGAGGATTGAGCGCTCAACCAATGAGCTACCGATGCTACCAATGGTTGCTGCGGTACCCAGGGCATACCAATCCGAGTCGTAAGGAAGATCGCGTACAAAAATAGAATAGGCTTCATTTCTTTGGTAAAACGCACTCTGCAAACCAGTCAGGTTGATTTTGTGGCGACCGAAGTCTACGCTGTAGTTGATGATGTTGTCCAGGGTGTAATTGGCCAAAGTCCGGTTGTCGAATTGTGCCCTTGGTTTGGCGCCAATTTGTGACTTGGACCAGCGACCTCTAAAATCACCCGCTCTTTCGGAAGTATACGAAGCAGAAATGGAGGAGCGGATGCTCAAACCTTTGAGTGGCGTCACTTCCACGTAAGCATTGCTGATGATGGAGGTATTGGTGGTTTGCAATTTTGAAACCGTGGGATCAATGTCCAATAAAGGGTTACCCACTTGTTTGTCGTTGATGCCCATCCAAAAAGCGTAGCCGTTCACATCGATATCGGAGTTTTCAGATGGATTGGCCAGGTCTTTGTAGTACACGGTTCCAGTGGGGCGAGCCCGGTAGGCATTGCGCAGCGATTCACCTGAACCTACATTGATGTCGCCATAACTCACGTAGGAAGTGAATCCAAGCTTGAAATATTTGCCAATTTTGCTGTCTAGGCCAGCATTGAGGTTGTAGCGTTTGAATCCGGTGTACAATACGTTGCCGTCTTCATTCAAAAAACCACCTGAAAAGCGATAGGTCGTTTTTTCGGTACCGCCCGAAACGCTCAGGTTTTGGCTCATTTGCATGCCAGGGCCAGTCACGAGGTCTACCCAATCGGTGGTATTATTGGCGTCGATGTTTGCTCTTTCGGCAGCGGTGAAACTGGCTCCAGTGGAACCTTCCAAAATCCGGTCGGTATAAATGGATTTGTAAAACTGCGCAGTGTTCATCAACTCAGGCAGGTGGGCCGGATTTTTTACACCGATGTAGCTGTCGTAGCTGATTCTGGGTTTGCCAGAAACGCCTTTTTTGGTGGTAATGATAATGACCCCGTTGGCCCCCCGTGAACCATAAATGGCCGTAGAAGATGCGTCTTTGAGGATGTCCATCGACTGGATGTCGTTGGGGTTGAGGTTGTTGATGTCGCCGCCCATCAGGCCATCGATGACCACCAATGGTTGGGTGGAGTTGTTGATGGTGTTTTCGCCCCGGATGGTGATGCTGTAGCCGGTGCCGGGTTTGTTGTTCAGCTTGGTTACCGTTGCCCCGGCGACCTGACCCTGGATGGCTTTGGAAGCGATGATGGGGTTGCCCCGTACAATGTCCTTGGTTTGAACGGACGCCACAGCACCTGTCAAATCAGATTTTTTGATTTCGCCGTATCCCACTACCACTACCTCGTTGAGCAACAAGTCATCTTGTTTCAGGGTCACGTTGATGGTGGTTTGGTTGCCCACCGCAATTTCCTGGGTAAGAAAACCAGTGAAGCTGAACACCAGAATGCTATTGTCATCGGGCACATCTACGCGGAATTCACCATTGACGTCGGTAATGTCGCCAATAGTGGTGCCTTTAACCAATACGTTGGTGCCTGGGAGTGCCTCGCCTGTATCGTCGATCACTTTCCCCGTGATGGTCCTATCGGGAATGATCACAGACATGGGTGCTGATTGCAGTGGGCTGACTACACTCAACAAGCTGTTTCTTTCCGGCGTGGTTTTTAGCAAGGTTGGCACGCTGCCATCTTCGGTTTTTCGCGGTTCTTTGCTGCTCTGTTTTTCGCTTTTTTGCACAGGGGCTACCACCACGTAAGCATTTTTGTTGACTTTTTGGAACGTCAATCGGTGGGGCTTGAGCAGTTTTTCGAGTTTACTTTCGAGTTTACCCCCTTTGATTTTATCTACGGTAGTTTGCAAACCTTTTACGGTTACATCTTCAAATAAAATACTCACCTGGTATTCCTGACTCAATTCATTCAGGGCGTCTTTCAACCGAATGAGGTTGGAAGGCGTGCTGGTTTTTGCTTCTAAGTCTGGCTTATTTTGATGTACATAAGCCAAACTTTGCGCCATCAAGAATGGATGGCAGGCCAAAAGCAACAGCAAGAGGATGCTTAATGGCGTGTGTTTTGTAAAATATTGTTTCATACGACCTGTGATTTTATTATTTGGTTGAAAGGTATATGGTATCCCCTTGCTGGCGTACATCTACGTTCAGCAGGACTGATAGTGCTTGAAAAAATTCAGTTGATTTTTCAGCTTTGAAATACCCGGACAAGCGGCGCTCGGCCAATACGGGGGATTCAAAAGCCAGTTGTAAGCCAAAATGTTCTTTGATGGTGATGGAAGCCTGGGAAAGTGAGGTGTCATCGAAGTAAAATTGGTGCTCCTTCCAGGCACTGTATTTTTTGGTGTCGTCCGTTTTGGACAGGTCCAGGCTTTGGGCTCCGGTGGTCAGGGTTACGACATCACCGGGCTTCATCAGTTGCTTTTTCCCACCTTGGTAATTGACTTGTACTTTGCCCTCATTCAAGACCACTTTTTTGGCCTGCTCGCGGGCGTACAGCACAAATTTTGTCCCAAAAACCTCCACTTCAAAATCGCTGCTGGTTTTGACAACAAAGCGTTGATTGTCGATGGTGTGGGTGACGTGGAATTCGGCTTCTCCATCCAGCAGAACCTTGCGATTTTGTTCAAATTGCCCCCATCTGGGTACGTACAGGGTTGAATTGGCATTGAGCACAACTTCGGTGCCGTCCGAGAGGGTCAATTGTTGGGTTTGGGCGTAGGGCGTTTTGTAGGTACGGTACAAGATGGTTTTTTGCAAAAAAAACATACTCGTCGTCATCAGTATCGCCAGGGAAGCCGCCACGTACCAAAATTTGCGCAGACTGTGCACCGTAGCATGTTTTGCGGCATTGTTTTTAGTCGTCGTTGGTTCTTGACTTGGGCTTAGTGGAGTATTGAGTACGGTTTGGAATTTTTGCCAGGCTTCCTGATCGTCGGAAAGGTATTGTGGGTTTTGGTTTTCCCATTCATCAAGGTACTGGTAATACAAGGTTTCATTTTCAACGTCTTCCTTCAACCAATCTTCAATCAGTTTCCGCTCCAGGGAAGTTGCTCTTCCATCGAAATAATCGAACAGTATTTTTTGAATCATCATTTCTTTCATAAGGCTTCGTGGGAAATGGTAAAAAATCGCAACATTACCGTATCAGACAAAAGCAGCGGGTTTTACCCCACACTGGGGAAGGGAAAAAATTAAAACGTGGTGATTTTTTTCAGAATTTAATTTTTTATTGACACCAAGTAAAAAAACATTAGTGCTCAATGTGGGGTAAAAGCCCAAAATTATGTCTATCGTTGGACAATGGGTTCAATACACTCACAGCATGGAGAAGCTATCAAAATTAGAGGTCAAAGACAAGGAGAGCCGATTGTCTGCATTAAGGGCTGATTCAGAATTGTTTGCTGAGCCCAAACTGATTAGTGATGAGGTTTTCCTGCAAAGAATTTTTGCCCAGGATGCCCGCAAAG
>JAIYAV010000176.1 GCA_027488855.1 Saprospiraceae bacterium
CTAAAAATGTCGAAATGCTCTACTTTCTTAGAGCCACTTTGTTGGCTTTTCGTTGGAATATATTGATTAACAATTTAGTAACGCTTTAGGGACAGGGGCACAAATCCCTGCTGCACCCGGTTAGCTCTTTGACAAAATTCAGAATTTCGTCACTCAATTGATAATTGTTAAGGTAACTTTGGGAGCCTATCAATTCTTTCATCCCAATTGTAGTTTCCTTTATTCCTCTATGGAAAATTTCTTCCCTTTCGGCATAAATTTCAAATGGCTCAATCGAATTAATCTCGTCTATTGAAATTGGCTCAAAAAACTGCCTTTTTGCAACATCTTTGAATTCTGGAATGTCTTTCTTGAGCTGATGAACGCAATACTCTTTCATTATTAACTCTGCTTTCATATAATTCTCAAAAAAGATTAAAACGCTGATAGAATCCGTCAAGTAAGAAAAAAGGAATTCATTTAATTCGTTGATATTAGGAGGTGATGACTGATTGTCTAAGCCTTTTGCTATTTCTTCGAGCAAATCTAAATCTTTGATGATTTTTGCTTTATGAAATATTCCTGCTCCAAAGACTATTAATGAGGCTGCTGTTTGAGAGATTGTTTCTTGAGTGGAGTAAATCCATAGGTTTGGTTTCATTTTTCACTATTTGGACTAACTAAACAACCTGTATAAACACTTTTTAACCTGGTTAGTTCCATTTTAATGCCTGACAATAGATTGTGCATCCCCAAATTTCTCGTAACTTTATCCCACGCATAACATTCCCAAACAATCAACATGGCCAAGAACAGCTGTGGAATTCCCACCTGGGCGCTATACCCAGGAATTGCCCAGTTTGCCTTTGTAGTGTGTCGCAAATTCAGTACCAAGCAAAGTGCCAATCATAACATTTACTCATGAAATTCTGGGAACTAACCTCCACCTTCCGCACCGAACCCCATATCCTGGATGTCGTTCCGTCCGACCCCCAATGGTTACCCTTTCAAAGCGCATATGCCCAGTTCTCCACACTCATTGCCACCCAGGATCGTACCATTCTGGATGCTGAAGTGCCCGATGCTTTAGCCCGTGCGGTTGCCAACCAAAGCCAGTTGCGCTTTCGGTATTATCCCGAGATGAAGCTATTGCGTTTGGTTGAGCCAGACTTTTTCCCCGGGCAAATCAGTCAGGAATTGAATGCACTGGAAGTGTATGATCGCTTTGGTGGCAGCTGTATGGAAGATGTTTTGGAGAAGGGGTCTTGTATAGTCACACCTAAGGAGAATGAACAGGCAGGTTGAGGTTCATATGCGGGATAATGATTATTTTAAGCCCAGAAATCATGAAACTATGTACAGCATCCTACCATCTCGAATTGTGCCTTTAACATACTTTATCAGCTTTTTGTTTTTCTGGATAGTCAGTCCACTTACTGGCCAGGATCAAATCAAAGCCCCCAGTCTTTCTACTATGGAAGAGAAACTATCTGAAAACATGATTCTGATCAAGGGTGGTACTTTTACCATGGGCTGTACAAGTGAGCAAGAAAGTGATTGTTATGCCAATGAGAAACCTGCCCATCAAGTTACATTAGGCGATTTTTACTTGAACAAATACGAAGTAACCCAGAAGCAGTGGCGAGAAGTGATGGGCAGTGATCCACCATATTTGGATTTCAAAGGTTGTGACCAATGCCCAGTAGAAAGTGTAAGTTGGGAAGATGTGCAAAAGTTTCTAAGCAAGCTTAATGCCCAGACAGGGAAAAAATACCGCCTACCTACTGAAGCTGAATGGGAATACGCCGCCCGTGGGGGCAACGTGAGTCGCCATTATAAATACTCGGGCAGTAATAACGTAGATGAAGTAGCCTGGTACGCTAACGATGATTTAAATCTAACAATCCACCCTGTAGGGCAGAAAAAAGCCAATGAACTTGGCTTGTACGATATGAGTGGCAACGTATATGAGTGGTGTCAAGATTGGGATGGACCATATAGCAGTAATAAACAGACGAATCCTAAAGGAGCTGATTTGGGCTCTTTTCGAGTATATCGTGGCGGTGGCTGGAATAATCGCAAAGGCGTTAAATTCTGCCGTGTGTCCTATCGCTCAAGCGACTGGTCTAGGCTCGGTTACTTCAATTTGGGTTTTCGTTTAGCCCTCTAGTTAGCAAGAAGATATCTTGTAAATTGTCGCTCTTCCTTAGGATCGTGCATACTCGTGCGTCTTGAAGACCATAGCCGTCAGGCTAAGCATCAAAACTGTCACTTTGAGAGGCGATTTCGTAAAAAACAGCCTAAATCTTTTAGCTGAATCCCCCGTTTGGAGTGCGATTCAGCCTTAGCCTGACGGCTATGGTCTTGAAGACGCGGGGATAATGGGGTGCAGGTCATGAGACACTGCACCAGCGTTGCGTTTTGGGGTAACGTGGAAGACTTGAGCTAGCTGAGAGAAATGTAGTTTTGCTTAAGATCGTGCCTGTTTTACTATTTCAAAAAAGCCACCTTTGCATTTTCGTATTTGGGCAAGAACTCTTTCAAATTCGCAATGCTTTTGAGGTGCCCATCGTCGGCAGCCAGGTTGATCAGCCAATTTGGGATGTTCCCTCCGGGATCTGATTTGAGCTGATACTCTAGGCGTACCATACCATTTGGTAAAGGGGTATAAATCCATTTGGATTCAATAATTTTAATCCGCACCACCCCGTCTTTTTCGGGGATTGCATTGTAAACGGATTTGCTTACGAACGTAACTTGTTTCGTATAGGGATCCTGTTTCATAATGTTATGGACAATCATATCCCGATCAGAAAAAGGAAAGGGGAAATCGCTGTACATGTACAAATACCCTTCGGTTTCGCTTACCTCTTTTAATTGATAAGATTCTTTGAGCCGGTAAGACCAGTTTTTTAGATTGGGAATGTCGCAGGCCATTGCGACCACTGCATTTAAACTGGCTTTGACTTCAGTCCGAAATTTTATTTCCACAATATTGGAAGTGCTATCTTTACGCGTAAAAACCTGAATTCCATTTTGATCATGTCGGAATTTCCAGGAGTTGTTTTGGGCGGACAAATGATAAGAGGATAAACTCGTTATCAGGCATACAAACAGACTAAGGCGTTTCATTTCGGGTGTTTTTAAATACTGTGCAACGCCAGGTTTTGCGCATGTTTTTTGGTATACAGGTACAAATTCTGACGAGTCGGAGTAAAAATTAGATCCTTCATCTGAATATACGATATCAACTAAGTTTTGGTTTAATTGCTTGTCTAAGTTTTCCTATAAAATCATCAAAAATTACCCATATCTTCACTTACGCTAGCTCATATTCCTAACCATTCAACTTCAAATCAAATGAATAAAAAAATTACACGCATCGGTATTTTGGCCCTGGCTTTACTGTACGTCATGCCAGCCTTCTCTCAGGTAGATACCTTGAAAGGCACCAAGCCCGAAAAATTTGTCACCAAACACAGCGCAAAAATTGAAGGCAAAGTCATCAACTATACGGCCACCGCGGGCACGCTGATTCTGAGAAATGAAAAAGACGAACCCATTGCTGCTTTTGGGTACACCGCCTACACCAAAGATGGGGAGACCGACATGAGTAAGCGCCCGATCACATTCTCTTACAATGGTGGCCCTGGTTCTTCCTCGATGTGGTTGCACATGGGTGTAATGGGCCCACGCAGAGTGGTGGTCAACGACCCGCAACCCAATGGCCCCGCCCCTTACCGGATTGAGGACAACAATTACTCCATCCTTGATGTATCGGATGTGGTCATGATGGATCCCGTAGGAACCGGATTGAGCCGGGCCGTAGGCAAGGCCAAAAACACCGACTTTTGGGGCGTTGATCCCGACATTCGATCGGTGAGCCAATTCATCAAAAACTATGTGCATGAAAACGAAAGATGGAACTCACCAAAATACCTCCTGGGTGAAAGCTATGGTACGTTTCGTTCAGCTGGGGTTGCCGATTACCTGCAATCCAGTTTTGGCATTTCCGTCAATGGTGTGGTGCTGGTGTCCAATGTATTGGAAATTCGGACTTTGGCCTACAACCCCGGCGATGACATTTCTTATGTAGTCAACTTTCCTACCTACGCAGCAACCGCCTGGTACCACAACAAACTCGCTAGCAAACCCGCCAGTTTGGATGCTTTTTTGGTCGAAGTAAGAAAATTCTGCTGGGGTGAATATGCCACTGCCTTGATGCAAGGCGATCAGTTGGGTGCTGCAGAAAGGGAAAACATCCTGACCAAACTGGTCGCTTACTCAGGAATCAGCAAAGAGTATTGGGACAAAGCAAACTTGCGGGTAAATCAACCCCAGTTTGCCCAGGAATTGTTGCGCAGCTCAAGCATGGAAGTTGGTCGACTCGATTCTCGTTACAAAGGCATCACCACCAATGTATTGAGCGAATATACCACTAAAGACCCGCAAGCTACAGACATTGCTCCGGCTTACATTTCAGCATTCATGCATTACTACACCACCGAATTGAAGGTAAGCAAAGACAAGACCTACAATACCAGTGCTTACGGTTTGCAAGGGTTCAATTGGGATTGGAAACACAAGCGGAGTGAGGGCCTCTTTGGCGATGCTTGCCCCCCTACTACTGCTCCAGACCTCCTCAACGCCATGACCAACAATCCGCGCATGAAGATTCTGGTCATGAATGGCATTTACGATATGGCTACGCCTTTTGGGGCCACCGAATACACCTTTGACCACATGGGCTTGAATAAAACCCTTAAGGCCAATGTAATCCAAAAATACTACGAAGCGGGACACATGATGTACACCCACGAGGCTTCGGCAGCAAAGTTCAAAAAGGATTTGGTGGAATTTATTGCCGGCACCTTGAAGTGATGATTTTGTGTATGCTTGTAAATTCGGGATGATTCATGTATTTTCCTATTTTTAGAGAAATTCCTTCACCATGAAATCGATTCTCCTCGGCAGCTTGCTGTACTTTGTATCGTTTCTTCCCCAGGCTTCTGCCCAAAAAACGAGTGTTTCCATCACGGGCAATCAATTCAAGATCAACAAGCAATTGACCTACCGTGGACGCGAGTGGCAAGGCCATAAAATAGAAGGGCTACTGTTCAACTCCCGGATGGTGCAGGGTATCTTTGACGATTTGAACCCCGCAACCCGAGATCAATTTCAATATGCAGACACCAAAAAATGGGACCCGGAGCGCAACACCGGGGAATTCATCGCCGCCATGCCACTCTGGAAAAACCAGGGCTTGTTGGCTTTTACCCTCAACTTGCAAGGGGGCAGTCCACTGGGTTACGGCAACAAAGGCTGGATCAATTCGGCATTTGATCCCCAGGGGAACCTGCTCCCCGATTATTTGCGCCGCCTGAAAATGATCCTCGACAAAGCCAATGAATTGGGCATGGTGGTCATTTTGGGCTACTTCTATTTTGGCCAAGACGAACATTTGCAAGATGAGGCCGCTGTCATCCGAGCTGTAGACAACATCACGGCCTGGCTGCTCAAGAAAAAATACCGGAACATCCTCGTCGAAATCAACAATGAATGCAACATCAGCTACAACCACCCAATCCTGCAACCAGAGCGGGTACATGAGCTGATTGAGCGGGTACAAAATACGCGCAAAGGAGGTTATCGCCTTTTGGTCAGTACTAGTTACGGCGGTGGCACTTTACCACAATCCAACGTAGTTAAGGTGGCTGATTTTGTCTTGCTGCATGGCAATGGTGTGCGCGATCCTGCGAAGATCACCAAACTGGTGGCCGATGCCAAAAATGTAGTAGGTTTCCACAATACTCCGATCCTCTTCAATGAAGATGATCATTTCAACTTCGAAGCTGAGCAAAATAATTTTGTAGCTGCCATTCAGGCCTACGCTTCCTGGGGGTATTTTGATTACCGCATGAAGGACGAAGGATTTGAGGACGGATACCAAAGCGTTCCGGTGGATTGGGGAATCAATTCAGAACGAAAGAAAGGTTTTTTTAAGTTGTTGCGGGAGGTGACAGGGGTTAAATGACCCAGACGGTGGGGGTTAATGGGGAAGACTTGGTATCAGCTCACAGAAAAATCAAATTAAAATTTTCTAAAATGAAAACGATCAAACCATTCGCCCATCAGATAAAATCTAGTACGGTTTTAATTTTTCTATTGAGTATTCTGACTGTTTTTTTTGCTCATGCTCAAAATTCAGAATCAGGAATGGTTGATCATTCCGACTATTTGAGCGACCTTAAAAATGAACTACTAAAGAAATGGCCCCAAAACAGGACGGTTAATATTGTTTTTCATGGTCACAGTGTACCTGCTGGATATTTTAAAACACCGCATGTAAATACGATGGGAGCATACCCTAATTTATTCCTGAAAAAGTTAAAGGAAATATATCCGTATGCACTTGTAAATGTAATTGTTACCGCAATTGGCGGTGAAAATTCCCTCAACGGTTCAATACGATTTGAAAAAGATGTACTTACGCACAAACCGGATGTGATTTTAATCGATTATGCTTTAAATGATCGCGGCGCAGGATTGGAAAAGGCAAAAGAAGCATGGAGTCGGATGATTAAAATGGCAAAAGAACAGGATATTCCGGTTATTCTGTTGACCCCATCTCCCGATCAGCGCGTTGATTATGAAAACCCCGATAATGAATTAAAAAAACATACTGACCAGATCATTCAGTTGGCGAAAGAAAATCAGGTGGCGCTTGTTGATACTTACAAAATATTTGGGTTTCTTTATTCAAATAAGGAACAACTGTCAAAATACATGTCGCAGGTAAATCATCCAAATGAACAGGGACATGAATTAATTGCAAATGAAATTATTGAATGGTTTAAATAGTAATTATGAATTCAGGGGAAAGAGTACTAAGTAGCAAGGAATGGATGTTACAAGGCTTTCGTTACTATGCTCGATTCCATATAGAGTGGCTCGGTAGCCAAGAACCTTAACCTTAGGGTGCTTAGACCTTACCCGCTCGTCTAAGTCTTCCCGATTAAAGACCATGCACCAGCGTGGCAAGACACCCCCTGTTCACGCCACCGCAAAACCTGAATGAACCCTCGCTTCAGGATGCTGAAATCCCAGCACAATATCCGACTTTGCTACCCCTCTTTCAATCAACTCATCAGTCAATTTCGCCTCGCTGTTGTTTTGTTGAATCCAGACCTTTCCATCAATGATATCGAGGTGAAAAATGGCTTCGTGTACAAATTGACTGCCTTCCCAGCCTACTGTAATCAATTGGAAATGATTGTGCTGGGTATCGATGATTAGCTCATCCCGCAAACTAGTAGGGTAGGAGGGCGGAATCGCCGCGTATTCCTCCAGTAAGGTGGTGATGATGTTTTGGTAGTTTTTTATTTTATCCATTTCAAGATGGCATTGAAAATGTGGACTTAGCTTAACCCAAACTTACTTTTTTTTTGCGGACAACCCCGAAGAAGTGTTTGGTGGAATTGAGCAGTTTTATCAGCCAGGAATTTTTCTCCCGCTATTCTAAGTCTTTCAATCCCATTAAAAAACATCGCGCTACCGCTGGTACAAGCCTGGAGACATTCTACCAGCGTTGCGTCTTGGAAATTAAATGGTAAGACTTGGCCTAGCGGATAAAGCAGAAAACACTTGAACTAGCGGAGGATATCCTAATCACCCTTCAGCACTACCTTGCTTCAATAGTTCCAGCACATATTGCGCTTCAACCCCCATCATTTCTGCGATATTTGCTACAGGAAGCTGCATGATATCGTGAAGATAGTAAATCAATCTGTTGAGGCGTTGGTGTTCCTCTTCCTCGCGTTGCAAGGCTTCTTCCTCGCGCTGTAAGGCTGCTGTTGCACGTTGACGTTCCTCTTCCTCACGTTGCAGTGCCTCTTCTGCA